>JAZKZG010000079.1:0-51517 GCA_045612565.1 Eubacteriales bacterium
CCTTCAACTCCTTGGCTCACAGAACGACATGGCTACGATCCGACTTAACTATGTTTGCATAAATGCTAAAGCAAGCGATGAAGAAAAAAAGGCGGCAGAAGACTTTTTATATTGGCTTTTTTCGAGTGAAACAGGTAAAGACTTTGTAACCAACAAACTAGATTTTATAGCGCCTTTCGACACCTTTGCCGATGATGAGATTCCCACCGATCCACTTGCACGTGAGGTTATAAAATGGAGTTCACGCAGCGATAAAAACTCGGTACCGTGGAATTTTACACTTTTCCCGTCACAGTCATTTAAGAACACCTTCGGTTCTGCACTGTTGCAGTATGCGCAGGGTACACTCGAATGGAACGATGTTGTAAAAACTGTCAAGGACACCTGGAAATCGGAGAGCGACAAACTGTAATTTATGAATAGAAAACTAAAAAAATATTTTCCAATATTTGTAATGCCGATACTCATCGCTTTCATACTTGCGTTTGTAGTACCTTTCGTTATGGGCATATATCTTTCGGTCTGCAATTTTACTACAGTCGAAAACGCAACTTTTTCGGGGTTTTCCAATTATCTTGCGGTGTTTTCCGATAAAGGCTTTTTAAAGTCTCTGTGGTTTACAGTAGCGTTTACTGTTGTATCGGTAATAAGCGTAAATGTACTTGCTTTTTTTCTGGCATTGGCACTTACACGCGGTCTTAAAGGTTCTAACCTTTTCCGCACGGTGTTCTTTATGCCAAACCTTATCGGCGGAATTGTGCTTGGCTATATCTGGAACCTCATAATAAACGGTATTCTTGGAATTTTCGGCGTTGATATCACTTATAGTGCAACTTATGGATTCTGGGGTCTTGTAACGGTTATGAACTGGCAACTTGTGGGGTATATGATGGTAATTTACATCGCGGGAATACAAAGTATTCCCACCTCACTCACCGAGGCATCGCAGATTGACGGTGCTTCGCCTTTTCAGACACTTCGCAAGATTATAATTCCTATGATTATGCCATCTGTCACAATCTGTACATTTCTCACACTTTCAAACTCGTTCAAGTTGTTTGACCAAAACCTCGCACTGACGGGCGGTGCACCCGCAAACTCAACATCTATGCTCGCACTCGATATCTATAATACTTTCTATACAACAGTAGGGCAACAGGGTGTTGGTCAGGCAAAGGCAGTTGTGTTCTCGCTGATTGTTGGGGTGATTGCGTTTTTACAACTTCGTATTACGCGCAGTAAGGAGGAGCAGTTGTGATAAAAAAACGCTATAAAATTCTGCTGTATGCGGTGCTTATTGCGGCTGCCGTAATATTTTTGGCGCCTATAGTTATTGTTGCCTATAATTCATTCAAAAACAAACTGTATATTATGAGTGATCCGTTTGCATTTCCTAATGCCTCTACCTTTGACAGTTCAAACTATCTCAGGGGTATTGCAAACTCAGGGTTGTTCGGCAACTGGTTTTCGTCACTTACGGGTGTTTCAATGCGTACCGGCTTTTTCGGCGCATTCGGACGTTCGCTGTTTATAACTGTCTCTTCGGTCGGTGCAATTGTACTATGTTCGTCAATGGCGGCGTGGTATATAATCCGCTCGGGTTCAAAACTCTGCAGGACAATATACTTTATCTTTTTATTCAGTATGGTTGTGCCGTTTCAGATGGTTATGTATACAATGACAAACGTTGTAACAAAACTGTCTCTCAATAATCCGGTTGGCATAATATTTGTCTATCTCGGTTTTGGAGCGGGGCTTTCGGTGTTTATGTATTCGGGCTTTGTAAAAAGTGTCCCGCTCGAAATCGAGGAGGCAGCAATGATAGACGGCTGCACTCCGCTTCAGACATTTTTTAAAATCGTGTTTCCTGTTTTGAAGCCTATTACGGTAACTGTTGCAATTCTTCAGACAATGTGGGTGTGGAATGACTATCTTTTACCTTACCTTGTACTCGGGTCAAAGTATAAAACAGTACCCGTTGCAATCCAACTTGCGATGCAGGGTGCTTACGGCTCGGTTGACTGGGGTTCGTTTATGGCTATGCTCGTCGTGGCAATAATACCGATTATAATTTTTTATCTTTTTGGTCAGAAATATATCATAAACGGCGTAGTTGCAGGTGCTGTGAAAGGTTAAAAGGCGATGAATGTCATTCATCGCCTTTTAACATATCGGGTCTTAATTTTTTGGTAAGCATAAGACTTTGTTCATATTTCCATTTTTCGATGTTTGCGTGGTGACCCGAAAGCAGTATGTCGGGTACGCGTTTGCCGTGCCATTCCTCCGGGCGTGTGTACTGCGGATGCTCTAAAAGTCCGCTGTAATGGCTCTCGTTTTCAAAAGCCTCTTTGTCGGCAAGTACACCGTCAATCATACGGCTTATGCAGTCAATGAGTACACACGCGGCAAGTTCGCCGCCTGTGAGTACATAATCGCCGATTGAGATTTCTTCGTCAACAATCTCGTCGATAACGCGCTGGTCAACACCCTCGTAGTGTCCGCATAAAATAACAATGTTATCAAGTTCCGAAAGTTCACGTGCGCGTTTTTGTGTCAGTACTTTACCCTTAGGTGACATATATATTGTGTGCGGCTTTTCTTTGAGGTCTTTTGTGATGCTCTGATAGCAGTCGTAAATCGGCGCACACTGCATAACCATGCCAAAACCGCCGCCGTAAGGGTAATCATCAACGTGGTTGTGTTTGTTATTTGCAAAATCGCGGATGTTTACGGCGTTAACTGAGAGTATTCCGTTTTTTGCCGCTCTTCCGATAATGCTTTCGCCCATAGCGTTTTCAATCATCTCGGGAAAGAGTGTCATTACGTCAAATCTCATTCGAACAACCCCTTTAAAGCTTTGATTACAATGCGCTTTTTATCGATGTCGATTTCCTTTACAACATCGTCAATTTTTGGAACAAGAACTGTTTTTTGTTCTGATGTCACTTCAAAAACATCGTTGGCACCTGTCTGTATAACGTTTGTGACCTTGCCGTAACTTTCGCCTGAGTCGATGTCAAACACTTCACAGCCTTTAAGGTCCTCAATAAAATATCTGCCTTCTTCAAGTTCAATATCGTCTTTATCAATAAAAACAATACTGCCGACAAGCGCCTCAGCCATATTGATATCGGTGATGCCGTCAAATTTTATGAGTGCCTGGCCTTTATGCACACGTGCCGAAACAACGTCTTTAGGTTCTCCGTTGATGTAAAGTGTGTCAAACTCGCACAAAAAATCAGCATCGTCGCAATAGGGGAATATGCGTACTTCGCCCCTGAGCGAATGTGTGTTTACGATTTTACCTGCTTTTAATAAATTATCGTTCATAACGTCTCTCCCAAAAAAACAAAAGGAAGGCACACGCCTCCCCTTCAAAAAGTTATTTAATTTCAATAACAACTTTTTTCGACAGCTTGTATGATGCCGATTTTACAATAGAGCGGATAGCCTTTGCAATTTTGCCGTGCTTTCCGATAACTCTGCCCATATCGTCCTCAGCAACGCTGAGAGTGTATACAATAGCATCGTCATTTTCCTCTTCTGTAACGGTAACAGCATCAGGCTGGTCTACCAGCGACTTTGCAAGATAGATTATAAGTTCTTTCATAATGCAATTCCAATCCTAAAAGTAATTAAAACAGCTAATTATTAAAGAACGCCTTCTTTTTTAAGCAAAGCCTTAACAGTGTCTGTGGGCTGAGCGCCGTTTTTGATCCAGTTCTTTGCCTTGTCAGCATCGATGGTAACGGTTGACGGCTCTGTGCAAGGATTGTAAGTACCGATCTCCTCGATAAATCTACCGTCGCGGGGGAATCTTGAATCTGCAACAACGATTCTGTATGTGGGAGCGTGGGTTGCACCAAGTCTTCTGAGTCTGATTTTAACAGCCATTTTTTAGGTCTCCTTTCGTATGTTTTTTATATACCAAATCCGCGGAGAAGATTCTTTTTGTTTTTCCCCTTGGAATTCAGTTGCTTAAATAATTTGTTCATCTGTTCAAATTGCTTGAGTAACTTGTTAACCTGTTCAACCGAGGTGCCGCTACCCTGTGCAATTCTGCGTCTTCTTGACGCGTTCATAATGGATGGGTCATCGCGTTCTTTTGGTGTCATCGACAGTATGATTGCCTCAACACGTGCGATTTGTTTTTCGTCAACACTGACGTTTTTCATCTGAGAACTCATCCCCGGCATCATACCGAGTAAGTTTTCGAGCGGTCCCATCTGTTTTATCTGCTTCATCTGAACCAAAAAGTCAGAGAGCGTAAATTTGTTTTGTCTTAATTTTTTCTCGAGTTCTTCGGCCTCTTTTTCGTCAAAAGCCGCCTGAGCCTTGTCGATAAGCGTCAGTACGTCACCCATACCGAGTATGCGCGATGCCATACGGTCGGGATAAAACGGCTCGATATCGTCCATCTTTTCGCCAATACCCGCAAACTTTATCGGTTTTCCGGTGATATGCTTAACCGAAAGTGCCGCACCGCCACGTGTATCACCGTCAAGTTTTGTAAGAACAACACCGTCAATATCAAGCAGTTCGTTAAAGCTTTGTGCCACGTTAACGGCATCCTGACCTGTCATCGAATCAACAACAAGCAAAATTTCCGAGGGTTTTACCTCTGCTTTTATCTCCTTTAACTCGTCCATCAACTGTTCGTCAATGTGAAGACGACCTGCGGTATCTATAAAAACAATATCGTTGCCGTGTTTTTTTGCGTGTTCAATACCCGCTTTTGCAATCTTTACCGGGTTCTTTTCGCCGTCAATTTTAAATACGGGTACATCCACCGACTCACCCACAATGCAAAGCTGTGAGATTGCGGCGGGTCTGTAAACGTCACACGCTACCATAAGCGGACGCTTGTGTTGGTTTTTAAAGTATTTTGCAA
The DNA here is from genome assembly GCA_045612565.1 of Eubacteriales bacterium. GTDB lineage: Bacteria > Bacillota > Clostridia > Oscillospirales > QAKW01 > RGIG9041. The sequence goes on from JAZKZG010000079.1 coordinate 4,892, forward strand.
GTTTACCGCAGTGGGTGGTTTTACCTGTACCCTGAAGACCGACCATCATAACAACAGTGGGCGGCGCCGATGAGATTTTTATTTTAGAAACCTCTGCACCCATGAGTGCGGTAAGCTCTTCGTTTACAATTTTTATAACCTGTTGCGAGGGGGTAAGACTTTCGAGAACATCACTGCCCACACAGCGAGCCGACACACTGTTTATAAACTCTTTTACAACTTTGAAACTAACATCGGCTTCAAGCAGTGCGAGTTTGATTTCACGCATTGCGACCTTGACGTCGCTTTCGGTGAGTGAGCCTTTACGCTTTAAGTTTTTAAACGCCCTTGCGAGTTTGTCAGAAAGACCTTCAAATGCCATAGATTATTCTCCCTGATTTTGTTCAAAAACCGCAAGTTCACTGAGGATATCGTCGCAAAATTCTGCGATATCTTTTGAAAAACTGTGGCGTGAGTTGATGTCTTTTATGTTTTCGGTAAGGTTTTTTATTGTTGCGACCTTGTCGTCAACACTCGCATACTTTTGATAAAATCCGAGTTTTTCTTCCATCTCGAGAAGTATGGCCTCGCCGCGTTTTATTGAGTCGCGCACACCCTGACGTGTGATTTTTGTATGCTGAGCAATTTCTGCAAGTGAAAGGTCTTCGTTATAGTACAAATCAAGTGCGTCAAGTTGTTTATCGGTGAGTATTCCGCCGTAAAAATCCATAAGCATCGAAATTTTAAAATCTTTCATTTGCAGCCTCCCTTGGAAAATTATTACTGTAAAGCCTTTGACTTTACACTGGCATATTATAATACATTTTTGTCCGTTTGTCAATACCCATTATCAGCAAAAAATAACTTGATAGAGGAATAAGTATATTGTATAATAATAATTGAGGTGATTATTTAATGAAAAAACTCGGCTTTGGACTTATGCGACTGCCCCAGATTGAAAAAGATGGCAAGTCAATAATTGATATCGAACTTACCAAAAAAATGATTGATAAATTTATATCGGCAGGTTTTACATATTTTGATACGGCGTGGATGTACTGCGATTTTGAGAGTGAAAATGTGGTGCGTGAAGCACTCACAAGCCGCTACCCTCGCGAAAGTTTTACACTTGCTACCAAACTTCACAGCGCATTTTTTAATACTGTAGAAGAACGCGAGGATTATTTTAATACACAGTTCAAAAAGACCGGTGTAGAATACTTTGACTATTATCTTGTTCACGCTATAAATAAAGAAATGTATAAAAAGCATACAGACCTTGACAGCTTTAACTGGCTTATGCAAAAAAAAGAGCAGGGACTCATAAAGCGTCTTGGCTTTTCGTTCCACGATGATGCCGAGTTCTTAGATAAGGTTTTAACTGAGCATCCCGAGTTTGAGTTTGTACAGTTACAGATAAACTATCTCGATTGGGAGTCGAGCCGTGTGCAGTCACGTCTTTGTTATGAGGTTGCTTGTAAACATAATGTGCCTGTAATTGTAATGGAACCCGTAAAGGGCGGTACGCTTGCAAATATCCATCCGCGCGCTCAAAAACTTTTTGATGCACATAACAAAAATATGTCGTATGCATCGTGGGCGCTCAGATTTGCGGCAAGTCTTGACAACGTGTTTATGGTGCTTTCGGGTATGAGCAATATGGAACAACTCGATGATAATATCTCATTTATGCAGGATTTTAAACCGCTTTGTCCGGGTGATTACGGAGTAATACAACAAGCGCGACGCGTAATTATTGATGAAAAACTTGTGCCTTGTACCTCTTGTGAATACTGTGTGCCTGTTTGTCCTCAAAATATTCGTATTCCGGAACTGTTTTCACTTTATAATTCAAACAGACGCATTGATGCCAAAGACAGGGATGCATTTTCAAAAATACCGAGCGAGTGTATTGAGTGCGGTGCCTGTAAAGAGGTGTGTCCGCAAAAACTCGACATCCCCGAACATATCAAACATATAAACAGATTTTACAGTTAAAAAGGGAAAGCAAGGCTTTCCCTTTTTAAAATATTGTAAAAACAGATTTTGCGCACCCTTTGGGCGAGTAGTACCATTCTTTAATGTTGTCGGCTGTATAAATGTATTCTATAGGGTCGGTGTGGGAGTGTGTACCTGTACACTCAACAATTGCGAGTTTTACTTTCATTTTTTCGGGTATGATGCTTTTTATGTAAACGCTCACCCGTGTACCTGCGCATACGTCTTTGTGCGGTTCTGCAAGACCTGCAAGGTTTGGCAGAAGTTCAATAAAAATACCGTAATCCTCAACACTGCGTACAATTCCCGAAACTGTCTGACCCACTTTGAATTTTGAGGCGTTCTGCTCCCACGTTCCGAGCAGTTCTTTGTGAGATACCGAGATTTTGCCCGTTTGCCTGTCAATTTCTTTTAATATTACTTTTACGTCCATCCCTGCATAAAACCTTGTGTTCGGGTGGTCAATGCGTGATACCGAAATACAGTCAATCGGTATCATCGAAACAATGCCACAACCGATGTCACAAAACGCGCCAAACTGCTCAAGATGTGTGATTTTTGCGCTTAAAATATTCCCCGGATAAAAGTTCTCATATATATAGTCAAGATACTCGCGCTGTGCCTCGGCTCTCGACAAAACCGCTGTTGTTATACCGTCACATTCTATAATGTCGATAACCTTAAAACAAACATACTTGTTGACACGTGTAATAATTGCAACATCCTTTGTATACCCTTCACGTATGCCGAGTGCCACCTCGTCACGCGGTATTATTGCATCAAAATCGCACACTTTTAGATGAAGATTGTGGTCGGCATCGCACATAAGACAGCGCGCCTCGTGTATTGTTCCCAGTTCTTTTGCGCGTATAAGTGTTTTCAGTCCGCCGTATAACTGATTGCCTTCGCCCTCGGGCAAATAATCCTTGTTTTTCATTACAAAACCTCCTAATAACTTTATTACAAATCTATTCAGGATTTTGTCTGTAAATTACACAAAAAATTTAATTATCCTCTTTTATTTTATATATTAATATGTTATAATACTATGGTTAAATATAAAGGAGTAAAAATATGGATGTAAATGTCGGCGATAAACTGATAATGAAAAAGCAACACCCTTGCGGTAATAAAGAGTTTTTGGTACTGCGTGTGGGTATGGATTTTAAAATCAAATGTACCAATTGTGAGCGCGAGGTGATGGTTCCACGTGCAAAAGCCGAAAAAAACATTAAAACAATAGTAAAGGGAGAATAAAAAATGATTAATAAAATAAAAGAAATATATGACCACTATAACGAACTGGGAGAAAAACTTGCCGACCCGAACATAATCAGTGACCAGGCTGCATACACAAAACTTATGCGAGAGCATAAGCATCTTACTCCCATCATCGATAAATATAACGAGTATATTGCAAACGAAAACACTGTAAATGACAGTGCAGAACTTCTTGCCGACCCTGACCTTGACGATGAGATGCGCACACTCGCAATCGAAGAGGAACGCGAGGCAAAAGAGGCTCTTGTAAGAATTGCCGAAGAACTCAAGGTTCTTCTTTTACCGCGTGACGAAAACGACGACAAAAACGTTATTATCGAAATCCGCGGTGGTGCAGGCGGCGAAGAGGCGGCACTCTTTGCGGCAAACCTCTACCGTATGTATACAATGTATGCCGAGACCAAAGGCTTTAAATACGAGGTGCTCAACCTCTATGATACCGAACTCGGCGGCATAAAAGAAATCTCATTTTCAATCAGTGGTGAGGGTGCATATTCGCGCTATAAATTCGAGAGCGGTGTTCATCGTGTTCAGCGTGTACCCGAGACCGAAAGCGGTGGCAGAATTCACACTTCAACCGTAACAGTTGCAGTTTTGCCGGAAGCAGAGGAAGTTGATTTTGAAATCAACACTGCCGATTTGCAGATTGACACCTATCGTTCATCAGGTGCGGGCGGTCAGCACGTTAACAAAACTGAGAGTGCTATCCGTATAACCCACCTTCCCACAGGCCTTGTTGTTGAGTGTCAGGACGAGCGTTCGCAGCATAAAAACAAAGAACGCGCACTCAAAATCCTTCGTTCACGCCTTGTTGAAATGGAGCGTGAAAAACAAAACGCCGAGATTGCCTCGGAGCGTAAACTACAGGTCGGTACAGGCGACCGTAGTGAGCGTATCCGCACCTATAACTATCCGCAAGGACGAGTTACTGACCACCGTATCGGTCTTACCCTTTACAAACTCGAACAGATACTCAACGGCGCACTCGATGAGGTTATTGATGCGCTTATTACCGAGGATCAGGCAGAAAAATTAAAGAGTTCACAGGAATAAAATGAATACACTTATTGATATATTTAATACCGATGATATAAATCTTGATAAACTTTCCAAGTATGCCGATATGCTAAAGTCGGGCGAACTTGTGGTTTTTCCAACAGAAACCGTCTATGGTCTTGGCGCAAACTGCCTTGACGCAGATGCTGTTGAAAAAATCTTCAAGGTAAAAAAACGCCCCGCCAACAATCCGCTTATTGCGCATATCAGCGACGTTTCGATGCTTGACATTGTTGCAAGGGAAGTGGATGATAGCCTTTATCCGCTTTTTAGCGCATTCTGGCCGGGAGCTCTTACCGTTGTTTTACCAAAAACCAAAGACGTGCCCGATATCGTGACTGCAGGCGGTGATACCGTTGCTGTACGCTGTCCGTCGCACCCGATTGCGTCGGAACTTATCCGCCTTGCAGGCGTTCCGATTGTAGCACCCAGCGCAAACCTTTCGGGCAGACCTTCGCCGACAGCATTTATGCATATCTTTTCCGATCTCAAAGGTAAGGTTTCGGGAATTATAAACGGTGGAAGTTGTGATATCGGTATCGAAAGCACTGTTGTTTTGCCGACAGGCAAAAATAAACTCACAGTTCTTCGCCCAGGTGCAATAACTCCCGAAATGCTCGAAGAAAAGGGCTATAGCGTGACGGTTGATAAAAATGTTCTCACTCCCGTTGAAAACGGCACACCTGTTGCATCCCCCGGTATGCTCTATAAACATTATGCCCCAAAGGCAAAGATGGAGCTTGTCCGCGGAAGCGACAACGCTGTAAAACAGTATATAAAAGAAAAAATTAAAGATTCAGATAAAAAAATCGGTGTCCTTTGCTTTTATGGCGAGGGTAAAGAGTTTGATGCGCATACTATCGAATACGGTAACCCAAGTGAGCCGCTTACGTTGTCGCATAATCTTTTTTCGTCGCTTTATGAGTTTGATAATACCGATGTCGAGATGATTTATGCCCGTGTGATTGAGCCGACAGGCGTTGGTCTGGGCATCTATAACCGTATGCTTCGCGCGGCGGCATTCAATGTTATTAATGTAGGTGAATAATGGTAATAGGCCTTACAGGACATAGCGGAAGCGGTAAAACCACTGCTGCAAAAATATTTGAAAATTGCGGCCTTTTGCATATTGATTGTGACAAAATGGTGCATGACGAAATCTATACCGACCCCGCAGTAATAGAAAAAATCAAAAATGAATTCGGCACTGTAACTGACGGCATGGTTGATCGCAAGGCGCTTGCAAAAATAATTTTTTGTAACAAAACCGAGTATAATAAACTTATGTCACTCTTAAAGCCGTGCATTGTATCTGCCCTAACCAAAAAAATCTTGCAGGGCGGTGATGTGCTTGTTGATGCACCGATGCTTTTTGAATTTGACCTGGCACACATCTGCGATGTGACGGTGGGTATTGTCAGTGATAACGCAGTTTCGCGCATTATGATACGCGATGGCATAACTGAGGCTGACGCACAACTGCGTCTTGCCAACCAACACAAACCGCAATTTTATATCGACAACTGTGACTATGTTATAAAAAATAACGGTTCAACTGATGAGTTGACCGCCTCTGTTAAAGAACTTGTAAACAAACTGAAAAAGGTGTAACCGATTGAAAAAAATTATTAAAAAAACAATATTAACAGTTTTTGTACTGTTTGCGTTGTTTGCGATATCGTTTTTTGCATTGCGGTATCTCTATCCGCAAAAATATGCGGATGAGGTGCAAAAATACTCGGGGCAATACGGCATTGATGCAGACCTCGTGTATGCTGTAATCAAGTGCGAGAGTAATTTTAACGACCGCGCACTGTCGCATGCAAACGCCTACGGTCTAATGCAAATCACAAAAGAAACTTACGAATGGGCAGCAAAACGTGAAAATGACCCTGACTATGCCAAAAACTCGCTGTTTGACCCCGATACAAACATCCGCTACGGCTGTGCAATCTATTCAATATTTAAACAAGAGTTTGGTGATGATTCTACCAGTCTTGCGGCATACAATGCGGGGCGCGGCAGGGTAAACACCTGGCTTTCAAATAAAAACTATTCGGCTGATGGTAAAACTCTAGATGTTATTCCGTTTGTCGAGACCGAAACTTACGTAAAAAAGGTACTGCGTACCCAAAAAATATATAGGCTGATTTATTAAAGGAGAAATAATATGTCAGAAGAACTTTTGTACAACAAAACCAACATATTTGAAAAGACCGAAGATACTGCAGAGATTTATGCTCTTTGCGATAAGTATATCGACTTTTTGAACAAGTGCAAAACCGAGCGCACCTGTGTTAATTTCTTTAAAGCGGATGCTGAGAAAAACGGCTTTAAACCGCTCGACTTTGACAAACCACTTAAAAAAGGCGATAAATTTTATATTATTAACCGTAATAAGACAATTTTCCTCGGAATTATGGGTGAGGATATTCAGAATAAAGGTATACACATCTGTGCCGCACATATCGACGCCCCCCGTCTTGACCTCAAGCCCCAGCCGCTTTATGAGGATGAGGGTATGGCTCTTTTAAAGACACATTACTATGGCGGTATCAAAAAGTATCAGTGGACTGCACTTCCTCTTTCAATGGAAGGCGTTGCAATCACAAAGGACGGAAAAACAGTTGATTTTTCTGACAACGAATATACTTTCTGTATTCCCGACTTGCTTCCGCACCTTGCTGCTGATCAGATGCAAAAAACACTTGCAAAAGGCATAGAGGGCGAAGACCTTCGTATAATTTGCGGTACAATCCCGTTAAAAGATGCAGAGAATAACAAAATAAAACAGGCAGTTTTAAAGATTTTAAACAACAAATACGGCATTACCGAACGCGATCTTATTTCAGCTGAGATTTCGTTTGTCCCCAAACTTGAAGCATCAAGTGTCGGTTTTGATAACAGCCTTGTGGGTGCTTATGGTCACGATGACCGCATCTGTGCGTGGACTGCATATCAAGCACTTCTTAACGTAAAAAATCCCAAGCATTCGATACTTGTAGCACTTGTTGACAAAGAGGAAATTGGTTCTGACGGCACAACAGGTATGAAGAGTGAATTTTTAGAACTTGTTGTTGAAAAAATGTGCGAGGGTAAAAACGTTCGTCTTGCAATGTACAACAGTAAATGCCTTTCAGCTGACGTAAGTGCATCTTATGACCCTGTTTTTGCATCTGTTCACGATAAACAGAATGCATCAATCCTCGGTCATGGGCCTGTTGTCACAAAGTATACAGGCGCCCGTGGCAAATCATCAACCTCAGACGCATCGGCCGAAACCATGGCATACTTTACAAACCTCTTTGATGCAAACGGCGTTATCTGGCAGTCGGGACTTCTTGGCAAAATCGACCAGGGCGGCGGCGGTACTGTTGCAATGTATGTTGCTAACCGCAATATTGACACTCTTGATATCGGTGTAGGACTTTTATCAATGCACGCACCCTTTGAACTCGCATCAAAAGCAGATATCTACGAAACAGTTCGTGCATTCCGCGTATTTATGGAGGACTAAATAATGGCCAATAAATGTGGATTTACATATACCGAACTTTTGCTTCCGTCATTCAGTAAAGACCCCGAAGCGATGAAAAAATGGGCTTGTGTTGCGTGTGACCAGTACACAAGTGAGCCTGAATATTGGAATGCTGTTGAAAAACTTGTAGGTGATGCACCTTCAACTTTGAATCTTATGCTTCCCGAAATTTATCTTTCCGAGACTGACAAGCGTTCGCCCGAAATTACAAAAACAATGAACGAATATATAAAATCGGGCGTATTGCAAACTCACCGTCAGCGCCTTATTTACGTAAAAAGAACACTTGCAAACGGCAAGGTACGCCGCGGTCTTGTGGGCGCAATTGATCTTGAGGTATATGACTATTCCGAGGGTACAACCGCACTTTGCAGACCCACCGAAATGACCGTTACCTCGCGTCTTCCCGCACGTGTTGAAATCCGTAAAAACGCACCAGTTGAGATGCCGCACATAATGATGCTCATCAATGATAAAGAAAAACAGGTTATTGAAGAACTTGATTCTTATATCGCACTTTCCGAAAAGGTGTATGACTTTGACCTTATGCAAGGCGGCGGACATATTACGGGCTATTCGATAATAACCGAGTTTTCACGTACAATCCTTGACCAGATCGACCAGCTTTGCGATAAATCGGGTGACGAGCATCCTATGATTTACGCTATGGGTGACGGTAACCATTCGCTTGCCGCCGCAAAGCTTTACTATGAACAGCTCAAAACAGAACTTGGTGACAAGGCAAAGGACCACCCTGCACGCTACGCCCTTGTTGAACTTGTGAATATCTATGACGAGGCTCTTGAATTTGAGCCTATCCACCGTGTTTTCTTTGGCGCAGACCCCGAAGTACTTATGCAAAAAATGGGTGACTACTGCGGTCTTGTCAAGGGCAAGGCAGAAGGACAAGCTTTTGAGGTTTGTATCGGCGACAAGTGCGAAACCTATACCTTTACAAAGCCTAACTGTTCACTCACAGTTGGCACAATTCAGAATTTCCTTGACGAATACGAAAAAACATACGGTGGCGAGACCGATTATATCCACGGCGACGACGTTGTTAAAAAACTCTGTGCCGAGGGTGCTGACCGTGTCGGCTTTATCGTTGACGGCATCGAAAAGGACAATTTCTTTGATGTAATCAAAAAAGACGGCGTGCTTCCGCGTAAAACCTTCTCAATGGGTCACGCGTGCGATAAGCGTTTTTATCTTGAATGCCGCAGTATAGCCACACCTAAGGAAAAACTCAAAAAAGTAGGTAAACAGGTGGCTTTCCTTGCAACATCTCCCCAAAACGCCCGCAATGGCGAGGGTACTTTTGCACGACTCAAAGACGGCAGAATAATGTATGCCTATACATACTATATCGGCTCAAACTTTGCCGATGACGGCCACGCTGATATCTACGCAATATATTCTTCTGATGAAGGTGAAAGCTGGACAGAGCCTGCGCTTTTACTTGCCCACGACGAAAAATCACAAAACTATATGTCGCCTGCGCTTGTTCGTATGCCCGACGGCAATATCGGTATGGCTTTTGACCGCAAGGAACGTAAAGAAACAGGAACGGATTGTGTGCCTTATTTTACCTCGTCATCGGATGAAGGCAAAACGTGGTCCGCACCTATCCCATGCCATAATTACGGCGGTTATACAGGTATTGTCAACGATTGCTTTGTATGCCTCAAAAACGGCAGAATTATGTTGCCTGTTGGCGGTGTTCATCCTGAATACGTGCCCGACAGCGTAAAAGGCTCTGTTGTAACGTTCTTTTATTCGGACGACTGCGGCAAAACCTGGCAACTTATGCCGAATGCTGTTTGCTCGCCGTTTACTGATAACGTCGGCTTGCAAGAACCCGGTTTATATGAGTACGCGGACGGCACTCTTTGGATGTATTGCCGTACTTACTACGGCTTCCAGTATCAGTCGTTTTCAACCGACGGCGGAAATACTTGGAGCCCTGCGGAACCCGGCTTTAACTTCACGTCCCCCGACTCGCCTATGCGCGTAAAGAGGGTAGGGGACTTAACTGTTGCAGTATATAACCCTCAGCCCTATAACCCCTCGCGTCTTGACCTCTCATCAAGCGGAACACCCCGCCGTACACCATTGGTTGTTGCGGTAAGTGACGACGACGGTAAATCGTTTGATGCACGTGGTAAAGCGTATTGCAGTTTTGGCCTTGCAGATTTTCAGGAGAGTCTTTACACTCTCGAAAACGACCCCGAAAACGCATTCTGCTATCCTGCGATAATCGAGGCTGAAGGCGGCTTCTTGGTTGCATACTACCACAGCAACAACACGGGCCATACACTCGACTCTGCCAAAATGATTAAAATTTATTACAGCGAAATATAAAAAAATATATAAAAATGGAACCTACCGCATTTGCAGTAGGTTCCGTTTTATTTTTAATGTTTTGGGAATTTTAACATTCCATTATGTAATTATTACATATATTTTGTTACTGATTCGGGCGCAGTTGCAATGTCAGCCGAAACAAGAACGGTGACTTTAGCATCACCTGCAACGTTGTTGATATCAGCAAGAACTTCGCCGAGTTTTACAAGGTCATCACCTGTGATTTTGAGTAAACCGTCAACAAAGAGTGAAGTGATGTCATAGTTGCCTGCAAAAAGACCTTTTACAAATCCGCAAAAAGCATCAAAACCTTTGATGTTAAAATCTTTAACGTTAATAAGTCTGACCTGTGAAGATATATCGTATTTTAAACCGTCGCCGTATTCAAGACAAACAACGTTGCCCTGTTCAGTTTTAGCGGCTTCGTTAACCATTTCAATAAGCTTTTTGGTTTTGCCAGTGCCTTTTGTTCCGATAATTGCTTTAATCATATTAAAACTCCTCTCGCCGCATTTTTGCGGCATGTATTTTTTACTGCGTAATGCAGGATTTTCCAAAATTATACTCTGCCGATTTTTTTGTTGATTGCTTCGGTTTCTTTTTCGTAACCGGGTTTGCCGAGCAGAGCAAACATATTCTTTTTGTATGCCTCAACACCGGGCTGGTCAAACGGATTAACACCGAGAAGGTAACCCGAAATTGCACAAGCTTTTTCAAAGAAGTATACAAGGTAGCCGAAGTTGTATTCGTCATATCCGTCAAACTCTAAAACGATGTTGGGTACACCGCCGTCGTTGTGTGCAAGAACAGTGCCGAGGAAAGCGTTGTCGTTAACATAGTTTACAGTTTTTCCTGCAAGGAAGTTAAGACCGTCAAGGTCACCCTCAACCTCGCCGATTGTGAGATCACGTTTAACGTTGTTTGCTTTTAAAACTGTTTCAAACAGGTTACGGTTGCCGTCCTGAATGAACTGACCGAGTGAATGGAGGTCAGTAGAGAAGGTAGCAGCTGCAGGGAAGATGCCTTTTTGATCTTTGCCTTCGCTCTCGCCGTAAAGCTGTTTGAACCATTCGCCGAAATAAACTGCACAAGGATCGTATGTGATAAGCATTTCGGTCGTCTTATTTTTTCTTAAAAGAATATTTCTGTCAATTGCATAATTATAGCAGTCGTTTTCGTCTGTTAAAAAGTCGCATCTTGCAACTGCGGCACCACGCATCATCTCGTCAATGTCTGCACCCGATACTGCGATAGGTAAAAGACCTACGGCTGTGAGTACCGAGTATCTGCCGCCTACGTCATCGGGAACCACAAATGTTTCGTAACCTTGCTCTGTTGCAAGTGCTTTGAGTGTACCGCGTGCCTTGTCGGTTGTAACAAAGATGTGATCTTTTGCACCGTCAACGCCGTATTTTTTCTCTGCAAGTTCTTTAAATACTCTGAATGCAATTGCAGGTTCGGTTGTTGTGCCTGATTTAGAAATAACATTGATTGAAAAATCTCTGTCTTTGCAAAGATCAATTATTTCATTGAGATAAGTTGCGCTGATGTTGTTACCTGCAAAATATATTTCGGGTGTATCTTTTGCAAGATTGTTGTAAAGCGATGAATGAATAAATTCAATTGCCGCTCTCGCACCGAGGTATGAACCGCCGATACCGATAACAACAAGAACATCCGAATTGCCCTGAATCTTTTTTGCTGCTTCTTTAATACGAGCAAATTCCTCTTTATCATAATTAAGCGGAAGGTCAAGCCAACCCAAAAAGTCGTTTCCGGGACCTTTTTTTGAGTGGAGCATATTGTGTGCAACCTCAACGTAAGGCTTTAAATACTCACGCTCATTTTCGTTAATAAAGCCATTAAGATACTTTCTGTTAACATGTACTGACATATTTGATTTAACTCCTTTAATTATCTCTCGTTTTTATGATAACACACTATTTTTTTATATTCAAGTCTAAACAATTAAAAAATAATGAAGTATTTTAAAAAAAATGTCCCAAATGCTCGATTTACCCACATACTCGGCTGAAATTATGTCACTTTTGCACAAAATTTTATCGTCAATTTTTACGCTTACCTCGCCGAGTTTTTGCCCCTCTTCTACAGGTGCGAGTATGTCGCTGCATAAATCTGTTTCAGTTTTGATATTTTTAGACTGACCTTTTTTAACAACGATGTTCGCTGTACCGTTTGTAACGGGAGTAATGCTATTTTTTTTACCTTTAATAATTTTTATGGGTTCAAATTCGGGAAATTTCGGCTCGAAAAGTTCATATCCGCTAAAGCCGAAATTAAGCAGAGTTTTTGCGTCTTTTGTACGTTCGTCAACAGTTTTTGCCGCCATTACTACCGCAATAAGTTCCATATTTTCTTTCTGCGCAGTTGCCGAAATGCAATACCCTGAGGCAGAGGTGTATCCTGTTTTAAGACCTGTTGCACCTGCGTAAAATCTTATGAGTTTGTTTGTGTTTGTTAGTCCGAAACTGCCGTCGCGAATGCTATCGGTCCAAATTCCTGTGTATTTTTTAATGTCGGAAAATTTTAATAATTCTCTTGACATAATTGATATATCACGTGCGGTTGTCAGATGCGAATCTGAGTCAAGTCCTGTGCAATTTTCAAAGTGTGTGTTGGTCATTCCGAGTTCTTTTGAGCGATTGTTCATTCTGTCCACAAACGCCTCTGTCGACCCTGAAGTAAATTCCGCCATTGCAACACAGCAATCATTTGCACTCGCCACTGCGATGCACTTGATCATCTCATCAACGGTGAATTTTTCGCCTTCTTTTAAATAAACCTGAGATCCACCCATCGAGGTCGCATACGCAGAAACATTGACGATGTCACTGTAGCCGTACTGCCCGTCGCGAATCGATTCCATAATTAAAAGCAAAGTCATGATTTTTGTAACTGATGCAGGTCTCATTTTCTGGTCTGCATTCTTTTCATAAAGCACGGTGCCGGTGGTTTTTTCGATGAGTATTGCCGACGGTACGTTTAATTCGAGTGACTCGTTTGCATATGTCGGAACAGTGATAAAAGTCAACATCACAAACATAACAATAAAAGCGGTAACTCTTTTCATGTCAATTCTCCTTTGGTCATTTTTGTTATATATTATGTTTAATTTTTGGTACAAATGACTATAGCTTTTTTTAGGCAAAAAATCTTTTTGTACAGACAGCATAAACAAATCACATTTTGTGGTATATATGCAACATAAAGTTATGCCTTTTGCTGAACTCATTTGTTATAATAATCGTGTATTATTATATTTAATAATAAAACTTTTCACAAACCAGAGAGGAAGAAAGTTATGAAGCAAACAGCAAAGCGCATTTTATCATTGGTATTGTCGCTGCTCATGTTGGTTTCGATGCTCACTGTATATGCATCGGCAGCAAACAACTATGTGCCCGACGACGAATACTATGACAGAATCACACTTGACGCTTACGTGGTAAATCCTGCGTGGGCATCTCTTACAGAGGCAGATCACCTCAGAACAAAGGTTACATACACCTATAGAGGTAAGCTGATCGAAGAGACTTATCACAAAGACTATCATTTTGCCACTATTCAGGCGGCTTATAACAAGAGCGTTGAAGATAAGATTTCAACTCCTGTTATCCTCCTTGCACCCGGTACATATACCGACGTTTTAAAAATCAAGGGTAATCTCACTCTTGTTGGTGCAAACGCAGGTATCAGCCCCTTTGTAAAAGGTAATGCAAAGACAGATCCTTGGGAAGTAAATCCCAACAGACCCGAAAATGAGTCACTTCTTGCAGCGGTTATCTTTGTTGACAAAGCAACCAAAACCAATGTTGAAGTAAAATTCGATGGTCTTGAACTTTACAGAGGCTTCTCGTTTATCGAGGCAGGCGCAAGAAAAACAAACACAACCGTTGACTGTGTAAACACTGTTATCAACGGTGCAGGTAACGCATCATACGGTACTTACGCTGCAACTGATGTTTTCTCGTTCTCAAACTCGGCAACAATCGTAACAACACTCAACATCAGTGACACTTATGTTAAAAACCTCAAAACTTCAAGTGTTGCAGGTAAAGGTCTTACCGTTCTTAATGCAAAAAATGTGTTCCACACAATGAGTTCAACTGCATTTTTAGGTAACGCTGACGGTCCTAAGGATCAGAACCCGACCTACTACATCAGTGACTCAATGTTCTATAACAACCAGGCAACATTCGGTGTGATTTCAGTTGACCCGTCAGCAAACGACTCGTCATCACGTACCTCATCACTCCTTGAGGTTTATGATTGCGTATTCCTTGACGGTCCCGATACACCTACTGATGCCGTAGCAAAGAAAGTTGCTCCTATCAATGCCGCTCTTACCAGCCCCAAAAACCTTGTAAAAGTTCACGATAACTGGTTTGAGGGTAAGCAAAACTATGATGCATCAATCATCGGTTTCACTCTCGGCGGAACAGCAACAACCAACGAATTCAGTACATCACTCAACTTTAATAATAATGTACTTATCGGTTACTATAATCTTCCTAACACTGCAGGAATGCTCTCAACATCCGTTGTAGACTTCACAGGTAACTATTATGCAGACTGTGAACGTAATCAGATTGACCCTGTATATGCTCACACAGCAAGTTACGACAATGTTAAGATGAATTATTTCTTCGTAAACCAGGCACTCACAATCAAGAGTTCTGTTTTCGAAATCAAATCGTTTGGTATTACAGGCGCTACTGTTGACAACACATTCAAAACAGTATCAGTAGTTCTTGACTATGGCAAAAAATATAAGTTAGCACTCAAATCGGCTGACCCCGAAACAGTATTTACTGTATATGACTCAACAAAAACAAATGTTGTTACTGAGTTCGATACAACAAAACTTGAATCAGGTGTTGAGAAAAACAAATTCTATGCTGTAGCAACTTCACCAAAATATCCTTCCTATTCATTTACATATGAAATAACGGTTTCAACCTATGACCCTGCAACAGCTGCTAAATTTAATAAGGTAGACACATATCTTATTTCAGACGATATAAAGAACTATGCAAAAGGTTCTGCATACTATTCAATGTGGGACGGAATTCTTTATGAGTTTGAAGTAGGCAAAAATGCTTTCCTTAACATCAGCGATGTATTTGCAGTATGCAAAGCAGAACCCACAGTAATCATTCCTTCGGGTACTTACACACAAGAACTTTACATTTCGCGTTCTGTTGTAATCCTTGGTGCCAAACATGGTATCAACCCCAATATCCGTCAGTTTGAAGATCCTGAAATTGAGTGGGAAATCAATCCCGAAAGAGATCAGCCTGACCAGGAAACATACCTTAAAAATACAGTTGTAAACGTTGAACCGGAAGGTGACAAAGCGGTTGTAATTGTTGACGGTCTTACATTCGGTGAAAAATCGGGTGCGGCTGACAAATCTAAAAAGGAAAACAGCCACACAACATTATCAGTAGAAAACTGTATTGCCGATAACGCCGGCGGCGGTTCATACTTCTCAAAAGAAAACAATGCAACAGCAGTTATGAACACCATCTTTAATGTTGGTGATCAGGAACAGACAAACTCACACAAAACAACCCGTCTTATCAACTTCCGTATGGAAAACCATCTTTCGATGAATGTTCTTACGGGTTATTTCGAAAACATTTTGTTTGAGGGTTGCTATACAGCAAATAACGGCAGTTTCCTTTTCGCAAACGAGGTTACAGCACCTAAGGGTCTTAACTTCAACTTCGAAATGTATAACAACTGCTTCTACAAAAACTCACCTTCAAACTACTACTTTATTATAAATAATGAATCAACTCTTACTGATGACCGTCAGTACAATCGTATCAGACTTGATAATAACATCTTCTATGATACAACAGGTTCAGGTGCAGGTATTATCGGTGTTCGTTTTGCATCAGACCGTGATATCTTCCACTTAACAAATAATATATTCTACGATCCTTCAGCATCACATTATATTCCTGGTAACGTTAACTGGTACATCGGTAAAGTTGGTGTTAAGAACACTGCAGATATTGCAAACGGTCTTGATCATCTTCAAATTCTTGACCAGGATAACATCATTGTTAAATACAATCGCTTCCTTGGAAGCATTATCAAGTCATATTCAAATATGAACATTTGTAACCCCAACTCATATTGGGATATGACCGATAACTTCTATTCATCAAGCCTTAGCAAAACAGCAACAGGTGTTTCACCTAACCTTGATTGTCCGCAAAACCATTGTGACAGCTACTTCCTTGACTGGGATATGACAAAACCGTCAAATCCGTCTAAAGATTATAATACATCGCTTGATTTTGTCTTCAATGGTGCAGATGCAAAGACAAAGACCTTTAAAACAACTGTTGACGCTATGGTTTCTACCTATGAATTTGACATTGAAATGAATACCCGTCAGGCAAAATGTCAGATTTATACCGACAAAGAACTCACAAACGAGGTTACAAACCCTGTAACACTCGGCGGCGGTGACAATGTTTACTATATCAAATTCAGTTCATACGACGGAACAGTAAGTGAACTCTATACCGCAACTGTTACAAAACCTGCTTCAACAGGTGCAAATATCGAAAAATTCGGTAACTGGAAGATAACAGGCAACAACATCTATGCATCAGTTCCTGTTGGTACTTCATACTATACTTTACCCACACCCGAAGTTTCAGTTGGCGCAACCTATACATTCTATACTGATTATGCATGTACAAACGAAATTGCAACAAACGTTGTAAAAGTTCCTGCTGATTATCCTGTTGTAAGATACATCAAGGTTGTATCACAAGATCTCAAAACAACAAAAATCTATACTGTATCGGTTGTACAGGCACAAAATGACCAGGCAGAGATTATTTCTATCCAAGGTGCAACCAAAAACGGTAATGTATTTACAGCATCATCTGATAAATCAGAGTTTGTAATCAATGCAACTATCTCAGACGGCGCTACAATTTCAGCAACTGTTGACGGTAAAGAATTATTCGCAAAACCCAACGGCACATTTGTTGTTGAAAGCATTATCGACAAAAAGACTGTAGTTCTTACTGTAACGTCTGAAACAGGTGTTAAGAACACATTCACACTCAACATTGTAAAGGGCGTTTCAACAAGCACAGTTGAGTCTATCGTAAATATGTATGCTCCAGGCGGCGACAAATCAGCATTTACAACAAGTATCTACGAATCAACCTTCAAGGTTGTTCCCACCCTTTCAAGTGAAGCTGCAACATGGGCACTTTACGAGGATGCAGCTTGTACAAAAGCGATCAAGGGTGACACAATCATTCTCAGAGAACACACATCCATAGTTTATCTTAAGGTTACATCAGCCGATAAAACTTCAACAAACATTGTAACTCTTACAATCAAGAGTTCTGAGTTCAAAGAGGAAAATACTGGCTCAGTAACAAAGGTATTCAGCATTAAAGATGCTGTTGAAGTTGAAGGTACAAAGAACAACTTTGTAATCAATGTTGCTCCCGGTACAACCAAGTATACATTACAACTTGTTGCCTCGGGTGAAGGATACGAAAAAAGTAACTACCTCATCGCAGGTGACCACGAATTAAGATTCAGATACACAACAACTTCACCTAATCCGCTTGTAACAGTAAATACAGAACTTCCGCTTACAGGACGTAACAATGTGTTCTATGTTAAAATCTGGGTTACAAAGGGTGAGCTTAGTCTTGGCGTTGAAGAGTATAAGGTAACTGTAGTTTCACCTCAAACAACTGTAGCAACTTATGCTGACGCAGGCAAAATTGCATCATGGGCAAAAGACGAAGTAGAATACCTTAATAAAAATGGCTATGCATACTTTGTTGGTAACGAAAAGAAAGAATTTGAACCTACAAAGGGCATCAACAGATTTGAAGTTGCAGTCGTTGTATGTAAGATTCTCGGTATCAATACACAGAGCTATGCAGGTACTAAGCATCTCTTTGGTGACACAATACCCAAGTGGGCAGATCCCTATGTAAAAGCTGTATATGCTATGGGCATTATGGCAGGTAAAGAAACAACTAAGTTTGACGGCTATGCCGAAACAACAAGACAGGAATTTGCTCGTATCATGGTTGGTACAATCGCATTTGCACGTGGCGAAGGTACGGTTGATGAACTTTATAATTCAAAGAAGACAGGCGTTGATTATGACTATTCACAGCTCACCTTTGAAGACGACAAGACCGTTGCAAAATGGGCTCAGAGTTCAATCAAACTTGCAGTATCTTATTATAAAATAATGAACGGTGCAAACCAGGGCGGTAAACTTTATATCAATCCTAAGAAAGCAATCACTCGTCAGGAGGTTGCAGTTCTTGTAGCAAACTACTCGGGATATACCGCAGAATAATTTAATAATAAAAGAGCGGATTTAATGTCCGCTCTTTTCATTTGACTATAAACAATTATTCGTGTAAAATATATAAAAAACAATTTGAGGTATATATAAATGAAATATACAATCGGAGTTGATTTTGGCACACTTTCAGCACGCGCAGTAATTATGTGCGCATCTACGGGCCAGATAGTTTCTGCACACACAGCACAGTATCCTGATGCTGTCATTGATACAAAACTCTGCGGAAACAAGTTGCCGCCTGACTATGCTCTTCAAAACCCGAATGACTATCTCTATGCGCTAAAAGCTGTAATAACAGGCGCACTCAAAAAAGCACACCTTTCAAATGCCGACATCAGCGCACTCTGTATCGACTTTACCGCGTGTACGGTGGTTGCACACCTCTCCGATGGCACCCCGATGTGTAACGTTGACGGATTTGAATCAAACCCCCACGCTTATGTAAAGTTGTGGAAGCATCACGGTGCCAAACTTGAGGCACAGCAACTTGAGGATGCTGCAAAATCTCAGAATGCGCCGTGGCTCAAATACTATAACAACACCATTTCTTCCGAAAGTTTTTTTGCAAAAGTCCTCGAAACATACCGTAACGCTCCTGAACTTTATAAAAAGACTGACCGTTTTTCAGAGGCGGGTGACTGGCTTTCTTTTATGCTTACAGGCATTGAGACACATTCTGCAGCATACGCGGGATTCAAAGCCTATTGGAGCATCCGTGATGGGTACCCTTCAAAAGAATATCTTAACTCGGTTGAAGATGGTTTTGGCGAAATAATCGGCACCAAACTCACCGAAAACATTGTTTGTGCCGGAGAGTGTGTCGGCATAATAAATAAACGCGGTGCAGAATTTAGCGGACTTGCTGAAGGTACCTCTGTTGCAACACCAATGATTGATGCTCACGCACCGCTCATTTCGCTTGGAGTTACCACACCAAATACACTTATGATGGTGCTTGGCACTTCGGGATGTTATATTGTAAACGATACTGTGCGCAAGGATATTGACGGTATTTGCGGAAGCAGTGAAAACTCAGTTATACCAAACCTTTGTACATATGAAGCGGCACTTGCTTGTTTTGGCGACCAACTTGACTGGTATATCAAAAAACTTGTCGGCAGTAAATATAAAGATAATGCATCCGCACATAGCGACCTTACAAAAAAAGCATCACAACTAAAAATCGGCGAAGCGGGTCTTGTTGCACTCAACTGGTTTAACGGCAACCGCTGTCCGCTTTCCGATTTTAATCTGTCGGGAATGATTATGGGTCTTACCTTAACAACCCGCCCCGAAGAAATCTATCGTGCTCTTCTGGAGGGTGCTGCATTTTCGTCTGCTATCATTATTGAAAACTATAAAAAATCGGGTATTGCAATCAATAACATAATCGCCGCAGGTGGTATTGCACAAAAAAATCCGTTTTTTGTTTCAATGCTTTCGGATGTTCTTAATATTCCAATCTCTGTAACTTCGTCAACTGAGGGCGCCGCTCACGGCTGTGCAATCTTAGCGTCAGTTGTCTCGGGCGAGTATAAAACCCTTGATGATGCGTGTAAAAAAATGTCTGCACCTATACAAACAACATACTATCCCAACCTGCAAAACCATAAACAGTATGTTCCGCTTTTGGATATTTATAAAACTCTTCATAACTATTTTGGCGTTCAGAATCCCGATATTATGAAAAAATTAAAGGAGTATAAACAAAATGCAACCAAAATGGATATGGAATAAAACTGATGACACCCCTGATAGTTATGTCGATTTTAAACGTGAGTTTGTATGTACAGACTATGCTAAGATTGATATATCCGCCGACTCAAATTACGCTCTTTTTATAAACGGTAGCTTTGTATCTTCAGGTCAATATTCTGATTTTCCTCATTATAAGATATACGATACAATCGATATAACCCCTTATGTCAAAAACGGTGTAAATACCCTTAAAATTACTGTTTGGTACTATGGTGTATCAAATATGACTTATTTTAAGGGGGATGCTGGTCTTTGGTATAAGATTTATGACAATAACGGCATTATTGCTGTGTCGGATGAACAAACTCTTTGTCGACAAAACCCATATTACCTACAGGGTGCTTGTAAAAACATAACAAGCCAACTCGGTTTTAGTTATAACTGTAATCTGAACGCTACAGAAACACCTTATTTAAAAAGCGTTGTTACAGGTGTAGAATTAAAAATGTATCCACGACCTATAAAACGTTTATTGTTTGGTCAACCGATAAAATCGACTGTTGTAAAAAGTGATTCTCCGTCGCACTATCTGTTTGATTTGGGGAAGGAAACTGTTGGTTTTTTAAAATTCAATATTTTTTCAGAAAAAAGCCAAAATGTTTTGATTGCTTTTGGTGAACATATCGTTGACGGCGGTGTGCGTCGTATAATAGGCGACCGTGATTTTAGTGTAAAACTCACATTAAAGCCGGGCGATAACGATTTTACCAACTATTTCAGGCGTCTTGGCTGTCGATATCTCGAATTGTTTGCAGATAATCCTGTAAAGGTTGATCACCTTACACTTATTCCTTGTGATTATCCGCTTAATGTTAACCATTATGACTTTAAAAATGATCTACGAAACAAAATTTACTCTGTTTGCCTAGATACTTTACGTCTTTGTATGCACGAACATTACGAGGATTGCCCTTGGCGTGAACAGGCTTTGTATACAATGGACAGCCGAAATCAGATGCTGTGCGGTTATTATGCTTTTTCGGAGTATGAGTTTGCACGTGCAAACCTATTACTTATTTCAAAAGACATCAGACCCGACGGTATTTTGTCGATTTGTACTCCATCTAACGGCGCTCTTGCAATTCCGTCTTTTTCACTTCATTATTTCACACAGGTCTATGAATATACTGTATATTCAAAAGATTTAACACTTGCAAAAGAGATTTATCCAAAATTGAAATCAATTATACATACTTTTATAAACCGTATGCAAAATGGGCTTGTGTTAAACTTTGAAGGAGGGGAATATTGGAATTTTTATGAATGGACAAAAGGGCTTAGGGGTGGTAAAGATGAGAAGTATACCCTGGCCCTCAATGCGCTATTTTCAATTGCACTTCAAAATATGCAAAAAATCTGTGATCTTATAGGTGTTGTTGCTGATTATGCTTCAATATCACAGTCTGTTAACAATGCAATTAATAAAACGTTTTATGATAAAAACACAGGACTTTATTTCAATAGGGTTGGAGAAAAGATGAGCAAACTTACAAATGCATTTTGTATTTTGTGCGGTGCCGCCCCAAATCCTCGATATATTGCACAATTGCTTTGTGAAACAAATGATCTTACCGAAGTGTCACTAAGTATGCTCACGTTCAAATATGATGCGCTTTTAAAGGTTGATGCCGCAAAATACAAAAAATACATTTTAGATGATATTGACAACAAATATTCAAAAATGCTGGATGCCGGTGCAACATCATTTTGGGAAACCGAGGAGGGTGAATCTGCATTTGATAATGCGGGCAGTCTTTGTCACGGATGGAGTGCGATGCCGGTTTATTACTATACAATATTAAAGGAGTAGTCTTCGACTACTCCTTACTTTATTTCTTTATAATATAATCCGCGTGTAAATTTGCCGTAAAAACTTTTTTGTTTTAGAACATTATCAACAATCTTTTTGCACTCTTGTTTGCTTTCGTTTGTAAAATAAAAACTTAAAAAGTGCGCGTTTTTGAGTTGCTGTAGCTTGTCACCCATATAAATCGGCTGGGGATTTAAAAGGCGTACATACTGCTTGTTTTTGCACATAAGCGGAATTTCGGTGTCCATTCTGTCGATAATTGACGGACTACCGTCACAACCCTCGCAGCCTTTATCGGTTTTTACAGGGCAATTTCTTACTGTCATAAGCGGCATTTTACCATAAACAATCAGTCCACAGGGAATTGGCTTTTTGAGTGCATCAAAGCGTTCAAGTGAACATTCAAACGATATTTCTGCTTCACTCAGCCCCATATTTTTATATTCGTTCAGCGCAAGTGAATTGTTGATATTAAGTGAAAATGCACCAACAATTTCAAAACCGTGTTGTTTTGCGATGTTAATGCCGTAAATGTTTGTCGCAAAAACTTTGTTAATTCCTCGTGCTTTCAATTCCGAAAGTCTTTCAAGAGATGCTCCCCTCGAGAACATAAGTGTCGGTAATTCCGCTACGAGCTTGTTCTGATATTTCTGGCAAAGAGACTTATTTTCATAAAGTAGATTATAGTCAAGAATAATTCTGTCAAATCCATCACAAATCTGATCTTCGTTTTCAAATCTGCCATAAAGCAGTTGCTTTTTTGGGTGGGAGAGAGTGTTAATTCTTGGCATGGAGAATTCAAAAATATTACGGTTGGCGGTAACTTCTCGCTTTTGCAAAAGCATTTCAAGTGAACGTTTTCGCAAATCGTTCAGAGCCGATGCGGGTATAAATAATCCGTCATCAATACTCACATTAATATCGGTTGCAAAAAACGGAGTACCTCCGCATTTTTGCATCGAGCGCGAGACCGCCTCGATGTCAGTCGGCTTGTTCTGTGCCGCTTCAGCAATACCGCCCTCAACTGTCACTCTGTTCTTTTGGTCGCATATAGTTACTTTTATAGGTTTGTCTTTTAAAATTTCTGCTGCGATGGTTATCGGTACAAGCGGCATTTCGTTGCGGTATTCGTTTGCAATTGTTTTAAGTACAGGATTTGCCGATACAACATCGTCTTTTGTTCTGTAGCCAAACATATCGCGCGTTCTTTTACCTTCGAGATACCCGTTAGTAAACCCGCTTCGCGAAAACACCGCACGAAGTGTGTCTTTGTCGTATTCTTTGCCGGAAAGTGCCGCTTTACACGCTGTTGTTGCCGCGGCAACATATTCGGGGCGCTTCATCCGCCCTTCGATTTTTGCCGAGTTTATGCCGATTGCCTCGAGTTCTTTTAACATTTCAATGGCACTCAGGTCTTTTAATGACAGTGCATGACCGCCGCAACGCGATTTGAAATCAAGTCTGCAGGGCTGTGCGCAAAGTCCGCGGTTTGCACTCCGCTGACCAAGTATACTCGATAAATAACATTGACCTGAAACACTCATACATAAAGCACCGTGGACAAATACTTCGAGTTCAATGTCGACGCTTTGACGTATTGCTTTTAGTTCATCAAGCGATAATTCACGCGCAGGTACAACACGGCAAAAGCCGAGTTGTTGCAGTTGCTTTGCGCCTTCGGCATTGTGTACGCTCATCTGAGTTGATGCGTGAAGCGGCATTTCGGGGCATATATCCTTTACGATGCGGTACATAGCAAGGTCCTGTACAATAACAGCGTCTGCACCATACTGTGCCACTTTTTTAACGGTGTCTATGGCGGATTTTAGTTCGCTGTCGGTAACCACGGTATTCAGTGCGACGTACACTTTGACTCCGCGTCCGTGTGCGTATCTTATTGCATCATTCAGTTCGTTATCGTCAAAATTATCGGCGTTTTTTCGTGCGTTAAAATCTTTTGTGCCGAGATAAACTGCATCCGCGCCGCTGCGTACCGCCGCAATAAGTTGTTCTTTTGCGCCTACAGGTGCTAAAACTTCCATTTAAATCTCCTAAAAAGTGTCCCGAAAACCATATGATTTTCGGGACGGAATTTATATTGGGGGGTGGTTTTAGTTATCAAAACCGTTGGGATTGTTCTTTTGCCATCTCCAGATGTCGCGACACATATCGTCAAGATTGCGTTTTGCTTCAAATCCAATTTCAGCTTTTGCTTTTGACGGGTCAGCATAAAGTGAACCAATGTCACCTTCGCGTCTTTCAACAATTTTGTAGGGAACGGGAACACCGCTTGCCTTTTCGAATGCTTTTACAAGGTCGAGTACGCTGTAGCCGTTGCCGGTGCCAAGGTTATATGTGAACACGCCTTTTCTGTCTTTTGAAGCATCAAGTGCTTTGATATGGCCGATAGCAAGATCAACAACGTGGATAAAATCACGTACGCCTGTGCCGTCAGGTGTGTCATAGTCGTTACCGAATACACGAAGGAAGGGGAGTTTGCCGATTGCAACCTGTGAAACATAAGGAGCAAGGTTATTGGGGATATTCTGCGGGTCTTCACCGATAAGACCGCTTTCATGTGCACCAACAGGATTGAAGTAACGAAGAAGTGTTACTGTCCAGTCGTTGTTCGATGTGTAAAGGTCAGTAAGCATAATCTCCTGCATAAGCTTTGTGTAGCCGTAGGGATTTGTGGGTGTGCCTGTGGGGAAATCCTCTCTTACGGGAACAACCTTTGAGTTGCCATAAACTGTAGCAGATGATGAGAAAACAATGTTTCTTACGCCGTGAGCTTCCATAACTTCAAGGAGTGTAAGTGTACCTGTGATGTTGTTGTGATAGTACATAACAGGTTTTTGAACACTTTCTCCAACAGCTTTAAGACCTGCAAAATGAATTACAGCATCAATTTCGTTTTCGTCAAATATTTTTGTAAGAGCTGATTTATCAAGCATATCAGCCTCGTAAAATTTAAAGTCTTTTCCTGTTATTTTTTTGACACGATTAAGACTTTCGGGTTTGCTGTTGTAAAAATTATCAAAAGCAATAACCTCATGACCGCAGTTTAAAAGTTCAACAATTGTGTGTGAACCGATGTAACCTGCACCGCCTGTAACCAATACCTTCATAACTATATATCCCTTTCATAAATAAAATACAAATTAAATATCCGCCAGCAATATATCAAGCAGTTCATAGTTGTCGTTGTAATCTTCAAGATTATCATAGAGCGTTGTCTGACGCGGACGTGCACGTTTTAACATTACTCCATGTGTAACACCGCCGCCAAAAGTTGATGTAAAAAACGCTTTTGCACCGCACTCGCGGGCAACCTTGGCGCATATAGTGCGCGAAATAATCTGCCGACAGTCATTTCCATCGCGGTTTGTGTTTTCGTTTTGCTCCAGCAGTTGCTCGGGTGTATAGCCGAGACCGTGCCGGTCGTTCGAAATTATAATAAAGTTATTTTGTCTGTCACCGCATAATTTAACAAATATCTGTGCGGTTTTGTTGCAGAGCAAAAACATCTCGGTAACAATGTTTACAGCCATCATATCGAGAGCGTCAGTATTTGTCTGTGACAAATAAATGTTGTGACAGGGTAATATTGAGTATTGAAATCTGTCTTTTCCAAGCCTGTTTTGAATTTTGTTAAAAAGCCGCTGTACGTAACCGTACAGGTCAATCACACGTGTACTTTGGCTTGCGGTGTTATTAACCGTAACAGTTTGTATGTTTTTTAAGAGTTTTATAATTTTGCACATCGACGACATAATTATTTGCCTGTTGCCATCATCCAGTGTGTTGGCAAATTGTATAATCGGCGCCGAATAGTCGGCAAACTGCTTCATTGTTGCATTAACAATCGTTTCGATATCTTGCTGTTGCAGTTTTTCGATGGCACGTGCTTTTGTGTTTGAGATGTGCAGAACATAGTAATAATCTTCACCAAACAACATCGGAATAACAACACACCTTCGCGGTACACTTTCGATGATGCTGATAAAATCAAAACTCACCGAGTGCGGAGTGTCGCAAAGTGATTTTTGTACTGTGTCACAATCATTTATCGAGAGTATGCATCCAAGATTCAAAAGAGGTTTGTCATCTTTGCTGAATATCGGATGCACTCTGTCGGTTGCATAAACAATACTAAGCCTCTTGTCTGCACAAATAATAAATTCGTCACTGTGACAAAATAACTGTTTAAAATGGTTGTATGCTGAAATTTTCATCACCATTAATTATATTATAATATATTTTATTTGTAAAGAAAAATCGGGTTTAAATATTTAAATATTCCAATATTACCGAAAAATACTCGCGCAAAAACAAACTGGTGCGCAAAAACGGTACTTTCGGTGTAGGTCCGTTTACACAAAATACTCTTCCGAACCCGGCTTTTTTCATTATGAGTGTTGACCTGTACAGGTGAAAGTCATTTGTAGCAACAGCAACTGATAGCCCGTTTACATCGGGTAACATATCTCTTGCAAAAAATATATTTTCTTTTGTGTCGGTTGATTTTTCTTCTTTTAAAAGACGGCTTTCGTCAATTCCTTTTGCACTCATATAATTAAAAAGTGCCTGTGCTTCGGTTATCTTTTCGTCTTTACCTTGCCCTCCGCAAAGTATTGCTTTGCAATCGGGGTTTTTGTTAAGATAATCAATTGCGGCGTTTGCGCGTGATGCACCTGCGCGTGTCAGGGCGGTACCCCTTATCCCGCAACCAAGAACCAGAATATAGTCGCAACTTTGGTCGGTTGTATTTGCATATGAAATTATTTTTGCTTCAATTATTGTAAACGATACAAAAAACGCAAAAATCAAAACCCAAGCGGTGATTTTACAAATACACGCTATGGCTGCCACGGCTTTAATTTTTGATTTTTGCAGGTGTAAAAGCAGTGCATAAATAACGGTGCATATGCCACAAAAAGACAAAAAGGTACACAAAAACGCAAGGTGGGGCAAAATTATTCTCACTAAAAACGGCACTGTAAAAAGTATTCCGCCCGTGATATAAAGTTTTTTATTTTGTTTTAATATATTCAATAATTTCTCTAACATCGTCAAATACCTTGTCACATGCAGCCATACAACGTGCCTTATCTGTGTGTCCGTTTGGAATAAGGATGCAGTCTGCCCCAATCTCTTTTGCCGTAGTCGCATCGGTTATAAGGTCACCGATAAAAAGTGTGTTTTCTGGGTCGATGCCTTGCTTTTTGAAAATATCAAGTGCGGTTTTGCTTTTTGAACCCAGGTTTTTATCAGAAAGCCCCGAAATAATGTCAAACCATTCGCCGATATTGTGTTTTTTCGTTTCTTCTATAAGATGCTCGTGATAAAGCGAAGACAAAAGAATGTTTTTTATACCTCGTGATTTTGCAAATGAAATAACATCAAAAACACCGTCAAAAATTCGTGAGTTGTCTTTGTGAATGTCGCAGTATTTCCTGAATTCCTGTGATAAAACGGCAATATCGTCGGTATATATTCCAACTGTCTTATAGTACTCGGTAAGCGGCATGACGAGCGTTTTTTTATAAACCTCAAGGTTTGTTTTTTCAAGTCCGCGCGATGTAAGCATATCATTTACGGCAAGTACCGATGTGTATGCATCGTCAAGCACAGTTCCGTTATAGTCCCAGATTATGTGTGTTATCATAATTCACCTTAAATGCAGAAAACGACTTGTGTGTGTCGTTCCGTTCCCCTCAATGTAGAAAAAAAGCCATCGAACATTTGTTCGGTGGCTTTTGATTTGATTAGTCAAGATTGAATCTTTTCTTAAATTTGTCGACACGGCCGCCGGAATCTACCAGCTTCTGTCTACCTGTGAAGAAGGGGTGGCATTTTGAACAAATTTCAACTTTGATTTCACTCTTTGTTGATCTTGTCTCAAATGTTTCGCCGCATGCACATTTAACTACAGCTTTATCGTAATTGGGATGGATACCCTCTCTCATTTCTTTCACCTCTTTTATCGTTGTTTCATTAGACCGATTTATTGTAGCACAATAACATCATAATTGCAAGTGTTTTTTTATATTTTTTTAAAAAATTATGCCGCATCAGGTTTGCTCTGGTCGTTAATGGTTCCGTTTTCGTCAGGCTCTGCGGGAAGTTTTGCACCAAATTCAAGTACTTTTTCAAACTTGCCGCTTTCGGATTTTTCAATATCGCGTGTGTTTGTAATAACAAATACTCCTGTATCAGACAACGTAAAATCAAAAACTTCCGATTTTATTTTAACGGGTGAGGGGATATTGCCCTCTTTTTCATAACCTGCTTTAAAGCCTTTGTTGTCGCCCCATACATAAAGGTCACCTTCAAAAGTGAGCGCTGCAACAGTGTTTCCGTTTACGTCGATTTTTTTAACGCCTTTCATTATCGAGATGAGTTCTGCCTTAAAAGCTTCGCCGCCGTTGCCGAGCTGACCGAAGTCGTTGTTACCTGCGGTAAAAAGTTCGCCGTTTACGGCAAGTACTACCGAAAGATAGTTACCAACCTTAACATCTTTTATGCCCTGCATAATTTTTGTCGGTTCCTGTGCCGATATTGCAGTTTTGTTGCCAAGTTGCGAGTATGAATTGTCGCCTACTGCGTTTAAAATGCCAAACTCGTCAACTGTCATCGAATGTGTATCCGATATAGAAAAACGACTTATATTATCAGCAATAAATGTTGGTGTTGCCTTGTTTTTTGTGGTGGTGTCGCCGAGTTGACCGTACTCATTAAAACCAAGACCGTAAAGTTTACCGTCGGTTGTAACATATAAAAGCGAGTTGTTTGTTGTCTGACAGTATACAACATCGTTTGCAATAACCTTGTTTTTATATTCGAGTTTCCCACCGTCATATACCGAGTATTGCAGGTATCCGTCAAGTACCAATTCGTTTTCGCTGTTGATGATTGCCCTCAGCGTTTTGTCACCGCAAACAAACTCGGCACCGTTGTATATGGTTTTTGCATAGTACCCGTCAACTTTTAATTCGGTTGGTTCGCTGCCTGTTACGGCACCGATATAATTCTTTTCAATTGCAAACAAATCGCCCTTTTCATTTTTAATATATACGTTTTCGCCTTGTGCAAATACACCGTCGGGCAATAGCGATACTGCCGCCTGTTCCCCGTCGTTTTCAAGTACCTCTTTATAGGTTGTAACGGGGTCATACTCTTTTAATTTATTAAACAACTTTATATTGTTTGATTTGCAGTAAATAATAAATATAACTACCGCCGCAAGCATACACAAAACTGTGATCGCACCAAATAATCTGCGTGCAAACTTATGGCTCTTTTTGCGCCGTTTGCTTGCACAGAGTGAATATATTATCAACGACACAATCGCCGTTACGCTTAGAATAATCGAAACTTTAAGTAACATTTAAAAATAATATCCTTTATTTTGTTTTAACAGTAACAAGTTGTGAAAAACTGTCTCTTGCGTCACCTCTGCCAAGCTGACCGCAGTTGTTAAAGCCTGTGGAATGTACTTTGCCGTTTTGGGTGAGTATTACCGTGTGCAGTCCGCTTGTATCAAAATTCACAACATCCTCGGCTACCTTTACGGGCAGATTCTGATTTTGCAAATTTTTGTTTCCAAGTTGACCCACTGTGTTTTGTCCAAAGGCAAAAAGTTCACCCTGAGCGTTAAGTGCAAACGCACTCTTTTTTGCTGCGTCAATTTGTGTAATACCTGTCATTATCTGAATAAACTCTGCTGCGTTATCGTTTGTGGCGTTGCCGAGCTGACCACAGTCATTTTTACCACATGAGAGCAGGTTGCCGTCGTTGTCGAGAAGTAAAACAAAATCGTCACCCGCAGCAATCTGTTTTATGTTTTTGCGGATTGCAACAGGGTAATTGAATCCGGCTTCTTGTTTTGCAAACTGACCGTATGCATTGCTGCCAAACACAACTGCATCACCCGATTTCTGCAGTGCTACGGTAAATTTTGCCTCACATACAACTTGTGTGACACTGCCAAGCACCGCAACAAACTCGTCTTTTGACTGTTCGTTGTATGTGCCGAGCTGACCGTATGCACCGCTGCCCATCATATAGAGTTTACCGTCGGTTTTTATAATGCCGAGCGTTGTCTCCGATGCGCAAAAGTCAACAACATTTGCCGCAATCTCGGCAAATTCAACTGTATAAACTTCTTCTTCGGTTTTCTTTTCTACAGTCTTAAATAAATTTCCGTCATTATCAAGAACATAAAACATATCACCTGATGACATAATCTTTTTTGCATTGTTATAAATAACACTGCTGTCATCAAGCGAAGGTGCAATCTGTTTGCCAAAGCAGTATGCCTTGCCGTCGGGAGTGAGTGCAAAGGAACTTTCACCCGATGCAAAGATTTTTTCAATTTGCTCGTTTATGAGTTTTGGCTGAGAAGTGTTAATGTTCCGTTTTGTAATTTCACTTTGATATTTGTGGTTTTGCAGCCACACAGGGATCAGGTCATACAAAACAAGGGTTACAATAACCGCAACGGTGAGCGCGATTAACATACCGATTGTTTTGCGCGATACTCCCGGGATTTTTAAGAGCATATGCTTTATCGGGTTTGTCTGCAGGTTGTCATCGCGCTTTGACTTAAGATAGCAAACGATGATAAGACCGACAGGACCCAACAAAAATCCCAAAAATCCCCATGCCTTGCTCCGTGCTTTCATTTTTGCAAGACTTGCTGAAAAACTGACACAAAATACCATCACAAGCAAAGCCACAAAAACAGATATGATGATTAATGCAACATTGGGGTTCAAAGCAGGTGTACTCCTTTATAGATTAAAATACAGTAATATAATAAAGTAAAAAGCCAATTTTTACAAGTCTTTTTTAACTGAATGTATGATTAATTTGCGGCATTTTGCAAAAAATAATTCAAAAAGGATGATTTGAATGAAAAAAATTGTAGCAATAACGTTGGCAATTGCCTTTCTTTTCGGTCTTTATATAGGTTCTGTGCCAAACGAATATTCATTTTTTGCAGATGATGCAATAAAAAGCGATAACCCCACAATAACACTCGATGTCGGCAGTGCAAAAACTTCAACCGCAACAAACGCGCTCAGTGCGGGGCAGTATACCGCCAAGGTAAAACTCTTTGGATTTTTACCAATAAAGACAGCGAAAATAAACGTTATCCAAAATAAAAAACTTGTACCGCTAGGTACAGCCTTTGGTGTAAAACTTTTTACTGACGGTGTGATTGTTGTTGATATTACCGATTTTGTGTCGGGAGGCAATGTGTGTAACCCCGCTTTTGACGCGGGTATACGCGAAGGTGATATAATCATCAGTTATAACGATGTAAAAATAAAGTCAAACGAAGATCTTATCGAACAGGTCAACCTCTATAACGGAACACCTCAGATTGCTGTTGTAAAGCGAAACAACCTTACGTTTGAAGCAAAGGTTACCCCTGTTGCCGATGACAGTGACGAAAGTTATCGTATCGGTCTTTGGGTACGTGACAGCACCGCAGGTATCGGAATGCTAACTTTTTATGATAAAGAGCAGAATATTTTATCGGGTCTTGGTCATTCGGTGTCCGATAGCGATACGGGACTTATAATGCCTGTGTCAACAGGTGAACTTGTTTATGCTGATATCAAAGGCGCCGTAAGGGGCAAAAGTGGAGCGCCGGGTGAACTTGTCGGCTCGTTTTTAGACAATAAAACAATTGGTATTTTGACAACCAACACAGGTACGGGTCTTAATGCAATATGTGTTTGCGAAGATTTTTTAGATATGCAGGAATATAATATCTCATTGAAAAAAGAAATCAAAACAGGTGATGCTAAAATTCTTTGTTGTGTTGATGGCAAAGAAGTAAAAGAATATGATATCAAAATCGAAAAGATAAATAATAATCTCAGTGAAACTAAAAATATGATTGTTAAAATTACCGATAAAGAACTTCTGTCAAAAACAGGCGGTATAGTAAGAGGTATGTCGGGCAGCCCCATAATTCAAAACGGGCGGCTCGTCGGCGCTGTCACGCACGTCCTCGTGGACGACCCCACCCGCGGCTATGGTATTTTTGCCGAGAATATGCTGGAAACGGCACAGGGTGTGGCAAGTGATACCTCGGCATCACGGGAAAAGGACGCATCATAAACAAAAGCAGACAGTTAGCGTGAATTGATATGCATTTTTGCATATTGCTTGTAAAATTCTGTTGGGGTGATTTTTTCGTGATATTTGAAAAACTTGAGAAAATATTTGTATTCTGCAAAACCTGACCGTGTGGCTATTTCCTTAAGTGGCAGGTCACCTCGCAACATAAGCCCTTTTATATGCTCTATGCGTTTGTCGTTGATATACTGCTTGATGGTTTTGGAAAAGTTTGATTTGAACAAACGATTCAAGTAATCGGCGTTGTAGCCGAATTGTGATGCAATTTGCATTTCTGTAATAGCGGTGTGACAATTAGCCTCAATCCAAGCCGCTATTTTTTCGGCAGTGTGATTGACGGTTGGTTGTTTACTGTTTGAATACAGCTCAATTAAAATCAATCGCATCAAATAGTCCATGCCCTCCGATGTTTTATGCGTAATGTGGGCATCTAAAAGTTGACGAAGATACAAGGAAATGTTATATGGATTTTCTATTTTTCGGTGTTTGATATGGGGATCTATGTCGGGGCCTCCATACCAATGAAGCCAAAAAAATTCGGTGTTTGTGCTGGACCTATACCCGAAATGGCGTAGGTTTGGTTGCAAAATCAGGATTTCATCCGGTCTGACGTGATACTCCGTGCCGTTTTCGTTTATATAGACTTCGCCTTTGGTTACAAATATAATTTCATAAGAATCTATTATACGGTCAGGGTGGATCCATTCACCGTGGGATATAAACTTTCCCGCACCACAGTTTTTTACATCTTCAAACATTGTCGGATTTTAACTCCTTTTATACGTTCTGTGAGGTTGTTATTTGATTAGGCATTGTTTATATTAATTATAACAGATGGCTTCAAAAATGCAACTAAAAGGAGATTTTATATGAAAAATTTAAGTTTTGATTGCACAAAAATTAATAACGGATTTTGGAACTTTTATAATAAACTCAATCGAAAATCTATCGTAAAAAATGTTTATAATCGTTTTAAGGAAACAGGGCGCTTCGATGCTCTTCGTTGCGACTGGAGAGAGGGTAATCCTAATAAACCTCATATATTTTGGGATTCCGATGTCGTAAAGTGGATGGAGGGAGTTGCCTATCTTATCGAGGAGTCAACCGAACCCGAACTTGAGGCTTTAGTCGACGAAATGATCGATGATATCGCCAAAAATCAAAGAGACGATGGATATTTCAATTCCTATTTCTTGTCTGTTGAACCTTCAAAGATATTCACAAATCGTGATTGGCATGAGCTGTATTGCGTTGGTCACGCTATTGAGGCAGCTATTGCTTATCACAAAGCGACAGGCAAAGATAAATTCCTTAACTGCGTATTAAAAAATGTGGATATGATATACCGTGTTTTTATTGAGGAGCAAAGTGCCGATTTTGTTACACCCGGTCATGAGGAAATTGAACTTGCCCTTTTAAAGTTGTATGATTATATAGGCGATAAAAAATATCTTGAACTTGCAAGATTTTTTATAAATCAACGCGGCAATAATGAAAAGGAAGAAAGAAATCCGCAAATTCAATCTAATTTACCGTTAAGAGAAGTGTCGGAGGCTGTTGGTCATTCGGTAAGAGCCTGTTACCTTTACACCGCAATGGCAATGTTAGCAAAGAGAGATAACGATGACAAGCTTAAAGCCGCTTGTAACAGAGTGTTTGAGGATATCGTCAACTGCAAAATGAGTATTACGGGCGGTATCGGTGCGGACCATTCAGGTGAAAAATTCTCTTATAAATACGATTTGCCCAACAGCGATACTTATAACGAAACCTGTGCAGCTATATCATTGGCTATGTTTGCAGGTGCCATGCAGGAAACGGAACCAAACTCCCGATACGGAGATATTATAGAGCGCATATATTACAATGGTTTTATTTCGGGTGTTTCCCTTGATGGCGAAAAGTTTTTCTATACGAACCCGTTGGAAATTGACCGCAAAAAGTATGCTCGCAGTACATATCAACCTATCTGCGAAAGAGTAAAGGTGTTTGATTGTTCCTGCTGTCCTCCGAATGTTGTGAGAATGCTGGCTTCCATTCCTCGCTATATGTATACCGTTGACGGTGATACCGTATATTGTAATCAGTTTGCTGAAAGTGAAACAAAATTTCAGATTGGTGGCAAAGATGCCGTTTTAACCCAAACCACCGACTATCCGTGTAGTGGGAAAATAACCTTCAAATATAAGGGCGAACCGACGACACTTTTTGTCAGAATACCCGACTGGTGTGTTGAATATGAGGGTGATACCGAAAACGGTTTTGCACGGTTTGAATTGTCTGATGGTGATAATGTAACGGTCGATTTGCCAATGGAGATTCACTTTGTCGAGGCAAACCCCTATGTGCAGGATAATTCGGGTAGATATGCTGTGCAACGTGGCCCTGTTGTCTATTGCATGGAAGAGATCGACAATGGCGAAAACCTTCGTGATATCACGTTGCTCGAAAACAGCGAGAAGAAGGTTGTGTGCGAAGAAGGTATACCTGCGCCTGTCATTTATATGGGTGCCGAGCGCCGACCGGCTACAAATCAACTTTATAGTCTTAAAAATGATGAACGTGTTTCGTTTACCGCACGGCTTATACCGTATTTTTCATTTGCCAACTGCGAAGCGACAGATATGCTTGTCTGGACGATGGTTAAGTGATTTGTTGGTCCTAATATAACACGTATAAACAAATTTTGATTTCCTATAATGCAAAGAAATCGTGCCTATTTGGTGCGGTTTCTTTGCGTATAAGTGAGAAATTGAAAACTATTGATATAAAAAAAGTGTTGGTCCTATATTGACACACTCGTGTCGGGAAGCCCCATTATCCAGAACGGCAAAATAATTGGCGCCATAACTCACGTCCTCGTCGATGACCCCACCCGCGGCTACGGAATCTTTATTGAAAATATGATAGAAACATCAAGGCAAGTGACTAAGTAACAGGCAAAAAAAGACGCATCATAAACAAAAAAGGTGTCGAAGTCAGAAGTGATTTCGACACCTTTACTTTATTCCAAATAGTATAACAATCAAAATAATTTCCTTAGGGGGTAGAAAAAATGATTGGAAAGAGCAGATATACGCAGAACAATAAATTACTTTCTCTTTCTAATTTCTATGACTATTATGTAATGCGAAATAGTCGCTTGGTGTACAACCAAATTCACTCTTAAACACACGATAAAATGTTCGTATTGAAGTGAATCCACTTTCCAATGCGCAGTAGGTGTGCGTATTTGCTCCGTCGCGCATAAGTTGCATGGCATTTCTTAAACGAAGAATATTTATATAATGGCTTATGCCGATGCCGAAAGTTTTTTTGAAATAGCGGGAAATATAGGTTTTACTGTAGCCAAATGCAGCCGATAGCGAATCCAGCGTTATTTCTTTTTGGAAATTTTCATTTAAATAAAATAGAATTTTTGAAGACAGTTCTGTATCGTTAGCACCTTCTTTGTTTTCTAAAAAAAGATTTTCTAATACTATTCCTAAAATAATATACAAAAATCCGCGATGCTTAACTTCATTGTTACTTTCTGCCCTAAGAGCATTTAAAAAGAATTTAATTTGTTTTACTGATGCTTCGTCACAAATAAAAGGGTTTTTCACCCTCTTTTTTTGTACAGCTAATGAAAACTCTCTGCAAATA
This sequence comes from Eubacteriales bacterium, assembly GCA_045612565.1. Taxonomy (GTDB): domain Bacteria; phylum Bacillota; class Clostridia; order Oscillospirales; family QAKW01; genus RGIG9041. The sequence continues at coordinate 40,874 of JAZKZG010000079.1, forward strand.
TCTGGCGGTATGACAAGAATACTGGATGTTGAATTACCTATAGAACGAAACAGGTGAGCATCATAACTTAATGCTACGGCCATTTGATCTTTTTTTAACACTCGCCGTTCGGAATTAATACAAGCATCAATTTCTCCTTCGTTCACGAAATAAAGTTCAATTTGGGAATGAAAATTAAAATGACATTGGCCGTCTATATTGTCATTAGTAATTTCCTTATATAACTCATTACTACGTTCGCGCTCTATATCAAAATGTATGTGCATAAATATCCTCCGAAAGCAAAAAATGACACACTGAGTTTGCTTTTTGACAAGATTGTGTCAAATATTTGTACTATAATACATAATAGCATAAAAAAAGGAAAAGTAAAGTTTTTATAAATGGGAGGTATTTTTATATGCGCGAAACAATTATAAACCAAATTTGCAAGCAAAAAATCATTGCAATTATTCGCGGTGTGAATGAGCAGGAAGCTATTGCTGCTGCAAAAGCCCTTTATGAGGGTGGGATAACTTTGGTTGAAGTTACATTTAATCAAAAATCACCTGAAACATTCATTGATACTGCTAATACCATCAAGTTGATCAAAGAACAAATGGGTAACAAAATGCTTGTTGGTGCGGGTACGGTTACCAGCGTCGAATTAGTGAAGATTGCTGCTGATGCGGGTGCTTCTTACATAATTTCTCCAGATACAGATGTATCTGTTATTAGTAAAACCAGAGAGCTGGGTTTAGTTTCCATTCCTGGTGCCTATACGTCTACAGAAGCAAAGATGGCGTATAACGCAGGCGCGGATTTTGTGAAGCTATTCCCCTGCGTTGGAGATGCTCCTGCATATATTAAAGCTATATGCGGTCCTTTGAATCATATTAGGTTTTTAGCAGTAGGCGGAGTTGACGAAAACAATGCTGTGGAATTTTTGAAGGCCGGTGCCGTAGGTGTTGGCGTTGGCGGAAACCTTGTGAATAAAGAATGGATAAAGTCCGGTGACTTTAATAAAATACGCGATGCGGCTAAGAAATACGTTACTAATACTGATTCGTTTAAGTAAAGGAGAAAATCATGAAAAGAATTGTTACGTTTGGTGAAATAATGATGCGTCTTAATCCCGAGGGATATAATCGTTTCGTTCAGTCGGATAAATTTGAGGCGAGTTATGCAGGAGGAGAGGCTAATGTTGCGGTATCTCTTGCAAATTTTGGTTTAAATGCAGCTTTCGTATCTAAGGTGCCTGCTCACGAGATTGGACAATGTGCCGTTAACGAACTCAGACGTTACGGAGTTGACACCGATTATATTGTTCGCGGCGGTGACAGACTTGGTTTGTATTTTGTAGAGAAAGGTGCTTCGCAAAGAGCGTCGAAAGTAATTTATGATAGAGCCGGTTCTGCAATAGCAAAGGCTACTGCTACAGATTTTGACTGGAAAGAAATTTTCAAGGGAGCAGATTGGTTTCATTTTACCGGAATCACACCCGCTCTTGGTGGTGAATTACCATCAATATGTCTTGAGGCTTGCAAAACCGCAAAAAAACTTGGCGTTAAAATCAGTTGCGACTTGAATTATAGAAATAAGCTTTGGTCTCGTGAAACAGCAAAAGAGATTATGTCTGAATTAATGCCTTATGTTGATGTATGTATTGCCAACGAAGAGGATGCCAAAGATGTTTTCGGCATAGAAGCGGAAGACACCGATTTAAATGCCGGAAAGGTAAACCACGACGGATATATCAGTGTTGCCCGTCAGCTAACCGAAAGATTTAATTTTGAGAAGGTAGCAATTACTCTTCGCGGCAGTATCTCTGCATCTGTTAATGAATGGGCGGCTATGCTATACAGTAATGGTAAATCGTTCTTCTCTCCTAAGTATAGTGTTCATATCGTTGACAGAGTAGGCGGCGGTGACAGTTTTGGTGCTGCACTTATTTACTCGTTGCTTTCTGATTATGATGAGCAGAAGGTTATCAATTTTGCAGTTGCATCATCCTGCCTCAAACACAGCATAGTGCACGATTTTAACCTTGTCTCCGTAGTCGAAGTTGAAGCACTTGCAAACGGTAATGCTTCAGGACGAGTTCAAAGATAAAATTATGAAAAAATATATGGAGAATTATAAATGAAAATTACAGAAGTTAATACATATCTTGTTCGTCCCCGTTGGGGATTTGTGAAAATCGAAACCAATGCAGGCATTGTCGGTTGGGGCGAGGCGGTGCTGGAGGGGCACGCTGCGACTGTTTTGGCCTGTGTGCAGGAATATAAAGATTATCTCATCGGCAAAGATCCTGCCAATATTGAGGGTCTTTGGTCCACCATTTACCGTGCTGGATTCTACCGCGGCGGCGGTGTGCTGATGAGTGCACTGTCAGGTATCGACCAAGCCCTTTGGGATATTAAGGGTAAGGTTTTCGGCGTCCCTGTATATGAGCTTATGGGTGGTAAGTGCCGCGACAGGTTGAAGGTCTATTCGTGGATTGGCGGTGACCGTCCGTCTGATGTAGGAAAAGCTGCAAAAGAAAAGATGGAGCAGGGTTTCAAAGCCATAAAGATGAATGCCACAGAAGAATTACAGATGATTGACAGCTACGATAAAATTGATGCAGTTTTAGAGCGGGTTGCCGCTATAAGGGAGAACTGCGGCAAATATTTCGGTATAGCGATAGATTTTCACGGAAGAGTGCATAAACCTATGGCAAAAGTGCTGGCAAAAAAACTGGAAGAATTTGATCCCATGTTTATCGAAGAGCCTGTCCTGTGCGAAAATATGGAGGCGTTTCCGGAAATTGCTGCCGCCTGCTACATTCCAATTGCTACAGGAGAACGGTTGTTTTCCAGATACGATTTTAAGCGGCTTTTACAAATCGGCGGTGTGGATATCATTCAGCCCGACCTCAGCCATGCGGGTGGAATTACCGAGGTCAAAAAGATTGCATCTATGGCGGAAGCCTATGATGTTGCCCTCGCGCCCCATTGTCCCTTGGGGCCCATTGCTTTGGCGGCGTGCTTGAACGTGGATGCTACCAGCTATAATGCAGTGATTCAGGAGCAGAGCATTGGTATTCATTATAATGTTGGCAAAAGTGTGCTTGACTATGTTAAAAATCAAGACGACTTTGCGTTTACAAACGGCTATGTAGATTTGCCGAAGAAGGCGGGACTTGGCGTAGATGTGAACGAAGAACTGGTAATTGAAGAAAATAAAACACCACATAATTGGAAAAATCCCGTTTGGTATCACGCTGATGGATCAGTAGCAGAGTGGTAAGAAGAGCATTGCGTGTACCTGGCGAAGTATGATTTTTGATTGATTTGTTGCTTCTATATTGACACACACGTGTCGGGCAGCCCTATAATCCAGAACGGCAAGCTAATTGGAGCAGTTACGCACGTATTAGTCGATGATCCGACTAGGGGATATGCAATATTTGCAGAGAACATGTTAGAAACGGCAGAAAACATTGTAGAAAACCATGAATTAAAAGAAGCATCATAAGACAAAAGCATCCCGATTATCGGGATGCTTTTGCATATTCGCTGGGTGATTTATTGAAACGCTTTTTGAATTCGCGGCTGAAATAGCTTTCGTCGTGAAATCCCGACAGAAAACAAACTTCGCTCACCGTATAAAATTGTGAGCTAAGAAGCTCTTTTGCCCGAGTCATTTTAAGATCACCTATATATTTTATTGGAGATTTTGCAAATTTTTTGATAAAAGTATTTCGGAGATGCACGGTGCTTATACCACATAACGATGCCAAATATTCAATGCTTATATTCTCTTTGCAATAGTTTAGGTGAATATATTTAATTGCAGGTTCGATGATTGCGGATTTTGTATAAGGGATATTGTATTCGGCCTGCATATTGTAAATTATGTTATATAGCTCGGACTTGATTTTAGAAATATAACCCGCATTTTTCCTTGCTTGCTGTCTTTGTGCTTGCTTAAAACCCTCAAGATAAGAATTTACATTTTTGACTTTAAATGAAAAAGGTTCAAATTCAATTCCATCGGGCATTTCGAAATTTATCGCATAGCAGTCAAATGGCGTTTTTTCCATTATAGTGTAGTTCGAGCCCTTGGGGAAATATACGATTGAGTTTTCTCCGACTCTGATTTTTTTATTATCAAAACAAAATGTTCTATCGCCACCCGGGAAAATGGCAAGACCGTGACTTTTTCTGTTTTTATGAATCTTGGTTCCTGTTCCTGCTTTGACAATGTTTGCAAATGTGATTTCACTGATTATAAAATTATGATCCATAAATTTTTCCATATTATCACCGCCATTATTATACGATTTACTTTCGAAATAGTCAATTGTTTCTTTTAATTTATAGAAAATTGTATTGTTTTGTTATAAAATAAATGTGAAAGGCGGTGTCTGTATGATTACTGTAACAGATAAATATTATATCGAAAGAAAATACCACGATCCCGAAAAAGAATTTGATTCGTTTAAACGTATGGCATATCACGGGATAGGTTATATAGATGATAGCGGATTTGATGATAATCAGATTTTAAATGGTCTTAAACAGCTCGAAAAAGAAACAGAGCATTTACCACATCCTGTTGCAAGAGCTAAAGCCATTCAATATGTTCTTGAAAATGAGAGATTATATATAAACGAACACGATTATTTTGTGGGTCTTTATTCGCTTAATCGTTTAGCAAATCGAACAACTTTGAATAAATGGAAAAATGAAACCCTACTTTATAGAGATCCTGATACCGTGGAGCGTTCTGGTGACTTTAATAATTCAGGAGCGGTAATGATATGGACAGACTATGACCATGTTGTTCCTGATTGGAAATCTATTATGGAATTGGGCTTTTCGGGTCTTTGGAAAAGGGCAATGACCTATCGTCAAAAACATATCCAAAACGGGACGATGACGGAAGAAATGTCAGCTTTTTTTGAAGGTATCGAAATAGAGTATTCGGCAATCATTGATTTGATTGACAGAATGTATCGCACAGCTTTAGAGCAAAGTTTTGCAAAAGCACCGAAAATTGCTGAGTGCCTGAAAAATCTTCGTGACGGAAAACCGAATAGCTTTTATGAAGCGTTACAACTAATTTATATCTACTTTATAATTTCAGAGTCAATAGACAGCTATCAGGTGCGTTCCTTAGGTAACGGGTTAGATCAGACCCTATATGAATTTTATAAAAACGATCTTGAATCCGGTAAATGCACTAAAGAAGACATACGAAACTATTTATCCTACTTTTTAATGCAATGGTCTGCAATAGGCAACTATTGGGGACAGCCGTTTTATATGGGCGGAACTGATTTGGATGGCAACACAAAATATAATGCGCTTTCTTATGAAATTCTTGATGTGTATGACGAACTTGAAATTTACAATCCGAAAATTCAATTAAAAATCAATAAAAATACACCCGATAAAATTTTGGATAAAGCATTTGATATGGTGCGCCGTAAAAATGCAAGTATTGTATTTTGTTGTGAGCCTGCGATGATAAAGGCGATTATGGGCTATGGCGCAACATACGAAGAAGCGCTTAACTACGATATCCGCGGTTGCTATGAAACGGGTGTCAGAGCAAACGAGGTTTCTTCTACCTCGGGTTATGTAAATGCGTCAAAAGCGGTTGAATATGTGTTTACCAATGGTTTTGATATGGTACTTAATAAACAAGTCGGTATTAAAACAGGCGATATTTCCGAAATAAATACTTTTGAAGATTTTTATTTTGCTTTTTTAAAACAATGGGAATATTTTATCGAACAAAGCATAAAAATCACCAATGATGCCGAAAAGTATCTTGCGTTTGTCAATCCGTCTTCAATGTATTCTGCAACCATTGAAACAAGTCTTAAAAATGGTAAGGATGGCTATGGTGGCGGTGTCAAATTTAATAATAACGCGATGCTAAACTGCGGTTTCGCAAGTGCAGTAGATAGCATTATGGCTGTGAAAGAATTTGTTTTTGACAAAAAAGAACTTACACTTGAGCAACTTGCAAATGTTCTGAAAAACAATTGGCAAGGTAGCGAAATACTGCGTCTTAAAATTAAAAAAAGCCCTCATAAATACGGCAATAATGATATAGTTGCTGATACTTATGCAGCGGCTATGTCAAGTTATTTTGCGAATAAGGTTAATAATGTACCCAATAGCAGAGGCGGTGTGTATAAGGCAATTTTCCACTCTGCCCGTGCATTTGTGATACAGGGTGAAAAAACAGGTGCATTGCCGGATGGAAGGCTTGCAGGAGAAGAACTTTCAAAAAATGCAAGCGCTGTGCCCGGTATGGATAAAAAAGGTGTAACTGCTCTTATTGAATCTGCTACAAAGCTTATACCGTCAGACTACCACGAATCTTTTAATGTTGATGTAATGTTGCATCCGAGCACAGTAGAAGGTGAAAACGGTTTCACTATCTTTAAAGGAATTTTGATGACATATCTTAAAAAAGGTGGACAGTCTATTCAGTTTAACATCTTCAATACTGATACTCTGCGAGATGCACAAAAGAATCCTGAAAAATATAAAAATTTGCAGGTAAGAGTTTGCGGCTGGAATACACTTTGGAATAATATGAGCAAAAAAGAGCAGGATGCTTATATATTAAGAGCGGAGAATATACAATGAAAGCATTGATTTGTGATATAAAACGCTTTGCCGTGCACGATGGCAACGGCATCAGAACGACCGTGTTTTTTAAAGGTTGTCCTTTAAAATGTGTGTGGTGTCACAACCCCGAAAGTATTGATTTTAAACCCCAACTCGCATTTTATGAAAATAAATGTATTGGTTGCGGTGAATGTAAACGACAAGATTTTACCGTTGATAACTGCCTTGGAGATGCAAAGTTGCTGTATGGTAAGGAAACGACAGTAGAGGAATTACTGCCACAATTACTTGAAGATAGAGATTTTTATGAAACAAGCGGTGGGGGAGTAACTCTTTCGGGCGGAGAATGTTTGTGCCAAGCAGATTTTTGTGCAGAACTTTTAAAATTATTAAAGAAAGAAGGTATCAACACCGCGGTGGATACCTGCGGTTTTGTGGCAAAAGAGTCTATTGATAAGGTTTTACCATATACAGATATCTTTCTTTACGATATAAAGGCAATTGACGAAGATGTACATATTAAATGCACCGGTCAGTCGAATAAAATTATTTTAGAAAATATAAAATATATAGATTCTCTTGGAAAGCCTATTGAAGTGAGAATACCTTATGTTCCTGAATATAACACTGACCAAATTGAAAAAATTGCCGAATTTTTATCAACTTTGAAAAATATAAAAGCGGTAAAAGTATTGCCCTATCATAATTATGCAGGGTCAAAATATGTGGCTTTAAATATGGCGAACACCTTGCCAAAAAATTTGCCGACCGATGAAGAAATAAAAAAAGCAGAAGAAATGTTGGTCCTATATTGACACACTGGTGTCGGGCAGCCCCATTCTGCAAGACGGCAAACTCATCGGCGCCGTAACCCACTTCCTCGTTGACGACCCAACTAAAGGCTACGCAATCTTTATCGAAAATATGCTGTCCGAAATGTCGGAATAAGAAAAAGGAGACTTTAAAAAATATGTCTCCTTTTTGCATAAAATAGAGCCTTAAGGGCGTCAAAATGTAAGGGGCTGTTAAATAACAGCCCCTGTATAGTTCAAATGAGTTTTACCAAGCGGTCCAACCGCCGTCTACAACAATATTTGTACCAGTCATAAAGGAAGCAGCATCGCTGGCTAGCAGCAAAACTGCGCCTGCCATTTCATAGCTTTTTCCAAACCGACCCAGCATTGTTTTGCTTGCCAGCTTTTCATTAAATTCTTTGTTCTGGTCATTCTTGCCTGCTGCAGGGAACGGACCGGGAGTCACAGCATTGACACGGATATTATATTTTGCCAATGCGCCGGCAGCATATCGGGTCAACTGAGCAACACCTGCTTTCGCTGCGCCGTAGTTGGGCGGGTTGATCTGAGGATTGTCTTTGCCATAGATCCGCAGGTCAGGAGATACCAGACCATACATAGAGCAATAGTTTATGATAGAGCCGCCGTGCTCCTTCATATAAGGTATCACTTCACGCAACGCACGGAAAGTGCTGTTTAGAGTCCCGTCTACACCTCTTGTCCAAATCTCGTCACTCATGTGCTCGATATTACTGTCCTTGCCGTGACCTGCGCAAAAGGCTGCACAACTGACCAGCACATCGATCTTGCCATAGCGCTGAGCAACAGTTTCAAAGACACTTTTGAAAGATTCTGTATCAGCAATGTCGCATTCCAAAAACAGATCTGCCGCCGTTTCTCGCATAATGAGATCAGCGTTGACCACAGTAGCGCCAAAATCCTTTAAGATCTTTACATTTTCCGATCCCAGATAGCCGCTGCCGCCGGTTACGACGCAAACCTTACCGGTCAAATCAAATAACTGTTTATAATCCATAACCTACCTCCTGTAGTTTTTCTTTATTTTACAATAGTGAGATCTGTGCAACAAGATGAATTGTAGACGGTTTTGCAAAAAAATGGCCGAATATCAAAAGTTTTTTTACTAAAATGTTTGACATTCGGCAAAGAGCGTATTATGATTTCCATAAGAGGAGGCGAATTGGATGGAAAAAGTATATAACATCGGCTTTCAAATCGGAGAGATTCCTTGTGTTCTGGTCAGTGTAAATCCGGATAACCATACTTTTGAGGAAAATGTCGCCTACTACGATCACTGTCACCACTATTTTGAGATCCACTATGTGCTACAGGGTAGTTGTAGTTTCCTTTGCGAACAGACTCTTGTGTCGCTGGAGAGTGGGGAACTGCTTTTGATTCCTGCTCAGATGTATCACAGAAAAACTTATGATTCTGACGGGTTCCAAGAAATGAGCATTGCTGTGGAATTGTCTGCTCCTGTTGCTTCTACCAATGTATCCGATTCTTTTTTCTATGATTGTTTTGAACAGATCTCACAGCCTTTGCATTTTCGTCCAAGTACGGAGATGGTACAGTTCCTTGGTCAGATCCGAGAGTATGCCCAAACGACCGACAGCGATTTTATCGTTCGGGAAAAGCTCAAGATCTCCTGTAACTCTTTTCTTCTGTCTCTTTTTACGTATCTTTACCAAGGGCAGTGCCGTGCAGATCAAGGATCATATCACTCATTCCCATCCCAAAAATATGTGATCAACAATTTTTTTGCTATGCATTATATGTCCAACGCAGCAAAGGAAGCGTTGTCACAAGAACTGCACATCAGCACACGGCAGCTGCACCGGATCATGCAAAAAACATACGGGATCAATTATCGCCAACATTTGACCCGGATACGGCTGAAGATTGCTGTGGGATTTTTGACCGGAACCAGCAAAAGTATTGCTGATATCTCTGATCTTATGGGGTACAGTTCCCCGGCTAATTTTTCAACATTTATAAAAAGGGCTACAGGCAAGACACCTGGTCAGATCCGCAAGGAAGGGTGCGATATTAACCAATACCACGTGTTATCAAGCGAACTTATATAAAGACAGTAGACGATGTCCTATATTTACAGAATAAAAACAGCCACATTCAGTGGCTGTTTTTTCGTAGTGGCTTATTGTGATAAAGAGTAAGCCCGTTTTTTATTTGTCTGTATTCCCGGACGTTCAAACCGAAAAACTGTTTGAATTTCTTTCTGAAATAACTTTCATCGCAAAAACCACATAGTTCTGCAACTTTTGCAGTGGGTATATTTTGATCAATCAATAGTTTTTCGGCGTGCTTCATACGTACGTTAAGAAGTTGTTCTGAAAAATTCATCCCACTGTAGTCTTTATACATTGCCGATAAGTAAATTGGCGATATATTTAGTTCTGAAGCAACAGACTGAAGAGTGATTTTTTCGTTATATTTAGAGTTTATAATATAATTGACCTTTTTTACGTAATAATTGTTATTATCTTTTTTGTTGTCGTTTTTACTTCTTGTTATTATATCAATTTTATGTAATAATTTGAAAAAATCTGATATAAACGCAATATTTTCATTTTCTGAATTATTCGAAGACAATTTAATGATTTTATGTAGTATTTTTATTATTTCAAGTTCATCTGCAAGAGGCAAATTTTCTAAAAATGCGGGTAATAAAAGTGTTGTTTTATCACTGTAGTCTGCTTCGGTAATCTCGCAGGGTTCAAACATGAAGTTATTAAACTTAACCGCAACCGATATGATGGTTATCAGCTGCTCCGGTTCGCAAAATGCTTCGCGCTTTTCGTTTGCCATAATGCAGGATAACGCACTGTTTTTTAGCGTATAACTATTATTATTAACTGTTATGTTTTTGGTGCCGAACTTTGTAAATGAAATTTCCAGCATATCACGGCTGTTGCGGTTTTTCCACTCGTAGTTATCAACCGTCGTTTCACATGCCCACACCATTTTTGGTAAACTGTTTATTTTAACTTTATAACCATACATGTTAAATCTCCATATTTTTTATGATTATTATATTAAAGGTATACTGCAAATAAGTCAATAAAAATTACCCAAAATATTAAAATAATACATATACTGTCACCAATTTGAAGATTATAATTGAAAAAGGAGGTGGGCATTATGTCAATAAATATTTATCCTATAACCAAAACACAAGAATGCTGTCAGGATTA
>JAZKZG010000080.1:0-6429 GCA_045612565.1 Eubacteriales bacterium
TATAAATTTTTTGTAAAAATAATTGTATCATTATTAGAATACAATGTCAAATAACTTTGGCATTGTTAAACAATTATTAATAAAATCCGCACATTACTGTACGGATTTATTGAATATCTTAAATATGAGTGCGTTGACTACCAGAACGATAGCTGCAATGGGTAAACCAAACAACATTCCGTTTGCAGTACGCAAAAACATTGTTTCAGCAAGAGTAAACGAGTGACAGAATGTGTTTATTATTGAAGCGAATAAAATTGACGCACCGATTGCAAATATCCATTGTAAAAGTTTTGCTTTGTCCTTTTTTACATAATAAATATACAGTGCAAGGCAAGGCCAACCCAGAATAATCTCTTTTGTACGCGGACGTGCTACAAAGTATTCAGTTAACGAATTTCTGAGATTTGTTTCAAAAAACGATATTCTGTTAACGTTACCGCTTCTCAGTATATATATACCGGCAACAACACCGAGTGTTGCAATAAGCACAAAATGATACCAGCGTAAATTTTTTATTGTTTTAAATAAGATGTTTTTGATTTCTGTAACTGATTGTTTTTTATAAACTGTTGCAAAAATAAGTGCCGCCGCAAAAGCCATCGGTGCAATGAGTGTAAGTTTTACGCCTCTGAAGATAAGATTGTTTAAAAACCAATCTGCACCCGACATAAGTGCTGCTACGTTAATTCCACATACAATAAGCAAAACAACGCTTATGCCTATTGTTGACAACAGAAGCGGAATAAATGAAAACCTATCTTTGAATTTTTGTATAAACAAAGCCGAAATCAATACGCAAAAACAGGGCGAAAGTGTAGCAAACAGCGTGGGATACAGGGTGAGCAGGGCATTTGGCATAATCAACGATACTGCAAAAGCAAACCCTGCTGCCAAAAGTGCTAAAACGGTGAAATGTTTAATATTTTTCTTTGAAAGTATGTCAAACATAATTGCAAACATCAAAACTGCAATTGCCGCAGCCGCCGCATGTGTTGTGCGTATAGGTGGATTATATTTGTTATAATCGACTGTACCCTCACTTACAAACCCGTGGCTTTCCATCTTTTCACAAAACAGTTTTATGTTTTGCTGTGTTCGTTTTGCGTTTTCTGCCGATGTAAATCCTTCGTCGTCGAGTTGTTTTACCGTTATGAATCTTGCATTTCTGTCATACGCAGAATTATACATCTGATAGTATACGGCGGGATAATCCATTTTATCAACATTGGTTATGTTATATGTGTTAAAGGTACGCAGTATGTTTCCGTCTGCCGCCTCAAGATACATATCATAACTTTCACTTCTGTCGTTTGATAACTGATAAATCGTTTCTGTCAGAACAAGCGTGAGTTTGTAATCTTTGATTGCATTTATAATGTGAATGTTTTTTCCGGGGGCTTCTTCTTTTTCTTTCCAGATACTGTTTTGAAGTTTTATGTATTTCACATTATATTGTTTACATAAACGCGAGAGATCGGCACTGCTTGATGCAGTAAAATCAGGGATAAGCGCGATATTGAAACCTGCATCATTTGCGGCTCTTATGTGGTCCTCGCGGTAACCGCCTTTGTGTTCGAGTATAACGGCGGTTGTGGCACCTGCCTGTTTATAGTCTTCGAGTACCGCAGGTAACTGGTCGATATTAAAAAACTTTGCAAGTCTTGTCACATCTATGGCAGCAGTATATACCTTTGTTGATTGCTCGAATTTTATTCGGTATGCAAGTGCAGGTACAATAAACGTAAGTATTAAAACAATTGCAATTGTACCCAAAAACAGTCTTCGTTTTGTCATATTACTACTCCTGTTCGCTTACTTTTTTTGGAAGCAATACTTTTACAAGACCGATTGCCCATATAACTGCAACATAAACAACACCGCAGATTGCAAGTGGAACAGCAAATTCAAGTTTTCCACCAAGTACCGTAATACCTGTCACTTTATAGGCGAAGTATGCACAGAGTGCCAATGCACCGGCAAACAGTATTTTTAAAAGATTAACAGCAAGAGTTTTTGAAAGATAATTGCCTGTAACCTTTGTTATTGCATAGGCAATAATCGCCGCATACACTGTAAATAAAATAGTGGTTGAAATTGCTACAGCATATACACCGTAATTTACCGCAAAGATATTAATTATAGGCTTAATTGCCATAATTACAATGCTGCCGATAACAGGGAAGCGGTATCGTGAGCCAAGATAAAGAATTTTATTAAATAACTCCTGACAAATGTAACCGAAAATACCAAACGTGTAAATTACAAATAGGACTGCCGTTTCTTTTGTGAGTTCGCTTGTGAATTTGCCGCGTTCATAAAGAAGTGACATAATATCACTGCCGAATATAACGGCAACTAAAATAAACGGAACGATTATTGCAAACAAAAGCGAAATTAACTGACGTGTCATTTCTTTGACCGCCTCTTTGTTACCGCTTTCGTAGCTTTTGGAAATTGAAGGGAAGCTTACGTTACTCATCGCAACAACAAATATACTCGCGATTGTTACAAAAAAGTTGGTAGCATAGTTGATAGTCGTTGCCGCACCGCTGTCGTGACTTACTGCCGCTTTGTCAAATACGTAACACATCTGGAACATCATCGACGATATGAAAATATACAAAACTTCAAGGTTACGCTCTTTGACGATACTTTTTTGCAGGGTTTTGTCTCTGTAGAAAAATCTGAAGCCTTTGCGGTAAAAATCCGGAAGTAAAATAACGATGTGCAAAAACCATCCGAGAGTTGTAATCCAGCTTATTGCATAAATATCGAGAGTTTTCATAAATAACGCCGCAATAATAATGACGTTGTAGGGAAGACTCATAATTGAAGTGATAAAAAACACTTTGCAGTTTTGCAAAACTCCCGACATAATGTATGCTACAATAATAAACAGACCGCTTGGGAGCATAATGTACATCATTATACGTCCTGCATCGTAAAATGAAGGGTCAAGACCGGGGAGGAGCATTTTTACAATAGGTGCTGCAAAAATATACATAACTGCAGTTGCTGCAAGTATTATCAGCGAAATCTTGCCGATAAAGTATGAAACATACTGTTTTTGTGCAGAACTGCTTTTATTTTCGGCCTTGTTTAAGTTTTTTATAACAAGCGTTGCAAGTGCTGTGCCTATTCCCGTAAAAACAAACGTTGCAATTCCAAACACCTGAAAATATATATCGGTAAGTTCACTCGCACCAAAAGCAGAGGCAAAAATTATGTTTCTGCCAAACCCGAGTGCTTTTGCCACAAGTATGCCGAATACCACTATTAGATATGTGCTTCCCTTCATCTGTGCACTTCCTTTTTTAAGATAATACTTTCTCTAATATTTTATATTAACATATATATAAATAAATATCAACTATAAAATAAATCCCTGCCCAAAAATTAACAGAGCAGGGATAAAAACTAATTATTACTTCTAAAATAAATGTAATTTAAGTGTTTTAATTTATTTGCATCAAGTGCATCAAATTGCTCACGGCTGAGTCTGAATGCCCAGTTGCCGTTGGCAACACCGGGTACATTCATTTTTGTATCTTTACCAAATCCGCACAGATCTTGGATGGGTATGATTGCGATGTTTGCAGGACTTGCCCACAGTGCTTTTATCATCGACAGAACCGATGCGCTGTCATATCCACCGTGTGCCCAGTCACCACCTGCAAACGAGCAGTAATCAAGCGCGTGTGCACGTTCTTCGGGCGTTGCTTCCCACAGCCAACCAAGGACAGTATTGTTATCATGTGTGCCGGTGTATGCAACACAGTTTACAGGGTGATTGTGCGGAAGATGCATATTGTCGCCGCGTTCCGAAAAACCAAACTGTACCACGCGCATACACGGAAACCCCGTGTCACGTATGAGGTTTATAACACCCTCGTCCATAACTCCGAGGTCTTCTGCAATAATCCGTTCACCACCGAATTTATCAATTACTTTGTCAAAAAAGTCCATTGCGGGACCGGGGAGCCATTCGCCTTTTCTTGCAGTCGGAGCATCTGCAGGGATTGCCCAGTATGCTGAGAACGCTCTGAAATGGTCTATTCTCACAACATCAAACAACTCAAATGAGGCAGAAAGTCGTTTTATCCACCACGAATATCCGTCTTTTTTCATCTTATCCCAGTTGTAGAGGGGATTACCCCATCTCTGACCGTCCTCACAAAAATAGTCGGGAGGTACACCAGCAACAGAGTTAGGCTTTCCTCTTTCGTCAAGGTCAAAAAATTCACGGTTTGCCCACACATCGCTGCTTTCAAGCGATACGTACATCGGCAGATCGCCTATTATCTCAATACCGCTTTTTACGGCATATTCTTTAACTCTTTTCCACTGTCTGAAAAACTCATACTGTGTGTATTTTATAAAGTCAATTTGCTCTTTGTGTTTTTGGTTCGATGCCTTTATTTGCTCACTGTCGTGAAGGCGTAAAGACTCATCCTGCCAGTCATACCATTCAAGACCGCCTGATGCTTCTTTTATTACGTTATATAGAGCAAAATCGTCAAGCCAATCATAGTTTTCTTTAGAAAACTCCTCGACTTTGGCTTTTGTTTCGTCGTCAATACGTTCATATGCTTTTTTTAAAAGTTCGGTTTTGTTTAACTTTAAAAACTCAAAAGCCGCGCTGTAGGGGGAAGCGTATTTTTGTTCGTTGAGTTCGGTTTGCGTCAAAAGACCATTTTCAAAAAGTATAACAGGGTCAATGAAATTGATGTTACCTGCAAATGCCGATAAACTTGCGTATGGTGAGTTGTAAATATCAGTCGGTCCAAATGGCAATACCTGCCAGTATTTGCATCCTGAGTTTTTCAAAAAATCTATAAAATCATAAGCATTTTTTCCAAAGGTACCGATTCCGAATTCACCCGGTAATGATGATATGTGCATAATCACGCCACTGCTTCTGTTAAACATATATTTTCAGCTCCCTTCGTATCTATTTTAGCATAATAAAATTCAATTATACGCTTTTCCACAGCAGCATATTATCTTCAAATACCGCGTCAATCCTGTTTTGCTTTTTGAGCCACGATATGTACGAGCGCACTGTGCTTCCGACCAACACATACTGCTGATGTGTCATATTCATATTGTAAAAATCAAATAATTTTTTAAGCAGACTTTCAAAACAGACAGGTTCTTTGCAAAATTCAACAATTTTGTCCGAAATTTCCAAAACTTTGTCAATGTTGTACTGTGCAAGTTCACCGATGTCAGATGTAGGTTGCGCATGTGATGGTACAAAAACATCTGCTTTCATTGTTTTTATGTTATTTAATGTGTCAATGTATTTTTCAACATCATAAATAAAGCCAATGCCGTATTTGTCGATAGTTGATTTGCTCGAAAGACAGTCGGCAATAAACGCAACTCCGTCGTTGGATAAAAAACCGACCATATCAAACGAGTGTCCTTCAAGCGAAATTATCGAAAGACCCTCGGGTAAAACCTCATCACAAAGAGGGAGTGCATCACTTTCCTGCGCAAGTAAAAATTTGTGACCGAGTTCCGTATATGGCATAGCACCGTATAAAAATGCACTTTCAAGCACTGGATGGTTTGTAAAATCACATTCAATCCCTTTTGCATAAATTTTGCATCCTGTCTGTGACTGTAAATATTTGTTGCCGCCGATGTGGTCTGCGTGTGAATGTGTGTTTAAAATTGCTTTAAGATTCCAACCGTTTTCATTAAGAATCTTGCGTACTTTTTTGCCTGTATCTTTGTCACTGCCGCTGTCAATTAAATAAACATCGTTGCCATCGGGATTGTAAATGCCAATCTTCGCAGGACATTCTATGTAATAACATTTGTCGGTAATCTTAACTAATTCGTACATAACAACCTCTTTTTTACAGTTTTTTATGAGTATACCATAAAATTTAGAATATGTATACAAGAATATTTAAAATTCACTTATCAACTGCTTTATTGACAAATACTATATTAAAATATATAATAAATGAATAAATATACTTTTGTTATTAAAAAACTCGAGAGGGGATTTTAAAATATGAAGAAAAGAATTTTAAGCCTTTTGCTTGTTATAGTAATGTTTATCGGTCTTTTGCCGACAAACATTGCTTTTGCAGGTGTGGCTCCTTTTGCAGAGTCATATAATGGTACTGTGATTTCTAAAAAAGCGTTGCTCGTTGATGCTGAAATTACAGATGCTGACGAGACTATCACACGTATGTGGGATGGCAAAGAATACACCTTCGAAGTAGGTGTAAACGCATTTAAAACAAATGCAGAAGTTTATGAGTACATCAAAGACCAGCTTGAAGCCGGCGTCGATGACTATTTCAAGAGCCCCGATATTCTCGTACTTTCACTTGACAATACATACTTCCTTATCGACACTGCTTCAAAAGTTTACTCACCCGCATGGAACATCGCTCCTATGAACGA
>JAZKZG010000081.1:0-7302 GCA_045612565.1 Eubacteriales bacterium
GGCTCTTGCAATGAAAATTGCAGCTGAGGATGTACCTGCAAAACTTCTTGATAAAGAAGTATATCTTCTGGACCTCACAGCACTTGTTGCAGGCACACAGTTTCGCGGCCAGTTTGAGTCGCGAATCAAGGGTCTTATAGGCGAGGTAATGGAACTTGGTAATATAATTCTTGTTATTGACGAGGTACACAATCTTGTCGGCACAGGTGACTCGGAAGGTACAATGAGTGCGGCGAATATCCTAAAACCTGCTCTTTCTCGTGGTGAAATTCAGGTTATCGGTGCCACAACATTAAAAGAATACCGCAAATATATCGAAAAGGATGCCGCTCTCGAACGCCGTTTTCAGCCTGTTATGGTTGATGAACCGACGGTTGAACAAACTGTAGAAATATTAAAGGGTATCCGACCCAAATACGAGCGTTATCATAAAGTTAAAATATCCGATGCACTTCTCGTTCAGGCTGCGATGATGTCAGAGCGTTATATAACCGACCGATTTTTACCTGATAAAGCAATCGACCTTATTGACGAGGCGTGTAGCGGTGCATCACTTGAAAACGTTGCACAAAACGAAACGATAAAGAACGAGCGCAAACTTACACAAATCCAAAAACAACTCGACGATCTTACAGGTGCTGAACAAACCGAAGAAACATTCAAAAAGATTGCAGAACTCAAGGCAAACGAATGTGTTGCCCGTGATGCTATTGCAAAATACAGCGACAGTTCGCTCGAAACCGTTCTCACTTTTGCACATCTTGCGTATGTCCTTGAACTCTGGACAGGTATCCCTGCGTCAAAAATTGAACAGCAGGAGTATGAAAAACTTACAAAACTTGCTGACAGTCTTAAATCACGTATTTTCGGTCAGGATAAGGCAATCGAGGCGGTAGCCGCCGCCATAAAACGCCGCCGTGTTGGTATCGGTCTTAATAAGAGTCCTGTTTCATTTATATTTACAGGCCCTACAGGTGTTGGTAAAACCGAACTCGTGCGCCGTCTTGCAACCGAACTTTATGACAGCGTTGAAACTCTTATTCGTATCGATATGAGCGAATATATGGAAAAACACAGCGTATCAAAACTCATCGGTGCCCCTCCGGGATATGTTGGTTATGATGATGCGGGTCAACTTACCGAAAAAATACGCCGTAAGCCGTACAGCGTTATTCTTTTTGATGAGATTGAAAAAGCGCACCCCGACGTTTTAAATATTATGCTACAAATTCTTGATGACGGCAAACTCACCGATGCACAGGGAAGAACAGTAAACTTTGAAAACACTGTTATTATAATGACAACAAATGCTACCGCAGGTACAATGAACACCACAGGCTTTAACAAAACTGAAGACGAACTTCAGTCGGAAAAAGCGATTAAGGCACTTCTTACTTTCCTTCGTCCTGAGTTTATCAACCGTGTTGATGAAATAATCACCTTTAATTCACTTGACGGTGAGGTGGTAAACAGCATTTCAAACATTATGCTTTGTGACCTTAAAGACGCACTAAAACTTCGTGATATCGACTTTGAATTTGATGGAAAAACAATTGAGTATGTGTCACAAAAAGGTTTTGACAAAAAGTTTGGAGCGCGTTCGCTCAAACGCTTTATTCAAAAAGAGGTCGAAGACAAAATTGCAACAATTCTTGTCGAGAACTTTAAATCAAACCTCAAAAAACTTTATTGTACCGCAATTGATGACAGTATTGTAATAACATATTAATATGAAAGATATTAAACAAAAAATAAAAAACAGTCGTCCCGCACGTTCAACAATTATTGCAATAGGATTTTTTGCAATAATTGTGCTGGGTACATTGTTGCTTATGCTCCCGTTTGCTACAAAATCGGGCGAGAGTACAACATTTTTAGGTGCGCTCTTCACATCAACTTCCGCCACCTGTGTTACAGGGCTTGTACAGTATGATACCTTTACACACTGGACACTTTTTGGTCAACTTGTAATTATCATATTAATACAAATCGGCGGTCTCGGCTTTATCACTTTTGGTGTGTATGCTATGATGCTTATGCGCAAAAAGATTGGGCTTGAGGACCGCGAACTTGTGCACGACAGCCTCAACTCAATAAAACTCGGCGGTGCCGTAAACTTTGTTAAAAGAATAGTAAAGGGTACACTCATTGTTGAGGGTATTGGAGCCCTTATACTGTCTATTCGCTTTATCTCTGAACTCGGATTTTGGCGCGGTGTCTATTACGGAATATTTCATTCAATATCTGCATTTTGTAATGCGGGCTTTGACCTTCTTGGCTTTAACGAAAAGTTTTGTTCACTCGTACCGTATCAAAACGACCCTGTTATTATTTTAACAATCTCTGCACTTATAATAATTGGCGGTATCGGTTTTGCAATATGGGACGATGTCACAACGCATGGCGTACATATTAAAAGATATGCGCTGCACAGCAAAATCGTTTTGTTTGTCACATCACTTTTACTGTTTTTTGGCACACTTTTCTTTATGTATTCCGAAAGCAATACGGTTTTAAAAGATATGCCGTTTGGTGAACGTCTGCTCTCGTCATTTTTTGCTGCGGTCACTCCGCGTACAGCGGGATTTAATTCGGTTGATATTGCCTCAATGTCAACAGCAGGTAAAGTATTTACGTCGATACTTATGTTTATCGGCGGAAGCCCCGGCTCTACCGCGGGCGGTGTAAAAACCACCACAGTGGTTGTAATACTGCTTTATATTATTGCTTATGTAAAAAGAAGGTCAGGCTGTTCAATATTTAGACGCAATATAACAGATGACCTTATAAAAAAAGCAAGTACAGTATTTTTTATAAACTCTTTTCTTATAATTACCGCAATAACTCTTATCACAATCTCGCAACCTCTGGAATTGTCCGATGTTGTTTTGGAAACGGTGTCGGCAATGAGTACGGTTGGTATGACCTCGGGAATTACCCGTGATTTAACCGCCTTTTCACAGGTTGTTATAATTATGCTTATGTATTGCGGACGAATCGGCAGTCTTTCATTTGCACTCACATTTTCTGAAAGACGTAAAAAACTCAATATCCGTTATCCTTCCGAGGATATACTGATAGGTTAGGAGAATAGTATGAAATCAATTTTAATTGTAGGTATGGGCAGATTCGGTACCCATCTTTGCAAAAATCTTGTTTTACAAAAAAATCAGATTATGATAATTGACAAAAACGAAGATTTTGTAAACGAACTTGCACCTATTGTGTCGAGTGCGCTTGTAGCCGATTGTACAAAACCTGATGTTGTAAAAAGCATAGGTGTTTCTGATTTTGACATTTGTTTTGTTTGTATCGGTGACGATTTCCAAAGCAGTCTTGAAATTACAAGCCTTTTAAAAGACTTTGGAGCACAAAAGGTTGTAAGCCTTTCAAAGCGTGAGATAGACACCAAGTTTTTACTGCGTAACGGTGCCGATGAGGTGATTCACCCAGATAAAGATATTGCCGAGAGTGCTGCGGTTAAATACAGTAACGATAACATTTTTGATTATATCGAACTTGAACAGGATTATTCAATTTACGAGATAAGTCCGTTAAAATCGTGGGTGGGACACGACCTCGTCCAGTCAAATATCCGCGCCAAATATAAAATTTCAGTAATCGGTATAAAAAGCAAGGACGGTACAATGAACATAGCACCGTCGCCGACTTATGTAATAAAAGAAAGCGATCACCTTATGGTTATTGCTCACAAAAATGATATTAAAAAGGTAATAAAATAGGTGTAGTTATGGAATATAAAATGGCGGTAATTACCACTACAAGTGAGGGTATGGAACACGTATCAAACTTGCTTATTGCGGTTGGCGTAGGTGGATTTGAAGTGTGTGACAGCACTGATTTTTTAGAGTTTTTACATACTCGCACCCCCGCATACGATTATGTTGACGATAGTCTTATGGCTCTTGCATCTGCGCGTTCTTGCATCAAGTTTTACACTGCCGTAAATGAACAGGGCGACAG
Source organism: Eubacteriales bacterium (assembly GCA_045612565.1). Taxonomy (GTDB): domain Bacteria; phylum Bacillota; class Clostridia; order Oscillospirales; family QAKW01; genus RGIG9041. The sequence goes on from JAZKZG010000081.1 coordinate 3,985, forward strand.
TATAATAAATGATGTAGAAAAAGCACTTTTAGAACTTAAAAACACTGATATAGGTGCTTTTTGCGGTACCCTCGAAATGAACGTTTCAGTGGTTGATGACAGTGATTGGAAAGATAACTGGAAACAGTTCTATAAACCGATTGTAATCGACGGTCTTGTTGTGTGTCCTGCGTGGGAACAGTACGAAACAGACAAAAAACTTTTAAAGATAGATCCCGGAATGGCTTTTGGTACAGGCTCCCATGAAACAACTTCTCTTTGTCTTGAGTTTTTGCAAACAGTTGACCTTTTATCGTCACGTGTGCTTGATGTCGGCTGCGGCAGCGGTATTTTGTCTCAGGCGGCAGTGCTTCTCGGTGCACCGTTTGCAACAGGCTGTGATATTGACGAGGCGGCTGTAACCTGTGCAAAAGCCAATGCAAAACTAAATAATCTTACTGACAAAACCGAATACTTTGCAGGTGATCTTTTGGATAATGTCAGCGGTAAATATGAAATTGTTGTTGCAAACATAGTTGCCGACATCGTAATGATGCTGACATCTGATATAAGTAAGGTTATTGCTCCGAACGGAATATTTATTTCGTCGGGTATTATCTGCGAACGTGCGCCTGAGGTTGTGTCTTGTATTGAGTCGCACGGCTTTGAGGTTTTAGAAATAAGAGAAAGGCGCGGTTGGGTGGCTATAAAAGCCCGACTTAAATAAGTTATGCAACGTTTCTTTTTTGATGATGAAAAAATAACAGACAACAAATTTACTGTAACGGGTGACAAACATAATCATATTGTAAAGGTACTTCGTATGTCGGTTGGCGAATATGCTGTTTTTTGTGACGGGCAGGGAATCGATTTTGAGTGTCAACTTTTATCGTGTGATAAACAGATAGCAATTTTTGAGGTGATAAAGAGTTATCCCAATCAGACCGAACCGCAGATAAAAATAACAGTATTTCAGTGTTTGCCCAAAGGCGAAAAAATGGACGAGATGGTAAAACGCTCAGTTCAGTTCGGTGTGTATTCTATCGTGCCTGTTTTGTCAAAACGCTGTGTAAGCCGTCCTGATAGCAAGACCATGCAAAAAAAGGTTGACCGCCTTAACAAAATTGCGCTCTCGTCTGCGATGCAAAGTATGCGTGGTATTATCCCGCGTGTTGAAAGTGCGGTCGATTACAAAACCGCTCTTTCAATGCTAAAAGATTATGATAACAGTTATATATGCTACGAGGATGAGAAAGGCTTTGCAATAAACGATGCCGACCTTGGCGGAAAAACTCTTGCAATTGTTGTTGGTCCCGAGGGCGGTATCGACGAGAGCGAGATTGAACTTGCAAAAGAGTTTGGTGTTAAAAGCATTTCTCTCGGACGCAGAATACTCAGAACTGAGGATGCGGCACCTTTTGCAATTCCAATAATACTGTCGCGCACAAATAATTTATAGGAGCAATATATATGAACGATAAATCAAGAAATCAGGATATAATAATCAGCCGTGTAATGACGATATTTTTGAGCTTTGCACTCCTGGGCGTTCTTGCATGGCTGTACATAATGCCGTTTGAAAAAACAACTCTTCAGATTAACTATTATTTTAAACTGATTGAGTATATAACGATGGGCGTGACTTTTGCAACTTTTGTGCTGTCATTTGTTTATAAACGTAAAAACAAAGGTACTGACATAAGTAATCGCGTAATAACACCGGGGATGCTGTTGTTATTGTCAGCATCTGCTTTCGGCGCATCGGTATTGATTCCGCTCAGTGGATTCAGAAACCGTTTTTCAAAGGTTGCAATAATCGGGTTTGTATTTTTGTTTCTAGCTTACGCAACTTATTATCTTGTTCATAAAACTTTTGCATATCATTCAGTTGTATGCGGTATACTTTTTATTACGTTAAAACTATTTGGCGACTATTACACAACAAACGTCACTTTCGAAGATAAAATAAGTATGACATTCACCACAGCCTGTCTGCTTATTGCACTTCTGGTTGCTGTAATTGTTGCTGTAACACTACTTACAGCCCGTAAAGTAAAAGGCTTTTGTCCGTGGTACAGCATACTGCTGTGTGCCGTCTGCGCACTCGCTTTAATAGTCCGCATCTTCGTTTCAAACTATGTAATTATTGTTTCTCTTATAGCGCTTTGTGTCGTTTTTTTGTCAATTATCATTTCGCATAAAATTGTAAAAAAATAGGTGATAATTTTTTAGGTTTACATAAAATCTGTTCAAAACGTTGTTCAAAACGTTCAAAACTTGCACTTTTGAACAGCAACACCGCATAAAACCACACTTTTTTATTTATCAAAACTTTTAAAATAATTTTATGGAAAATTATGTAAATAATATTTTTTGATAAAAATAAAAAACCACTTGCATTTTTTGTATATCTGTGGTAATATTAATTGCAAACTATTGGAAGGTAAGTGAAATATATGACATTAGCACAAATTATTTTGGGTTCAGTTGTACTCGCACTCTCTGTTGTAACAATTCTTTGTATCGGTGTTCAGCAGGGCAAATCAAACGGACTTGGCGCAATCGCCGGCGGTTCGGATATGGATACTTTCTTTGGCAAAAACAAGGGACTTGACAAAAATGCAAAACTTTCAAAGATCACAATCGTTCTTGCAATTGTACTTGTTGTATGCATTCTTGTTCTCGACTATCTTGCAATTGTCGGTTAATTCAAGTATCTGCAAATAAACAAATAACCGATGTTTAGGTTTCTAAACATCGGTTTTGTTTTTTTATAGGGGTCCGCACAAAACTTTGACTTTTGTGGGGCGTAATTTTATTCTATTATATATCCGTTATCAAGGTCTTTATCAACAACAATATTTACATCATATCCGTTTTCTTTAAAAAGCACACTATTTTTGCTTCTGTTGCCTTTTGCAATTGATACAAATCTGTTTGCACATCTGATTGTAACGGGTGTATTTTTGGCGATTTTCGATGTTATTTCGTTATAGAACACCTGTGAGCGTACAAGTTCACCAAAACTCGCGTGAAATGGTCCTGCAACCGCACCGCTTTCGCTGTGAAGTCCCATCTTTAATATTGTTACATCTGCTTTTTTAAACATTGCATATAGTTCTGCGCATATGTCTACGGCTTTTTCTACCGAAAGGGGAGTGTACTCACCGCTGTTGTACATTTTTTCAAGATAAGTTCCACCGATTACAACTACAGGATATACCCGTACCTGTTTGCAACCGAGGTCAATTATTTTTTGCGCTGTCTCGATGTCGCGCATCTTTGTGTCACCCGGTAGACCGCACATCATCTGCATACCCAATTCAAGACCGCTGTCAA
>JAZKZG010000082.1:0-14738 GCA_045612565.1 Eubacteriales bacterium
TGGGAGCATTGGGACGGCATTGACGAAAACGGCGACATCTGGAGCCCGTCAATGAACTCATTCAACCACTATGCATACGGCTCAATCGGTGAGTGGATGTACGGTGTTATGGCAGGTATTGACGCTGACGAAAACAACCCCGGCTTTAAAAACATCAAGCTTTGCCCCATTCCCGATAAGCGTATTTCCTACGTCAAGGCATCGCTTGACACTCGCTTTGGAACTGTAAAATCAGAGTGGCACATTGACGGCAATGTTATCACATACAACTTTGAAGTACCCGAAGGCGCAACAGCCGATATTACAATTGCAGGTCAAACAGAGCACGTTTGCGGCGGCTCATATTCATACTCGCACAAAATATGACGTCACTTTATATCCATATCCCGTTTTGCAAACGCAAGTGCGCTTATTGCTCGTTTTACTCAATAAGTGAATACAGAGAGGAATATACAGGTGCACTTATACTCTGTGTAAAACAATATGGTGGTAAAACACTTAAATCAATCTATATCGGCGGTGGTACACCAAGTGTGATGCCACCTTGCGATATGCAAAGGATTTTTGCTGAGATTTACAAAAACTTTACGGTAATTGACAGCGCCGAGATTACAGTTGAGGTCAATCCCGAAAGTGTAAACGGCGAGTTTTTGGATACTCTCAAAAAATGTGGAGTTAACCGCATCTCGATGGGTATACAGTCGTTTAACGATAAAGAACTTGATGCTATCGGCAGACTGCACAACGCAAATACTGCAAAGACTGCCGTTGCTTTATGTCGTGAGTACGGTTTTTATAACATAAGTTGTGACCTCATTTTCGGACTGCCGTATCAGACCGAAAAAAGCCTTAAAGAAAGTGTTGACACGCTTTTGTCACTCGACATACCGCATATTTCGTGCTACAACCTTCAGCTTGAAGAGGGTACGCCGATTTGCAAAATGGCGCATCTTGTGGCAGACGAAGATACTCAGGCAAAAATGTATTATCTTGTGTGCGACACACTTAAAGACGCAGGGTATTTTCACTACGAAATATCAAATTTTTGTAAAGACGGCTATCGCGCACGTCACAACAGCGCATACTGGGACGAGTCCGACTATCTGGGGCTTGGACCCGCGGCGCACACGCGTTTAGGCGATATGCGATATTCGTTTGATGCGGATATTGAAAAATTTATTAAAAAAAGTGAGTTTTCGTTTGATAACAGCGAAAAAATAACCGACCCGCTTTTTGAAAAAATAATGCTGTCGCTCCGCACATCAGACGGACTTGATTTAAGTTATATAAAAAACAGCGAAAACTTTATAAAAAATATTATAAAAGAAGGGTTTGCCGAAATAAAAAGAGGCAAACTGATATTAACGGATAAAGGGTTTTATTTATCCAATTCAATTATTGCGGAGATTACCGCAAGGGAGTGTTAAAAATGGTTTATACTTATAAAACGAAAGGCGTTTGTTCAAGAGCAATACAAATTGAACTTGAAGACGGCGTAATTAAATCTTGTGCATTTGAAGGCGGTTGCAACGGCAACACACAGGGTATATGCGCACTTGTCACGGGAATGGATGCTGACGAGGCAATTGACAGACTTGAGGGCATAAAATGCGGATTTAAGTCTACCTCATGCCCCGACCAACTTGCAACTGCTTTAAAAGAGATGTTAGAAAAATGTTAGAACTACTATCGCCTGCGGGCAATTTTGAAAAACTTAAAGCGGCAATCCACTATGGTGCGGATGCTGTTTATCTTGCGGGTAAAATGTTTGGTATGCGTGCGTTTGCCGACTGCTTTACTGTAGACGAGCTTGACGAGGCTGTAAAATACGCCCACATACGCGGTAAAAAGGTTTATCTTACAATAAACACCATGCCACACCCCGACGAGTACCCCGCGCTCGAAAAATATTTAAAGGATATCGCCGATATCGACATTGACGCGTATATTATCGCTGACCTCGGTGTTTTGTCACTTGTCAAAAAAATTTCTCCCACAAAGGAAATACATATTTCAACACAGGCGTCAATCGTATCTGCCGAGGGTGCGAATATGTACGCAAGTCTTGGTGCAAAGCGAGTGGTTTTGTCACGTGAACTCACCTTTGACGAAATACGCAAAATAAGACGCGATACCAACCCCGACATTGAGCTTGAAACGTTTATCCACGGTGCGATGTGCGTATCGTATTCGGGAAGATGCCTTATATCCAATCATTTTACGGGCAGAGATGCCAACCGCGGCGCGTGTGCACAGCCATGCAGGTGGGTATATAATATAAATGAAATAAAGCGCCCCGAAATGCCGCTCACAATCGAGCAAGGCGGTGACGGAACATTCCTTTTCGGCTCAAAAGACCTTTGTATGATTGAGCATATACCCGAACTTTGTCAGAGCGGTATCACCTCGTTTAAGATTGAAGGCAGAATGAAAAGCGTTTATTACGCGGCAGTTACCGCAAACTGCTACCGTATGGCAATTGACAGTTATTTAAAAGACAAAGATAATTACAAATTCAACCCAACATTACTTAACGAACTCGAAAGCGTGTCACACCGCGAGTATGACACAGGCTTTTACTTTGACAAGCCCCTCGACGATGCAAAGGTTACAAATGACGTCGGTTACTTAAAATCAAAAGCGTATCTTGCCGACTGCATCGACTACGAAAACGGAATTGCAACGTTTATTCAAAAGAACAAACTTACTGTTGGCGAAACTGTTGAGGTTATCTCACCCGGAAAAACAGGTGTGCCTTTTACCGTAACCGAGATGTTTGATTTAAAAGGAAACGCTATTGAAAGTTGTCCGCATCCGTATATGGAATTCAAAATGCCGGTGCCTTTTGAAATAAAACCCGGAGACATAATAAGAGCCTGAAAATTTATAATTTTGGTTTTGTTTATTGAAAAATAAAATTTATGTGTTATTTTATATCTAAAAGGAGGCGTTTTTATGATTAAAATTAAAGCCGTATCATCACTTGAAAAAGTATTAATGACAGACAATTTTTATGGTTTCGACCAGTTGCGCACCATCAAAGCCGCTCGCGGTGAGCGTGTTTCGTTTCAGGTTTTAATTAAAAATCTTTACGAAAAGAAAAGAAAAGTTTATGCAAACGTATGGGTCGGTGACGAATTTAAAAAGTATGCGCGTGTGTCACGCGTAGGACACGTGCCCGTTCGTCTTGCAACATACTTGCAGGATGCTGACGACAACTACATATCAAAAGAGCCGGGTCTTTATCCCGACGTTTTATTCCCCATCACTGAAAAAGATGATATCCCCTGCGAAATTTACAACGCAACTTCAGTTATGGTTACAATTGATTTACCCAAAAACATCAAATCAGGCAAACACACAATCGAGGTTTTTGCCCGTGATAATAAATCAGAGCAAACACAGTCTGTAAAAGTAGTACTCGACGTTAAAAAGACTGTTATGCCCAAAAACGACCTTCTCTTTACACAGTGGTTCCACTGCGACAGTATTGCATCGTACTTTGACGTGCCGATGATGAGCAAAAAGCACTGGGTACTTATTGAGCAGTTTATTAAAACTGCCGCAAGAACAGGTATCACAATGCTCCTTACACCAATGTTCACACCTCCCCTTGATACTGCGGTTGGCGGTGAGCGTCCCACAATGCAGCTTGTTGGCGTTAAAAAGACGGGCGAAAAATACGAGTTCGACTTTACACTCCTTGACAAATGGTTCAAGCTCTGCAGAAAATACGGCATCGAGTATTTTGAAATGTCACATCTTTACACACAGTGGGGTGTTACAAACTGTCCCAAGATTGTTGTAAACGAGGATGGCGAGGACAAAAAACTGTTCGGTTGGCACGTTGATGCTCACGGAGATATGTACAAAAACTTTTTGTCACAGTTTTTACCTGCTCTCACATCACACTTAAAAGACCTTGGTCTTGCAGAAAAGTGCTATTTCCACATTTCTGACGAGCCGTCAGCAAAGCCCGAAGCGCCCGACCTTGAAAACTATCGCAAGGCGCGTGAGTTTATCTCACCCTATCTTAAAGACTTTAAGATTATGGACGCGCTTTCAAATATCGAGTTTTACAAAACAGGTCTTGTTGATATTCCCGTTTGCTCAACAGGTCATATTGATCCGTTTATGGAAGAGGACATCAACGAGCGTTGGACATACTATTGCTGCGGTCCTGTTGGCAACAACTACTCAAACAGATTTTTGGCAATGCCCTCATGGCGTACACGTGTTATCGGTATACAGATGTATGCAAACGACATCGTAGGCTTTTTACAGTGGGGTTATAACTTCTACTTCAGCGAACGCTCGAAATATAAAATCGACCCATATCAGATAACAGACGGTGACAATTCGTGGCCCGCAGGCGATACATTCTCAGTATATCCATACAAAAACGGCGCAATCGAGTCACTAAGAACTGTTGTGTTCTACGATGGTATTCAGGACAGAATGCTTCTTAAAGCGCTTGAAGCAAAAATCGGCAAAGATGCTGTAAAAGACCTTCTTACAGAACTTGCCGACGGCAACAAAATCACATTCAGAGACTATCCCACAGACAAGGCATTTATCACACTCGTACACGATACAGTCCTTGATATGTTAGGATAAAAAACACCCACAAAAGCCACGGTTTTGTGAGACCCCCGAAAATAAAAAGACAAACTCTAGTTGAGTTTGTCTTTTTTTATGTTTAATTTTTTGTCAAACACGGTAAACACCGCATTATATCCTGTCTTTATCTCACCGAAGTTTTCAAGACCCATAACGGTTGCAGGTGTTTTTGTTAACATCGTGACAGTATCGGCAAGTGAAATTCCTGCTTCCGCCGTTTTTTTGAGGATATCTTGCATTGTGGCAATACTGCCTGCAAACGCACTGCGGTCGGCAAGTTTTGCAACCCCGTCTTCAATAACATACGGGATTTTGCCGTTATACTCGTTTTCGCCCTCGCACCCTGCAAATCTGATTGCATCGGTCACAAGGCACAGTCTGTCGGCGCCCTTTATTTTAAATATCATCCGCATAAGTTCGGGCGGGATATGTGCGCCGTCGCCGATAACCTCGGCAAAAATTCCGTCATTCAAAAATGCTGATTCAATAACACCGAGTTTTCTGAAACCACCTTCGCGCGTAACCGTAGAGGTACACGAATAGAGGTGGGTTACAAGTCGGTTACCGCCGTCATACGCTCTTTGCATATCGTCATATTTTGCCGCCGTGTGAGCACTTGACGCAACAATATTGTTTTTTGAAAGAAAATTCAAAAATTCATTATCCATATCGCGCTCGGGAGCATAGTCCCATCTTGCAATAAGATGCGAAAAGCGTTCGATTATTTTTGTGTACTCGTCTTTATCAGGATATCTTATTATACTGTCGTCCTGCGCACCGCACATTTCGGGATTGAGGTATGGTCCCTCAAGATGTACACCTGCGATATAAAGCGGAGCCTTATCTTTTACGCGTTCAATAGTTTCGAGTGCCTTATACATCGTGTCGTAATCGGTTGCCGAGATTGTGGGATACATCACCCGCGTACCGCCGTCTGCGTGAATTTTACACGCGTTTAGCACTGCGTCCTCGTCGCCGTCGATAAACTCAAAACCGCCACCGCCGTGACAGTGAAGTTCAATAAAACCTGCCGATATATAATCGCCTCCGAGGTCAATCACCTCATACCCATCGGGGCATACGTCGGTAATATCAATTATTTTTCCGTTTTGGACCGCAATTCCGCTGTCAGTGATTTTACCGTCCGATACAATTTTACAGTTTGTAATGTATTTTTTCATTATTATAACAGCGACGCCGCATCTTTGTCACAGTACATAACCGAGCCATCAGTTTTACGCATTACAGTTGCGGGACACCATTCTCCTATCTCACCTGTAACGGTGTTTTTAACCGCCTGTGCCTTAGTGCTTGCGGGTACCACGCAAAAGCGGTAAGCGGGGTTTGTGAGTGCGGGAACGGTAAGAGTGAGTGCAAACTTCGGCACATCGTCAATTTTTTCAAAACAGCCATCGTGAACCTGTTGCATACGGCAAACGTCGTCAAGGTCAACCACCTTTACAAGTGACGGATCGTTAAAGTCAGCAACATGCGGATCATTAAAAGCAATATGTCCGTTTTCACCGATGCCCATAACAACGATATCAGCGGGGTTTTCTTTTAAAAGCTTTGCATAGCGCTCCGACTCAGCCTTGGGGTCGGTTGCGGTGGGGTCGATAAGATTTACCGATTTAAAGGGTACTTTATCAAAAATCGCAACCTTCAAAAAGTTTGAGAACGCCTGCGGTGCGCCAACAGGCAGTCCCACATACTCATCCATATGATAAGCGTTTATTTTTGTCCAGTCAATAGTCTTGTCGGCACAAAGACTTGCAAGAACTTCGTTTTGCGACGGTGCCGCCGCAAAAATCATATTAATTTCACTTTTAGTCTTTAAAAGTTCATTTATACAAAGTGCAATATCGTCTGCTGCACCCTTGCCCATCTCGTTACGAGTATTATATATATTTGTTTTAAGTTTATCTGAAATAATCTCTCTCATATTAAAAATCTCCTTTTTCTATTATTATAATCACACCATATTTGCAAATCTATTGCAAATATGGGAAAACATATTGCAAATAGCGACAAAAGGCAGTATAATTTGTTTACATTCAAAAAAATATGTTATTATTCACTTTGGAACGAAGGAGGTGTTTGCAATAAGTGACAGCACAATATTCAAATGCAAAAGTGACTGTGTAAGTTACGGCCATAATTTAACAGAACGTCCTGACACAAGTCTTTTTAAACTTCACTCGCACAACACCCACGAGATATATTATTTTTGCAAAGGCGATGCAACCTTTACGGTTGAAGGCGCAACCTATCCGTTAAAGCCCGGCACACTTATCCTGTGCGAAAGTGGTCAGGTACATCACCTCAGTATAAAAAATGCAAACATACCGTATGAACGGATTGTGTTCAACCTTTCGGTTGACGTGTTTTCGCCATCAGTATTTAAAAGAATTGCAACTGACAGCGCGGGTAACCACGTTTTTTATCTTGATGAGCAAGGTCGCGCATGGTTTGAACAAAACTGTCTTGCAATCGAAAAAATCAAAGGCGACCAAAAAACGATTGATGCCACACTTGATGCAGTAGTACAAGTTATTTTATCACGTGCATTTTCACTGTCACCGCTTGGCAACATCGGCCAAAAGAACGACACCGCAGTGCAAATTGCCGAGTATATAAATGCAAATCTTACCAAAAAAATAAGCCTTAAAACACTTGAGCATGAGTTTTATCGCGACAAAGCGTATATGAACCGTGTGTTTAAAAGCGTTATGGGTTGCAGTATCTGGGAATACATTATTAAAAAGCGGGTGTTTTTTGCAAGAACCGAACTTTATAACACACGAAGCGTTACGGCGGCATTTGCAAAAAGCGGATTTGCCGACTACTCGGTTTTTTACCGCAATTACGTAAAGTGCACAGGGGTAAGCCCATCTGCCGACCTTAAAGCGTTTACCAAAGAGGAGAAAAAACAATGAGTTTTGACACAAAACATTATCTTGATTTTTTTAAAAATGAACTTAAAGAAAACCTATTATATTTCTGGATGCCACGCTGTCTTGATACCGAGTACGGCGGGTATTTCAACTGCTTTACAAATGACGGCAGCAAACTCGTTTCAAAAGACAAATACGTGTGGTCACAGGGCAGATTTTTGTGGACATTTTCAAAACTTGCCACGATGGATATGTTCTCGGATGGTGAAAAGACGGAGTTTTTGCGCTATGCAAAGTCAGGTCGCGACTTTTTGATAAAGCACGTGCTTATTGCAAAAGACGACTGGAGATGTGTATTTCTCACCGAGCAGGATGGCACTCACAAGTATGTCGACGGCTACAAAGAACTTGATATGAGTATATCCGCCGACTGCTTTGTAGTGGCGGGTTTTGCGATGTACGCCGTCGCCTCGGGGGACCGCGAAAGCTACGAGTTTGCAAAAACTCTCGGCGAATCGGTGTGGCAACGCTACAACTCAGGAAACTACCGCTCACTCCCCTACCCGCTTTCACCAAAATTTGACAGCCACGCACGACCGATGATACTCACAAACGTCAACTGCGAATTGTACCGCGCAGCAAAGATTTTTGAACCCGAGTATGCAAACAAAATACTCGAGAATATCAACTACTGCCACACGCTTGATTTTGAGCGTTTTTGCGATGAAAACTCGCTTATTCACGAGTTCACCTATGCAAACGGAGAGTGGGCAGACAACCTTTTCGGTCAGCACATAAACCCCGGTCACACAATTGAGGATATGTGGTTCCAGTACGATGCACAGACACTTCTTGGAACCGATAAATATTGGGATAAAATTCAAAACGTAGTAAAAGCCACCTTCAAAACAGGCTGGGATAACGAGTTCGGAGGACTTTTACACTTTATTGGTGTAGACGGCACAATGAACGGCGAAGACGGTGATGCAAAAGACGAATCACAGTTAAAACTCGTCAAAGACGACTGGGGCAGTAAACTGTGGTGGGTACATTCCGAGGCACTCTATACCACACTCTTAATGTTTGATAAAACAGATGATGCCGAGTTTCTCAATTTATTTAAAAAAGTGTTTGATTATACCTATAACACATTCCCCAACCCCGACAAAAATATCCGAGAGTGGATACAGATACGCACCCGCGAAGGAAAACCTCAGGACAAGGTTGTAGCATTGCCTGTAAAAGACCCGTATCACATTATGCGAAACGTTATTTTAATTATAGAATTACTTACAGAAAGGGACAACAATGAACGCTAAACTTTTTAAAGACTATAGAAAAATCTATGAACAGGCTTTTATGCCAATTTTTGTAAAGGACGATTTTGACACCGAAACTCTTATTGAAGGCTGTAAACTTGCAGGTGTCAGCGCTGTTGAATACACACTCAGGCGTACCGACGCAAACACCGTTTTACCTACTCTTAAAGACAAAATGCAGGGCGTTACAATACTTGTGGGCAGTACAATCGACTGCGACAAAATTGTAGTGCAGATGCGCGAAAAAAATCCTCAGCTTTTAACAATTGACGAGGTTGCCCCCTATGTTGACGGTCTTGTGTCGATGCTTCCGTACAGCGATGAAACAATAAAGAAATATACTGCCACACATATTCTTGTACCTACTGCCGAAACAAGCGGCGAGGCACTCCGACAGATATCTGCAGGCGCCACATTCATAAAAGTGTGCGGACCCGATTTTTCGTTTTCAAAATCGCTACACGCCGCACCGACATTCAACTATTGCCCCACATTTATAACAGGCGGTGTTACGTTAGAGCGTATGCACGAGGCATACGAAATGGGCAATGTGCTTACCGCCGCGGGTTTTGACCTCATCTTAAAAGGTGAAGACCCCAAAACTCTCACAAAAGAACAAGTATGCAAAAAACTCACCGAGTTTATTAATACAGCAAAACAGGCACGTGCCGAAGTTTATCCCGAACTTAAAGACATCGATAAAATGACTGACGCCGAATTTATAAAAGCTCTACCAAACTACTTCAGTTTATAAATAAAAAAAGACCCGCTTGGGTCTTTTTTATTTTACAATATCTAAAATATCTATTACGTTATCAACAATAAGCTCGGGGATATACTTGTTTTCGAGTGACCACGGTGAACGTGAGCGAACCCATATTGGTGTATAACCACCGTTATATGCGCCCATAACGTCGTACTTAGGATTGTCACCAACGTAATAAAGCTCACTCGGGTCAATTCCGAGTTTTTTTGCAGTGTAGAGGAAAATACTTGCGTTTGGTTTTTTATAGTCTTCGTGTTTGGGGTCACCCGTCATCATTCTTGCGTACTCTCCCGAAATTACAATTTCGTCAAAATGGTGGCGAATACCAAGCGTATTGAGTTTTATATTCTGATACTTATCGTCTGCCGCATTTGTCAAAATAGCGAGTTTGTAGCCGCGTTTTTTTAGTTCATCCAAAAACTCATGAATACCGGGGAAGTTTACTCCCACATTTTCAAAACCACGCGCCGCAAAATCAGAAAACTTTTGGTATTCAGGAATATTATCGCGGTTAAAAAAGTGTTCTTTTATGAGTCTGTCATAAACACCCGACCAATCGCCGTGATGAACATACAGTGACTCGGTATGTAAAAGATGGTCAATTGCCATTTCAAGCGTATAGGCGGGATTTATATATTTTTTTGCACGGTCCCAGCCCTGTGTTAAAAACTCACTTATTGTTCCGTATCTGTCATAAAGTGTGTTATCTAAATCAAAAACAATACCTTTCATTCAACTACTCCCCTTATGTTTTTGATTATTATACCACTTACATAAAACCAAAGTCAAGTTCGGGAAATGCTTTCCACTCGTCAGTCTCGGTAATTATTTTTTCGATTGCATCAACCGCATCCAAAAAACGTTGAGCCTTTTTATTGTGACCTTTGTGTTCAAAAAACACAGTGTCACAGGTTACTGTCTTTGAAAAATCTTTGGTTGTAACTGTCAGAATTATTGTTTCGTTAGGTGTTTCGTAATAATCGCTCTTGTTTGGATTATATTTGTCGGGATACGACAGAATATCAAGGCTTTGGATAAGCGCAATTACTTCATCTGTTTTTTGCTCAGACAAAAACATAGTACCCCTGTACTTTTCGCTGTTCTGAGAGTGTTTTGTGCGTATAAGTTCTCCCGTTTTGCTATTATAACTGCTTGTGCCGTTTGTACCAAATATAATCGAAAACTCAAAACTGTCTTTATCAATTTGCGGTTTTTTTACACATCCGAAATTAGAAAAAATCAATAACAAAACAATAATAAAACAAACTTTTTTCATTTTACTACCTCCTTCTATTATATAGATGTATTCAAAACCATAAACGGTTACAAAAACGGGTCGATATTAATCGACCCGTTTAATATTATTTTGCTAAATAATCCTTATGGAATTTTGTAAACATTACAGATGCTTCAGCACGTGTGCCTGTACCCTTAGGATCGAATGCTCCCGCACCCTTACCGTTTACGATGTCTGCCATCTGGCAGGTGTAAACAGCGGTCTTTGCCCACTTACTGATTTTTGCATTATCTGCAAAATTCTCTTTAGCCTCTGCTTCTTTAAGGGTGATGCCCTTGAATTTTGCAAAGTTTACAAGCATTACGCACATCTGCTCACGTGTTACGTTAGCATTAGGCTCAAACTTGCCATCGCCTGTACCGTTAACAATCTTGTTTTCACTTGCCCACTTAACTGCGGCTGTAAACCACTTTTTAGCGGGTACGTCTTTAAACGATGTTGTTACGTTACGGTTAGAGGTATCAACGCCGATGAGGTTTGCAAGAACCTGAACAAACTGAGCACGTGTGATGTTCATTGACGGTGAGAATTCGTTTTTGCTTGTACCTGTAAAGATACCGTATGCAACCGAATAGTCAACGTAGTCTTTGTACCAGCCCTTTACTTTAACGTCATTAAATACTTTTGATGTGTCTTTAATAACAACCTTTGTTCCTGCATCTGTTACAGTATCTTTGTGTCCGCAAACAGAGCATACACGTGTTTTTGTTCCGTCTTTTTCGGTTGTAGCGTTGTTGTCTGATACATACTCACCATATTTATGTGATGTTTTGCGTGTTTCAGAACATACATTACATGTTGTATCACAAGCATTGTCATATTTATGCTCGGTCTTGCGTGTTGCAGAGCAAACGTTACAACTTGTATCACAAGCGTTATCGTATTTATGTTCTGTCTTGCGTGTTGCAGAACATACATTACAACTTGTATCACAAGCGTTATCGTACTTATGCTGTGTCACTCTTGTAGCACCGCATACGTTACAACTTGTGTCGCAACCGTTATCATACTTATGCTGTGTCACTCTTGTAGCACCGCATACGTTACAACTTGTATCGCAACCGTTATCGTACTTGTGCTGTGTTACTCTTGTAGCACCGCATACATTACAGCTTGTGTCGCAATCGTTATCGTATTTATGCTCGGTCACTCTTGTTTCGCCGCAAGTGTTACATGTTGTGTCACAATCGTTGTCATATTTATGAACATGAACTTCTACAAAGTTATATACCCAGGTTGCATTTGACAGGTTATTATTGCCCGGATAAATCATAATATTATTATGATCTTCCTCGCTACCGCCATAATTAACGGTCTCAAGATTTCTACAACCTTCAAATGCACAGAGGTCTATCTCCTCAATGCTGTCGGGAAGAGTAACTGTTGCAAGGCTTGAGCAACCTGAGAATGTGTAGTAAGCAATGCTTGTTACACTCTTTGGAATTGCAATTGATGTGAGGCTTGAACATCCGCCGAATGCCATGTAACCAAGTGATTTTACGCCGTCAGGGATTGTAACTGATGTGAGGTTTGTACAGCCGCCGAATGCGCTGCTGCCAATTGATTTTACGCTGTCGGGAAGTGTAACTGATGTAATGTTTTGGCAGCCCAAGAAAGCACGGTCACCGATTATGGTGGTACCGGGTCTTACCTGATAGTCGCCCGAAACATCACCTGCAACGCTCATAAGAACGTTACCGAGATACATTGAGCCGTCTTGCCAGTTGTTCTGGTTTTCGTAAACTTTGGTGCCGTTGAATGTAATACTGTCGAGCCATTCGATATTGTCAGAAAGTGCAACTGATTCAAGGTTAGAACACCAATAGAATGCGCCTCTGCCAAGTGTGGTTACACTGTTTGGAACTACAACTGATGTAAGGCTATCACAGTATGCAAATGCAAATTCACCAATTGTTGTAAGGCTATCGGGAAGTGTAACTGATGTGAGATTATTACACTCATTAAATGCATAATAACCTATTTCGGTTACGTTTTCGGGGATTTCAATTGCGGTAAGACTTGAACAATCACTAAATGCGCCGTAGCCGATTTGTGTTACGCTCTTTGGAAGCGTGATTGAAGTAAGGTTTTCACATCCGCTGAATGTATTCCAACCAATTGTTTCTACGCCTTCGGGGATTGTAATTGACTGGATACCTGTACAACGTGAAAATGCAGCGCCGCCGATTGCTTTTACGCTATCAGGAATGATGATTGATGTGATATCCTCGCAAGCATAGAATGCATTGCCTTCGATTGCTGTTGTGCCGGGTTTTATCTGATAATCACCCGAAACCGAAGCGTCTGCTTTAACAAGATGTGTACCGATGTAGAGTACACCGTTTTCCCAGTTTTCTGTATTGTTATAGAACGCTGTGTTGTAGAATGAATTTGCACCGATTGATGCATCGCCCAAAACATTAACTGTTTCGAGGTTTGTACAATTCATAAATGCACTGTCACCGATTGAGGTTACACTTGCAGGAATTGTAACTGATGTGATGCTTTGGCAACCGTAAAATGCATAGTTGCCGATTGAAGTTACACCTTCGGGAATTACAAGGTTTGTTACCTTCAGGTTATTTACATAAAGGTCTGCACCCTTGTAAAGCGGGTTCGAATTATAACCAAATTCAATATCACACCACGATTTAAGGTCATTTACATACACATTTTTGAGTTTGTTACAATCGTAAAATGCATAATAATCAATCGATGTTACACCACTGCCGATTACAACTGTTTCAAGGTTATAACAATGTTCAAAGGCATAATTTCCAACTGTTTTTACACTGTCGGGGATTGTAACTGAAGTAATATCACAATTAGAAAATGCTTCGTATATAATACTAACAGTGCCGGGTTTTATTGCATATTCACCCGACAAACTACTGTCTGTTTTCATAAGGTGGTTACCGATATAAAGCACACCGTCCTGCCAATTCTTTTCATCATTGTAATAAGCAGTGTAATCAAATGCATTATAACTGATTTGTGCACCGTCAGGAACTGTAATTGTTTCAAGGTTTGTACAATATTCAAAAGCACCATAACCAATATCTGTTACGCTATCAGGAATGTTAATTGCTTTAAGACTATGGCAACCCTCAAATGCATAGTTTTCAATTGATGTTACGCTATTGGGGATATTAACAGATTCAAGGTCTTCACAGTAATAAAATGCACCGTAACCAATAGTTGTTACACCGTTACCGATTTTAACTGTATTGAGGTTTATACAACTTTCAAATGCCCAAGAACCTATATATGTTACACTGTCAGCAATTGTAACAGATTCAAGGCTTCCGCAACTGTAAAATGCGTTAGAACCAATTTCTTTTACTCCATCACCGATTACAACCTTTTTAAGATTGTCGCAATATGCAAATGCGCTGTCACCAAATGTTTTCACACTGCCCGAAAGAGTTACAGTTTCAAGGCTTGTGCAATTTTTAAAAGTATTATAATTGATTGATGACACACCCTTGTCAATAACAAGGTCGGTTACCTTTTTACCGCCGACATAAAGATCGGCACCTTTGTTTACCGGATTTGACTCATATTCAAAATTGATACTACACCATGATGCGATATCACTTATGTATACTCTTTGAATAAAGTCAGAGTTATAGAATACGCCCCAACCAAGATATTCGAGGTTTTTAGGCATTGTAACTGCCTCGAGATTAAAGCAGTCAGAAAATGCATAACTGTCAATGAATGTTACGCTATCGGGAATAACAACAGAAACGAGATCTGTGTATCCTGCAAATTTTCTGTAGCCGATTTCAGTTACACCCTCGGGGATAACGAGGTCGGTTACCTTTTTACCATCAACATAA
>JAZKZG010000083.1:0-3494 GCA_045612565.1 Eubacteriales bacterium
AAGAAGGTGTTTTCGTGGCATGCGTCGGTTGCCTCGTTTCTAAAGCATCTTCCGGGGAAAACAGCTTTTATCGGAATGTTGTTTTCAATAAGGTCTTTTCTGTATTTTTTATAAATGAAGTTTTGTGCAGCAGAGGTGTGCGTTTTAAGTAACTGCGCATTGTCGAGATAGTAGGTATCCTGCATATCACGTGCGGGGTGGTGCTTGGGTATATTTAACGCTTCAAAGCACTCGTAATCGCTTACGATTTCGCTGTAGTCCTCTACCACAAAGCCCATTGACTTGAACACGCGCTCACACTCGCGCTGAACGAGTGTTATGGGGTGGTACGAGCCGCGTGAAAGGTCGGCGGGCATCGAAAGGTCAAATTCGGGCATTGATTGGATTTCTTTTAAAATCTCTGCTTCTTTGAGTTCGGTGAGTCTTTTGCCGATTTTTTCGTTTGCTTCCGTTTTAAATGTGTTGACATCCTGACCGAATGTCTTTTTCTCCTCATTAGGAAGATCCTTCATCCCTTTGAGCAGGTCGGTAATCGAGCCTTTTTTGCCAAGGTAAGCTACGCGGATTGCGTCAAGCTCCTGCATATTTGTTGTTTTTGCAAGTTCGTCTTCGAATTTTTCTCTAAGACTTACAATCTGTTCGTTCATTACAGCCTCCAACTTGTAATAATAAAAAATCGTCCCACACATACGTATGAGACGAAAAAATTTCCGCGGTACCACTCAAATTGCAATATAAATTGCCGCTTTGGTCGTGCTTTAATGCAGCACCTACAGCCTAAAATAAAGGCAACTCGCGGGAGCGAAATTCAAAACAAGGGGCATTGCAACCGTTACAGCCGTGCGGTTGCTCTCTTTTGTTGTTTCCCGAGCATTTACTAAAATCCCGTTCACAGTTTTTAAATTATGTACTCAAAATAATATATCAAATTAAATTATATTTGTCAAGAAATTTGCGTTTTTTGTTTTTTAAACTGTACTTCGCTTACAAACGCCGCACCGATTATGAGTATTGCTCCCAAAAGTTCAAGCAGGGTTATTTTTTCTTTTAAAATGATTGCCGAAAGCAAAACCGCACTCGACGGGTCAATGTAGCTGAGAATTGCTACAGTTTGTGCTTTGAGTTCGGGGATTGCGCCAAAATACATCGTGTACGCAAGTCCTGTATGTACAATGCCAACTATAATAAGCAAAAAAACAGACGTATCATTAAATTTAAGATCACCCATTGTATACAGGGCATAGGGTGCAACAGTTACCGCCGCCGCACCGAGTTGTACCACCGTTTTTTCATAAGCGGAAAGGTCGGCAAGAAACTTGTTTATAACAACAACCGTTGCATACAGCGCCGCCGCACCGAGCGCAAGGAAAATACCCCTCAGTCCCGAAACACCGGTCTTTAAAACACCCGATACAAGCACACTGCCGATAAGTGCTACGCCTACGCAGGCAATCTTTTTTGTGGTTAAGCGTTCTTTTAAAATAAAAGGTGATGCAATTATTACAAAAATCGGCGCCATATAGTAGCACACGGTTGCTACCGCAACTGTGGTGTAGTTGTAGCTTTCAAACAGCAGTATCCAGTTAAAGCCCATTACTGCACCCGATAAAATGAGCAGTAAAAACTTTTCTTTTATTGCAAAAAAGTTGATTTTCTGACGTGTCAGCCTCATTACCGCAAAGATGACAAGCATACCTGTGAACCCGCGCGTCATCGCGATAAGTCCTGCAGGCATATTTATAAATTTTACAAAGATACCGACCGTGCCAAAGATGAGCATTGACAGTACCATAGAAATTTTTGCGTTCATTATGCTTCACTCCATTGATATGCAATACGCGGACTGTGATCGCGCACATAGATTATGCCGCATTTTTCAAATCCGTGCTTTTCTAAAAGGTGTTGCATAATTTTGTTATCCTCGTGTGTGTCACATTTTAAGTTGCGGCATTTTTCTTTGCAAAAGCCAACAAGCGCGTTCATAACGCCCCTTACAGTGCCGTCGGATGCCACGCGGTGAATAACTCCATAGGGGAAGGAGTTTTTCCACGCGCCGTCAATCACTTTGTAGGTGGGGTCTTCCCACTCTCTGTAAAAGAACGCGGCACATATTCTGCCGTTTTCTTCAATTACATAAGAACATCCCGATGCGATGTCCATAAGTATCATATCGCGGGTAGGGAATCCGACGCGCCACTGCGTAGGATTGCCTGACTCGTCCATAAGTTCTTTTGCCCGTCTGTATACGGGCATCATACTGTCGATGTCTTTTTCGGTTGCTTTGCGTATTGTCATAAAATCACTCCAAAAATAATAGCCATAGTATAAAAACTACGGCTATTATAACAAATAATATTACTTTTTACAAGTGCTATTAATTTCGGTTTTCCACAGACCGTGCATATTGCAGTATGCAAAGGCGGCTTCGGGTTTTTCATCACAAAGCAAAAATGTTGCCGATGGGTCGTCTCCGCCTTCAAGGCACTTTCTATGTCCGCCTCTGTCGGTCTGAATGTAAATCCAGCTTATTTTGTGTTCATCGGTCATCGGGTGCGGAATATGACCGACGTCAACAATCACCTTATTACTGTCTACCGTTACTTTTGGCCCGTGTTTTTCTTCCCACTCTTGTTCGTTTCTTGGTTCGAGATGCGTCATTCTTTCATGACAACAAAAAAGGGCCTCGCCCTTGCCGTGAATAAGTCCTACAATGTTCTTACAATGTTTACAAATGTAAAATCTGCTTTCTGCCATTATATTTCCTCCTTAATTGTTTACAATATTTTGTGTAAAGTAAAAAAACTTATGCATTAAATTTAAAAATGCTATTGACAAAGTAAATTTTGTGTGTTAAGATATTTAGGCATTTGGAGAGATACCGAAGTGGTCATAACGGAACGGTCTTGAAAACCGTCGACTCGCAAGGGTCCGTGGGTTCGAATCCCACTCTCTCCGCCACAAAACCACAACCCAACGGGTTGTGGTTTTTTTTATATGGGATTCGAACCCGAGAGGGCAGACGACGTAAAGCAAAATAGTCCTGTGGACTGTTTTGTAGTCGGATGGGGCGAAGACGGGGACCCAAAGGCAAAGTCTTTGGGTCGGCAAGCCGAAAGTTCACCGAAGGTGTACGGTGAATCCCACTCTCTCCGCCACAAAGCCACAACCCAACGGGTTGTGGCTTTTTTATTTGCCCAAAAAATATATAAATTATAAAAAACCTATTGCGTTATTAAAATTATGGGTTTATACTAGTACCATAAATATTATTTGTTAGGAGAATATACAATGTACGACAGAA
The DNA here is from genome assembly GCA_045612565.1 of Eubacteriales bacterium. GTDB lineage: Bacteria > Bacillota > Clostridia > Oscillospirales > QAKW01 > RGIG9041. The sequence goes on from JAZKZG010000083.1 coordinate 3,302, forward strand.
TTTACAATTTCTCGGCGGGACCTTCAATGCTTCCCGTATCAGTTCTTGAAAAAGCACGTGACGAGATGCTCAACTACAACGGTTCGGGTATGTCTGTTATGGAGATGAGCCATCGTTCAAAGGTATACGATGATATCATCAAAGAAGCAGAAAGCCTTCTTCGCGAGGTTATGAACATTCCTGATAATTACAA
>JAZKZG010000084.1:0-16859 GCA_045612565.1 Eubacteriales bacterium
CCCGGTGAGGATTGCTCAGCTCTTCGTCCTTCGGGCGACGCAGCTCCTGTAGCAGAACAAGCAACTCCTGCTCCCGTAGCAGAGGAAGCTCCCATAGCAACACCTGTAGTGGCTGAAGCAACAGTTTCAACAACAGGAAAAGTTGCTATTTCACCCAGAGCTAAAAAACTTGCAGAGCGCGCAGGCGTGGATGCATCACTTGCAACCCCCACAGGTCCTAACGGCCGTATTATTGAGCGTGACGTAAGAACACTTATGGATAACCCTGTAGTTGCAAAGGCAGAGGCTCCCGCAGCAGCAGCCGCAGCCCCCGTAGCACCAGAAGCAGAATACGAGGACGTAAAATTCAGCGGTATCCGCCGTGCTATCAGCAAATCGATGCATACATCGCTTTCAACAATGGCACAGCTCACACACAACACATCATTCGATGCAACACAAATCCTTGCATACAGAAAACAGCTTAAGGCATCAGAGGGTGACTGCGCAGGTATCACTCTCGGCGATATCATTCTTTACGCTGTTTCAAGAACACTGTTAAACCACCCCGACCTTAACGCAAATATGCTTGATGATAACAACATCCGTCTTTTCAAGCATGTTAACCTCGGTGTTGCAGTTGACACACCCCGCGGTCTTATGGTTCCTACCATTCACCACGCAGACGAAATGAGCCTTCTCGAGATTTCAAAGGCTGTTAAACAGCTCGCAGCAGAGTGCCGCGAGGGTAACATCAGCCCCGACAAACTCACAGGTGCGTCATTCACAGTTTCAAACCTCGGTAACCTCGGTGTTGAATCATTCACACCTGTTATCAATCCGCCTCAGACCGGTATCCTCGGCGTGTGCGGTACAATTGAGCGCGTAAAACGCGGCGCAGACGGTTCAATTCAGCTCTACTCAGCAATGGGTCTCAGTCTTACATATGACCATCGCGCTGTTGATGGCACACCTGCCGCACGCTTCCAGAAAGAACTTTGTAACAATCTTGAGAATTTTACAGTTCTTCTCGCTAAATAGGAGAGTATAACAATGGAAAATTTTGATTTATTAGTTCTCGGCGGCGGCCCCGGCGGCTACCTTTGCGCAGAGCGTGCTGCTCAGAACGGTATGAAGGTTGCTGTTTTTGAAAAGAAAGCACTCGGCGGCACTTGTCTTAACGAGGGTTGTATCCCTACAAAAACACTTCTCAATTCATCTAAAATGTACCGCCACGCAAAAGAGAGCGAAGCTTTTGGCGTAACCGCTACAGGTGTAACTTACGACCATGCAAAAGTTATCGACAGAAAAAACAAGGTTGTTAAAACTCTTGTTTCAGGCGTTGGTGCAACAATGAAAGCAAACAAAGTAACGGTTGTTGAAGCAAACGGCGTTGTTAAAGGCCGCGAATCAAACGGCTTTGCAGTTGAGGCTGACGGCAAAACATACGTTGGCACACGCCTCGTTATCGCATCAGGTTCAGAAACAGTTGTTCCCCCTGTACCTGGTCTTAAAGAGGGTATCGAGTCTGGCTTTGTTGTAACAAACCGTGAAGTTCTTGATGAAAAAACACTTCCCAAGGAACTCGTAGTTATCGGCGGCGGTGTTATCGGTCTTGAAATGGCTTATTACTTTGCAAGCGTAGGCACCAAGGTTACGGTTATTGAGATGATGCCCAAAATCGCAGGTGCTACCGATCCCGAGATTTGTAAGGTGCTTTCTGATTCGTTTACAAAACGCGGTATGGAGTTCAAACTCTCTTGCAAGGTTTTGGAAGTTAAAACAAACAGCGTAATTTATGAAGAAAACGGCGAGAAAAAAGAACTCGCTTGTGATAAGGTGCTTCTCTCGGCAGGCAGAAAACCTTCGACAGCAGGCATCGGCATTGAAACATTACAACTTGAGATGGACCGTGCGGCAATCGTTACCGACCGTCACCTCTGCACAAATGTTTCAGGCGTATACGCAATCGGCGACTGCAACGGCAAACTTATGCTTGCTCATACTGCTTACAGAGAAGCAGAGGTTGCAGTTAACCATATGCTCGGAAAAGCTGATGAGATGCGTTATGACGTTGTTCCGTCAGTTATATATACAGACCCCGAGGTTGCAAGCGTAGGCTACAGCAAGGACGATGCAGAGAAAAAAGGCATGAAAGTTAAAGAAATTAAACTTCCTATGTCTTATGCAGGCCGTTATCTTGCAGAAACCGAGGGCGGCAAGGGCTTTATCAAGCTCGTTGTTGATACCGACAAAAAGCGCCTTGTAGGTTGCCATATGGTTGGTTCATACGCATCGGAAATTATTATGACTGCAACAATGATGATTGACACAGAGCTCACACCCAGCCGTTTACAAAAGCTCGTGTTCCCGCATCCCACAGTTGCAGAAATTATTCGTGAAGCAATATTTCATATATAGGGAGGAAATAAAAAATGCCTAAGAGTTTATTTGTTGACCCGGCCGAAACCCGTGCCGCAGGCAAAATCACTTTTGAAGACATTCCTGTTAATGTCTACAACAAAACAATAAAAGAAGAGCGTAAACGCTATTCAGACGATGATCTTGTTCGTATCTATCGCGATATCACAGTTCTTCGTGAGTTTGAGTCAATGCTCAACCAGATCAAAACACAGGGTCTTTACAACGGTATCGAAACAACCTACCCCGGTCCTGCTCATCTTTCAATCGGACAGGAAGCAGCTGCTGTAGGTCAGGCATACCTTCTCGACCAGAACGACTTTTCGTTCGGTTCACACCGTAGCCATTCAGAAATTCTTGCAAAAGCTCTTTCTTGTATTCACAAGTTAAGTGAGCAGGAACTTATGACAATCATGGAGGGCTTCCTTGGCGGTTCAGCTCTTCGTGCTACCGAAAAACTCGGTCCTGTAAGCGACGTTAAGGAACTTGCAATCCGCTTTATCCTTTACGGTACACTTTCAGAAATCTTTGCCCGTGACACAGGCTTCCATAAGGGTATGGGCGGCTCAATGCACGCATTCTTCCTTCCCTTCGGTGTATACCCCAACAACGCTATCGTTGGCGGTTCTGCAGCTATCGCAACAGGTGCTGCTCTCTTTAAGAAAATTAACGGCAAACAGGGTATCGTTGTTTGTAACTCAGGTGACGGTTCAATGGCTCGTGGTCCTGTATGGGAAGCAATGAACTTTGCTGCTATGGACCAGTTCCACACACTTTGGGAAAGCCACAACGGCGGTATGCCCATTCTTTACAACGTATTCAATAACTCATACGGTATGGGCGACCAGACCCGCGGCGAAACAATGGGTTACGATATGCTCGCTCGTATCGGCTCAGGTGTTAGCCCCACTCAGTTCCATGCAGAGCGTATCGACGGCTTCAATCCTCTTGCAGTTATCGACGCTATGGAAAGAAAACTCAAAATCCTCCGCGCAGGCGAAGGCCCCGTTCTTCTTGATACTCTTACATACCGTTTCTCAGGTCACTCAACATCAGACCAGAACGCATATCGTACCAAAGAGGAGATCGATGCATGGCGTGAGGTTGATCCGATCATCACATACCGCAAAGGCCTCGTAGATGCAGGTGTTGCAGGCGATACAAAACTTGACGACATCCTCAAAGAGACAGCAGAGCGTATGACAATGATCTGTAAAGCAGCTTCAGATCCTTCAATCAGCCCCTATGTTGATTTCAAGGCTGATCCCGCAGTTGTTGAGCGTCTTATGTTCTCAAATGAGAAGATTGACAAACTTGACGACCGTGAACCCGAAGTAAATATGCCTCTTAACGAAGTTCCTGCATATAAGAAACTCAAAGAGAAAGAGCGTAGCCCCATCGTTAACGGCAAACCCGTTTCAAAGATGAAGCTCTTTAACCTCCGTGACGCACTTTCAGAAGTTATCTATGACCGCTTCTATGAAGATCCCACCCTTATCGCTTACGGTGAAGACTGTCGTGACTGGGGCGGTGCATTCGCAGTATACCGTGGTATGATGGATGCATTCCCGCACTGCCGTCTCTTCAACTCACCCATCGCAGAGGCTGCAATCGTAGGCACAGCTGTTGGTTACGCTGTATCAGGCGGACGTGCTCTCGTTGAGCTTATGTACGCTGACTTTATCGGTTGTGCAGGTGACGAAATCTTTAACGAGATGTCAAAATGGCAGGCAATGTCAGCAGGTATCCTCAAGATGCCCGTTGTTCTCCGTGTTTCTGTTGGTTCAAAATACGGTGCACAGCATTCACAGGACTGGACAGCACTTTGTGCTCATATCCCCGGTCTTAAAGTTTGCTTCCCCGCAACACCTTGGGAAGCTAAAGGTCTTATGGAATCAGCACTTCGCGGTACTGACCCTGTTGTATTCTTTGAAAGCCAGAGAATTTACGACGTAGGTGAGCAGTTCCATGAGGGCGGCGTTCCTGCAGAGCGTTACGAAATCGAATTCGGCGATGTTAACAAAGTTCGCGACGGTAAGGATATCACAATCCTCACAGTTGGTGCTGCACTCTATCGCGCTGTTGACGCTGCAAAGACACTTTCAGAAAAATACGGAATGGAAGCAGATATCATCAACATCCATTCACTCGTTCCGCTTGATTATACAAAGATCGTTGAATCAGTTCGTAAGACAGGCAGAGTTGTTCTCGTATCAGACGCTTGTGTTCGTGGTTCATTCCTTAACGACGTTGCTAAGAACATCACAGAGCTTTGCTTCGATGATCTCGATGCACCGCCCGTTGTTGTTGGCGCACGTAACTGGATCACACCTCCCTTCGAATTCGACGAATTCTTCTTCCCGCAGGCTGGTTGGATTCTTGATGCAATCCATGAAAAACTCGTTCCCCTTAACGGTCACGTTGTTGAGAACGGTTGCACAGAGTCAGAGAGCATCCGCCGCGCAAAACAGGGTGTATAATTGAAAATAACCCGAACTTCAAACGCAGGAGTATTATTGGAACTTGACGGTGTCAGCGTCTTGCTTGATGGTGTTTGCGGTGAGGTCCATCCTTATATAAAAACACCGCCGTATATAAAGACACGGCTTACTGATCACTTTCCCGATATTGTTGCGTTTACCCATCTGCACGACGATCATTTTGACAGTGACTATGCAGATAAATATGTATCAAATACCCACAGACCCGTAATTTACGGGTCTGTGAACCATAATAGCGCAGAATATAAAAATATCCGACTTTTGTCTGTGCCTACCCGCCATATTGGTAAAACCGATATCGTGCACGGGAGTTTTTGCGTGTGTGGCACAAAAACCGTTTGGTTTATGGGCGATGCATCACCCATCTGTCTTGATAGTATGAGTGATTGTCCGCCGCCTGACGTACTTGTTGTGCCGTATGCTTATGCAATTACTCCGTCAGCGTGGCAAAAGACAAAATCGACGGGTGCAAAATATATTGTCCTCGTTCACCTGCCCGAAAGGCAAAACGACTCACTTGGGCTATGGGACAGCGTAACGGAAGTTACAAGAGGCGATATTTCCCTTTATATCGCGCAGATTGATAAAACTCTTATCTTTTAATGGAGGAAATAAAGATGATTCATCCCAGAATTTTAGTTGCTAAAACTGCTGATGAAGCAGGAAAACTTGCTGCAAACGAATTTCAGGCAGCAATTGCTCAAAAACCCGCTTGTGTAATCGGTCTTGCTACAGGTTCAACACCACTGCCGCTTTACCGTGAACTTATTGCTCTTGAAAAAGAGGGTAAAATCGACTTTTCACGTGTTCGTTCAGCAAACCTTGACGAGTACGTAGGTCTCGAGCCCACACACGACCAGAGCTACCGCAAATTTATGCAGGATAACCTCTTTGACCACATCGGTATCTGCCCCGAGAACACAATTGTTCCCGACGGTCTTGCAGAGGACGGCGATGCAATGTGCAAAGCTTATGAAGAAAAAATCGAAGAGTGGGGCGGCGTTGACGTTCAGCTCCTCGGTATCGGTCACGACGGTCATATCGGCTTTAACGAGCCCGGCGATCATTTCCCGATTATGACACATAAAGAAAAGCTCACAGATATGACAATCGACGCTAATAAGCGTTTCTTTGATTCAGCTGATGACGTTCCGAAATACGCATTTTCAATGGGTATCGGTACAATTATGGCTGCTAAAAAGATTGTTATGGTTGTAACAGGCGCAGACAAGAAAGAAATCCTTAAAAAATGCCTCTTTGGACCTGTAACTCCCGAAGTTCCCGGTTCAATCTTACAGTTCCATCAGAACGTAACAGTTATCTGTGACGAAGCAGCAAACCCCTTTAACTAATACATATAAAAAAGCCGTGATAATCACGGCTTTTTTTATTGACTAAATTTTTACACGGTGCTAAAATAAAACCGAGGTGATATATAATGAATACAACAAAATTTGAAAATAAATCTACTAAGGTAGTAGCCCACAGAGGCCTTAGCGGAATAGAACGCGAAAACACAAACGCCGCATTTATTGCCGCAGGTAACCGCAGTTACTTTGGTATTGAAACCGACATTCACGTTGCAATGGATGGCGAGTTCATTGTTGCTCACGATAGCAGTATGGAACGTGTATCGGGCAGTTCACTTGTCATCGAGGAATCAACCCTTCCTATGCTTCGTTCAATAACACTTTACGAGAAAAATAATGAAACAAAAGACAGATATGACCTTCGTGTTTCAACCATTACGGAATACGTACGCATCTGTAAAACCTACGAAAAGGTGTGTGTACTCGAACTTAAAGGCTACTTCGGTAAAGAAAACCTTAAAAGACTTGTTGAAGCAATCAAAGCTGAGGACTATTTAGAAAGCATTATATTTATTGCATTCGACTGGAAGAACTTAACCGACCTTAAGGCAGTTTACCCCGAGGCAACAATGCAGTTTTTGTGCAGAGAAATCTCACTTGAAAATCTTTCTGAACTTGTAAAGAACGGCTTTAGCCTTGATATTAACTATATGGGTGTCACACAGGAAATTATCGATTTTATGCACCAAAACAATCTTGTTGTAAACGTGTGGACGGTTGACGATAAGGACGAGGCAGAAAGACTTGCCGCAATGGGTGTTGACCAGATTACAACAAACATCTGCGAGGGATTAAACTGATGGTCTATTGGACTCAAAGCAAAGACAATATCTGGGTTGCCGCACATCGCGGTTTTTCAAGTGACTACCCCGAAAACACAATGTCAGCCTTTAAGGCGGCACTTGAAGTGGGTGTTGACCAGATTGAAACAGATGTCCGCGTTACAAAAGACGGTCAGCTTGTTCTCATTCACGACCCAACTGTTGACAGAACAACAAACGGAAGTGGCAAGGTTTGCGACTTTACACTCGAAGAACTACAAAAACTCGATGCAGGTGATGGTGAACACGTTCCAACCTTTGTTGAACTTATGGAACTTGTAAAAAATCACCCCACAATGACACTAGATCTTGAACTTAAAGAGTATCCGGAAAAGGTGGGCGAAGAAATTGCTTTTTCTGTTTGTGATAAAGTTGTAGAGATCGTCGAGCAATACGGCTTTGGTGAGCGTATCATTCTCAATACCTTCAGCGGACCGCTTCACGAATATATTAACGAGAAATATAGAAGAAAATATAAACAGCATATTTTCTATCCACTTACACATCTTGGCAAACTTACTCGCGACCCGTACGAATATGCCTATTGTGCATGTATGTTTCGCACTAATCCCGATTCTGACGTAAATATGGCAGAAAAAGCCGATTTTGATAAACTTCACGAACTCGGTATCGAGGGTTGGGCAGGTGCCTGTGTAAAAGATGAAAGAACAGTCGATATGGCAATTGAACGCGGTGCAACGCTTATCACCTGTAATAATGTAGATACAGTTTTAAATCTCCTTCGTCAAAAAGGAAAACACAAATAAAAAAAGTCCTCCCATCAGGGAGGATTTTTTTAGTATTTATATTTCTTTTTATTTGTAATAAGGAATACAACGGACGCAAAAACCGCCATAACTCTTGCAAAAACAATCGACCACCACAGTCCGTCAACACCCATTATCAAGGGTAGAGTCAAAATCGCAATAACCTCAAACACAACCGCCCTCAAAAACGAAATCGCCGCCGAAATAAAACCGTTGTTGAGCGCTGTGAAAAACGAAGATGCAAAAATCGGAATACCGATAATCAAAAACGACGTCGAATAAATCCTGAACGCGTGTATCGTCATATCCAATAGTTCTTTGTCGTAGCTTGAAAAAATCATTGCAAGTGGCCTTGAAGCTAACTCTGCCAAAAAACACATCGCCCCGCCGAACATCGCCATAATAACTAGACTCTTTTTAAGAAGACTTTTAAGTTCCTTGTGATTTGTTGCTCCATAGTGAAAACTGATAACCGGCGCGGTTCCGATAGAATACCCGATGAACGTTGCAAAAAATATCATATCAATATACATAATTGTGCCGTATGCCGCCACGCCGTTTTGTCCCGCATACTTCATAAGTTGAACGTTGAATAACATTCCCACAATCGACATAGAAATGTTATTTAAAAGTTCCGAAAAACCGTTTGTGGTCGCCTGTAACATCGCTCGTCCGTCGTATTTTGTTTTGCACAACCGTAAAAGACTTGAATTTTTTAACGAAAAATAAATTATAGGAATGACCCCGCCAACCGTTTGTGCTATTGCGGTAGCAAGAGCGGCTCCCGCGAGCCCCCATCTGAATACCGCGATAAATAACGCGTCAAGCACCATATTTGTAACGCCCGCAATAATCGTAACCCAAAACCCCAACTGTGGTTTTTCCGCCGTTACAAAAAACGTTTGGAACTCCATCTGTAACGTAAAGAAGGGGAGGGCGCACAAAAGGATTCTGCCATAAGTAACGCAGTAACCCAGCATCTCGCTGTCTGCACCTATAAGAGTTGCAATCTGCGGTAAAAAAATAATGCCAAATGCCGCTAAAATCGCACTTATCACAATCGGCGCATAAACAAACAGCGAAAAGTATTCCTTTGCCTTCGGCATATCGCCTTCACCCATCGTTTTTGAAACAAGCGCACTTCCGCCCGTGCCAAACATAAATCCAACTGTACTCAGCATCATAATAAACGGCATAATGTAGTTTAGTGCCGCAAATGGAGTCTTGCCTACAAAATTAGACACAAAAAAACCGTCTACCACGCCGTAGATAGATGTAAAAATCATCATCGCAATTGACGGCACGGTAAACTTTAGCAGTTTTTTATATGTAAAATGATCTGATAGCTTAATTTCCAATATACTATTCCTTTTTTGTTTGTAGTAGTATATAATAAAATAAACTTTATGTCAAGGAGTGCAAAATGATATCACACCCTTTTGGACCGCTTTATGATAAAAATTCAAAAATACTGATACTCGGCAGCTTTCCGTCGGTTAAATCGCGTGAACAGAATTTCTTTTATGGCCATCCGCAAAACAGATTCTGGAAGGTGATTTCGGCCGTGTTTGGCGAAAAAACACCCGAAACAATTGCTGATAAAAAAGAGTTTTTGCTCTCCCATAATATAGCGCTTTGGGACTCAATAAAAAGCTGTGAAATTGTGGGTTCGTCTGATAGCAGTATAAAAAACGTCATTCCAAATGACATTGGCATAATCTTAAAATCTGCTGATATCAAGGCTATATTCACAAATGGCAAAACGTCTGATAAATATTATAATATGTACATAAAGAATGTTGTTGGATATGATGCAATCTGTCTTCCGTCAACTTCGCCTGCCAATGCTGCGTGGAATTTAGACCGTCTTATCGAAGCGTGGCACGTAATAAAAAAATATTTTTAAAAAACGATTGCATTTTAATATTAATAATGTTACCATAACAAAAAAGGAGAGAAAACTATGATTTACGATACTTTAAAAAACATTGACAACTACAAAACAATGGGTAGAGTGTACACCGCTCTTAAAATGCTTAAGGAAACCGATTTTTCAGTTCTCGAAGCAGGCAGACACGAATTTGACGGTGACAATATCTACTTTATGGTACAAAACTATACAACACGTGTTGGCTCAACAATTTCAGAGGCACACAAAAAATATATCGACATTCAGTTTATGGTGTCGGGTAAAGAAATCGTGGGCGTTGCCCCCATCGAAAACTGCGGCAAACCCACCGAGGAAAAGCCCGAAAACGACTATTGCCTCTACGAGTGCGATACACAGCCCGTCAAAATCACAGACGGCGAGTTTGTAGTGCTTTTCCCGAGTGATGTTCATCTTCCGGGCTGTGCAGACGGTGAGCCTATGGACGTTAAAAAGATAGTTGTGAAGGTAAAGGTTGATTAAAATGAGCAAAGAAAAACGCATCCGCATCGGTGCCTATGCACCGATTTCGCATCCCGATGAAAGACACGTAAAGGAACTTGCAGAGGCAGGTGTTGACTTTGCGGTTTTGGAGTTCAAACTTATTGATGATGATAAAATAACCCCCGAGTTTATGTCTTGGTTTTCAAAATACGGCATCGACTTTGCGGTTGACGACCCCAAAACAAACCTTATTATAAACGGCGGCACAGTCCTTGATTTCGATAAAGAAGACCTTATGTTCTATAAAGACGAACCGGGCTATGTTTCATATTCGTACATAGACGAGCCGGGAATGTCGCTTTTTGAGGTGCTTGGAGAAGAAGTAGACAAATTTAACAAAAGATACCCCGACAAATTTGCTTTTATCAATCTTTTGCCGCTCTATGCAAACGAGCAACAGTTAAAGGGTGGCGCGTGGGCTGCACCTATAGAGTACTATGATATCGACACTAATATTTACGAACAGTATCTTTCAGAGTATGTTCGCCTTATTGATACTCACTATATCTGTGTTGATATCTACCCATGTAAGTGCCGTCCCGACCCTGAATACCCCGATATGTACCCCTTAAAGCATATCAAGTACAACTACGCTGACTACGTTAAAAATATTGAATTTGCGGCAAATGCAGCACGCAAATCAAACAGAGAACTGTGGATTTGTCTCCAAAGCTGTACATGGAGCAGAAACACCCGAGCCGTTACAGGTGATGAACTCAAATGGCAGGCATATACTTGCCTTTCATACGGCACCACAAACTTCCTCTACTACGTATTCGGTGCACGACCCGGCCATGATTATGCAATGATAGACTTCCGTGGTGAAAATACACAGCTTTACTATGATTCAAAGGATATGGCACTCGGTCTTAAAAAGATTTCGGACCTCTTTGTATCATACAAAAACCTGGGTGCATTCAATGTAAATTCAGACCCCGAGACAACACCTTATCTCGAAATGAATACACCTTACACCGATTTTGATGCAATTACCGACGTGTCGGCTGATATCCCGCTTCTTGTCGGTTGCTTTGAAAAAATTGAGGGCAAGGGACACGCATTTACGTTTGTGAATATGCAGGATTTCCAAACTCCCAAAACAGGCACTGTTAAATTTAAAGCTGACGGTAAAATCACAGTTTACCGCGAGGGTAATCCCGAGGTTATCACCGCACAAAACGGTGTTTACACAGTTGAACTCAAACAGGGCGAAGGCATATTTGCCACAATAGAATAGAAAAAACAGGTAGATTAAAAATCTACCTGTTTTTTTCCGTCTTTAGTGAGTATAACGCGGTATTCAAAACCGCAATCCTTTGCATGCGCTACTGCGATATCATAGTTAAGTCCGAGTTTTTCTCGGTCGTGACAGTCGCTGTTAAAAATAATTTCACCGCCGCGGCGCTTGATTTCTTTTAAAATAATTTTGTCGGGATAGGGCGAATTGCGATAGCCTCTTGCTATTGCACCAAAGTTTATTTCAAACGGCTTTTTGTAGGGTATAAGCTGTTCAATTGCTTCAAATGCCGCTTTATAATATACTTCGTCACGCGGCAGATTAATTCTGTTTTTGTACTTTGTGCAAAGGTCAAAATGACCTATTATGTCAGCCCCCGTCTTGTTTACAACATCGCCTACAAGCGCAAAATAATCTTTTGCAAACAGCGAATAGTTACCTCCATAACAGTTATTTATGATATCTTCAACAATACTTATTTCAAGGTCAATAAGTTGCGTTTCGTCTTTTTCCTTGAGATAGTGTACCGACCCTATAACGTAGTCAAACTTGTTTGTCGGCTCTGTTGAAAAATAGTCCTGCTCAATACCCAGTAAAATTTCAATATCATTTTTATATTTTTCTTTAAGTCTGTTTACTTCAACACAGTAATCGGGTATGTTATTTTCGTCACCCTCATAATATTTGTGGCTTGAAAATCCGAGTATTTTAAACCCTTTTTCAATGGCAGTAATCACCATTTCTTCGGGTGTGTCTTTGCCATCACAGTAGATTGAATGAATGTGATAGTCATATAACTGATTCATTTTGTCTTTTCTCCCAAAAATATAGTTAATTTATTATAATATAACTTGTTTTATCTTTCAAGTATAAGTATAATAAAATAAAAAAGTGAGGTTCAAAAAATGAAATATGCCAATTTACATCTTCACTCAATCTATTCTGATGGTGTGCTCACCCCGACAGAACTTGTTATAAAAGCAAAAGAAATGGGTTACGGTGCAATTGCTCTTTCGGATCACTATGCGTGTGCGGGTTGTAAAGAGATAAAAACAGCAGCAAAAGAGCATGGTCTTGAGAGCATTGTGGCTATGGAAACAGTAGGCAGAGCTTTTGAACATAATTTTCATATAGTGGCCTACGATTTTGACCCGAGCGAAAAAAATATGTCAAAATATATTGAGGATAACCGAGTTCTCGGTTATAACGTAACAAAACAAAAATTTGAAGGTATGAAGGCAAACGGACTTTTACAGAGTATATCGTGGAAAGATATAACAGAAGCATTTTCTGCTGAGGCATGGCTTTGTAACGAGCAGATTTTTGCTGTTGCTGTCGAGCGCGGACTGTATAGCGAATGTGACTATTACACAAAATTTATTCCTGCTTTTCGTGCAGTAAAAACTGACTACAGGTCAAACGGTCTTCGTCCCACCGCACAGGAAATGATTGATATCATCCGTGGTGCAGGCGGTGTTGCAAGTGTTGCGCATCCTCACGGTGTAACACAGCATCTCGAAGACCTTTACAAAATGGGAGTGCGCGCTGTTGAATACGACCACCCCGATATTGACGATTACGATTCGAAAATGGTACTTGAATTTATATCACGTCATGATGATGTGTATGCTTGCGGAGGAACCGACCACACAGGCCGTCTTGCCAATAACGCAAGTGAGCGAGGAACACCTGACGGCGCCGACTTTTTAATACCTCTTGATGCGGATGTGACGAGCGGAGTTACAAAAGAAGAATTTTTAGCGCTTAAAAACAGAATATACGGTTAAAATAATAAAAAATAACTGTATAGAGGTAACGAAATGAAATTTGCTTTTTTTGATACAAAACCGTATGATAAAGACTCATTTGAGCCGTATTCGGACGAAATCGACTTTAAATTTTACGAAACAAAACTAAACGAAGACACAGCTGAACTTGCGCGCGGATGTGACGGTGTGTGCGTGTTTGTAAACGACACAGTAAACAAAGCGGTAATTGACAGACTTTATGATCTCGGTGTAAAAATCATAGCCCTTCGGTGCGCAGGTTTTAACAACGTCGACGTAAAGTACGCCTATAAAAAGATGCACGTTGTTCACGTACCTGCATACTCGCCTTACGCTGTTGCAGAACACGCGATGGCACTCCTTCTTACCTCAATCCGCCGTATCCATAAGGCGTATATCCGCACACGTGACTTTAATTTCAGTCTAAATAACTTAACAGGCTTTGATCTTCACGGTAAAACAGTCGGTGTCATCGGTACTGGTAAAATCGGTAGAGTGTTTATTGATATCTGCCGCGGTTTTGGAATGAACATCCTCGCTTATGATAAATACCCCGCTAAAGATACCGACATAAACTATGTCGGACTCGATACACTTTTAAAAGATTCGGATATAGTATCGCTTCACTGTCCGCTCACCAAAGAAACGCACCACATTATAAACGAAAACACAATTGCGTTTATGAAAAAAGGCGTTGTAATAATAAACACCTCACGCGGTGCGCTTATTGACGCCGAAAGCCTTCTTGAAGGCATAAAATCGCGCAAAATCGGTGCCGCCTGTCTTGACGTTTACGAAGAAGAATCAGAAGTTTTCTTTGAAGACTTTTCGGGACATATCATTGACGATGATATCCTTGCCCGACTTATTTCAATGCCTAATGTAATCGTTACCTCGCATCAGGGATTTTTAACAAACGAGGCACTTTCAAATATTGCTGCAACCACAGTTGAAAACATAAAACAACTTTCGAAAAACGGTAGTTGTGAAAACGAACTTTGCTATTCTTGCGGTCAAATTGAAAACTGTGCAAAACTTCATAAAACAAAATGCTTTTAACGGAGATAACCATATGCAAATTAAAAAACTTATACCTGCAACAAAAGACTATATTTGGGGCGGCACCCGCCTTCTGACCGATTACGGCAAAACCGCACCCACACCTATATGCGCTGAAACGTGGGAACTGTCTTACCATAAGGATGGACTCACGCTTTTGGAGGACGGCACCCCGATTTGCGACAGCAATATCAACCTTGGAAAAAACACAGAGAATTTTGAGTTTTTTCCGCAACTTATAAAATTCATTGACGCAAAGAGTAATCTCTCTGTTCAGGTGCATCCTAGTGACGAGTACGCACTTAAAAACGAAAACAGTTTCGGCAAAACAGAGATGTGGTATATAGTTGATGCCGATGACGGTGCAGGGATATACCTCGGTTTTAAAAAAGACGTCACAGCCGATGAATATAAAAACGCAATCGAAAACAACACTTTAACCGACCTGCTTAATTTCTATCCCGTAAAAAAAGGTGAGTGCTATTTTATTCCCTCGGGCACGATTCATGCAATCGGAGCGGGTTGTCTTATTTGTGAGGTACAGCAAAACAGCAACCTTACATACCGCGTTTATGACTACGGCAGAACAGATGCAAACGGCAACCCACGCGAGTTGCATATTGATAAGGCACTAAAAGTAACTTCACTCGATAAATTCAATAAAACCGAAATCAACTCGGGAGATATAATTGCGCTCAGTAAATACTTTACAGTACGCGAAATAAAAGTTAATGGCAAAACTGACCTCGTTTGCGACAAAAATTCGTTTAAGTTTATCACCTGTACCGTTGGTGCGGGAGAGATAAACGGACAAAAAATGTCACAAGGCGACAGCTTTTTAATTGAAGCCTGTGACGGCACCGCAATTTTATCCGGCAATATGACCTGTATCACATCTGAAGTGCGAAAACTCTATATTGGTATCGATCTCGGTGGCACCTTTATAAAGGGTGGTATTGTTGATGATCTCGGTAATATTCTTTTAACCAAAAAAGAACCTACAGAGTCAGAGTGCGGACAGGAAAAAGTTGTTACAAATATCGCAAATCTTTGTAAAACTCTCGTGGAAGAAATGGGTCTTGGCTTTGAGGATTTTGTCGGCATCGGTATGGGGGTACCGGGTACTGTTGACAGTATAAACGGTGAGGTGCTTTATTCAAATAATCTCGGATGGCAAAACTTTAAAATTTCAGAAAATCTTACAAATCTTACAGGCCTTCCTGTAAAAATTGCAAATGACGCTAATGTTGCAGCACTCGGTGAAGCGGTATTCGGCTGTGGCAAAGAGTATAAAGATATGGTAATGCTCACCCTTGGTACAGGCGTCGGTGGCGGACTTGTGCTAGACGGCAGACTTTATGAGGGCAACCGCTCTGCAGGTGCGGAACTAGGTCACTCGGTAGTTGTTGCAAACGGTGAGCTGTGTACCTGCGGACGCCGTGGCTGTCTTGAAGCGTACGCGTCGGCAACCGCACTCATCCGCGACACAAAACGCGCTATGCAAAACGATAAAAACAGTAAAATGTGGCAGATTGACTCACTTGACAATGTGGATGGTGCAACTGCTTTTAAATTTAAAGATCAAGATAAAACTGCAAAATCAGTAGTTGATAACTATATAGAAATGCTTGCTTGCGGAATTTCCAACTACGCCAACGTTTTCAGACCTGAGGCGGTAATCCTCGGCGGCGGAGTTTGTAATGAGGGAGAAGCCCTTACACAACCATTGCAAAAAATTCTGAATAACGATATATTTGGTAAGGAGAAGGGACCCGCTGTCAAAATTATAACCGCAACCCTTGGCAATACTGCGGGACTTCTTGGTGCAGTTGCACTTTATCTATCCGAATAAGACATAAATTTTGACAAATAGGCAAATTTACTTGTAGAATATAAAAAAATCCTATGATAAAATTTTTTATAAAATGAATCGGAGGATTTAAAATGAAAACACAAAAAACACAAGAATTATATAACCACGCAAAACAGATTATGCCGGGTGGCGTACAGCTTTTGTCAAAGCGCCCTGAGATGTTCGCACCAGATAAATGGCCCGCTTATGCAACTTGGGCAAAGGGCTGTCAGATAGAAGACTGTGACGGTAACAGATACTACGATATGACCACAAACGGCATCGGTGCGTGTATGCTTGGATATGCCGACGACGACGTTACAAACGCCGTTGTAAAACGTATACAGAACGGATCTATGACATCGCTTTGCGCACCCGAAGAGGTTATGCTTGCCGACAAACTCTGCGAAATTCATCCGTGGGCAGAGTCAGTGCGCTTTGCACGTACAGGTGGTGAAATCTGTGCGATTGCCGTTAGAATCGCAAGGGCAACAACAGGCAGAAATCTTGTTGCAATCAGCGGTTATCATGGCTGGAGTGACTGGTATCTCGCATCAAACCTTTCAGATGACCACTCTCTCGACGGTGTGCACCTTCCGGGTCTTAAACCAAAGGGTGTTCCGCATCAGCTTAC
>JAZKZG010000085.1:0-32689 GCA_045612565.1 Eubacteriales bacterium
ATGCCCTTGGACTGTGCCGCCTGCTCCATACGCTTTGCGGCGATCCCGTCGCGGTAGGCTTTCAGACCTGCCGCGTCGGTGATCTGCTTGCCCGTGTTGGGATCGTAAAGATTGAGCGCCGCGATCTCCGCATTGATGCCGTCGGTCACAGCTTTGGTCTTTTCCGATTCAAACTTCTCTCGTTCGCGCTGTAATTTCGCTTCTGCCTGCCGTCGTGCCTTTGCATAGACGGCGTTTTCTTCTTTCGATTGTGTTTCTGCGGGAGCATCACCGCCATCGGTGTCCGCTCCCGTATCGTCTCCCCCATCAGGGTCGTGATCATCCGCTTCGTCTGCGTTTGCGGAGTCTGCGACCTCTCCGCTGTTTTCGCTGCCACGGTCGGCAAACGCATCCATCAGCATCTGTTCACCTGTTCTACTTTCTGTAACAGCACCGGTGTCGGCTGTACCTTCCGCACCTGCGCCTGTCATGATTTCGTTATCCATAGTTTCTCCGTGTGCACAAAGCACCTGCGATTTTTACGCTGTTCGCCTGCGAGATACACGGCATCCGCCGCGATGGAATGTTTGCGGTCAGTTTCGATCACTTACCGCCCTTTACGCGAAGGTCGTTGCCGGTCTTGACGGAACCCTTCTTTGCCTTGTCCGTGGTAAACAGAGCCTTAACGTGCTGCGCACCACCGTTGCCGATCTTGCCGGCGTAGGTCTTTTCTGCCATGCTCTCACCTCCTTTGCCCGAATTTGTTATGTCAAGCGTTCGGGGCGTTCACGCCCTGCCGCGCTTGTGCCATTTCCTTTGCATCCTCACGCGCCTGCTCGATGATCCGCATCTGCATCTCGTCCTCTGCCGCACGTGCATCACGCTGTGCCGCATCACGCTGTGCTGCATCACGCATCGCCGCTTCACGCATCGCAGCTTCCGCTTCAGCCGCCCGTGCAGCCTCTTCAGCCGCCGCTTGCTGTGCCGCCTGTTGTGCAGCCGCTTCTTCCTGCCGCTGCTTGATGTCCTCAAGATAGCGCAAGGTCTCGCCCGCGCCCGGATAATGCAGAAGCTGCATTTTCTCCCAGAACATGATCAGCGTATCAAGCTGCGTCGGATCGCCGAACGCACCCGCCTGCAGGTTGCCGCGCGTTTCCTGCCACATCGCTTCACGGTTGTTTGCAAGCGGTGTCGCCGTATCACAAGAGAACAGGAAGTCGTCATTCCAATACCATTCGCCTGCATCGTCGCGCTGCAGAAAGTCCCACTTGTTGAATTCGCGGTACACGGTCTTTCCGTGCGCATCGCGGGACCGGACAGGTCTCGGCTCGTCCGCATAGGCAAGCGCAAATTTAAACATCATCTCATAGACAACAGCCATCGCCGCTTCCTTGTTCTTGCGCTTTGATTCCATTCGTCCCGCCGCCTGTGCAGCGGAAAATTCCTTTGCTTTGCCCGATGTCGCCGTCTTGTCGGTACGTCCCTGATAGGAATCGGTGATACCGATGATCTGGCGCGCATGCTGGTACTGCGTCTCCTCGAGCGCCATCTCCTGCTCTACTGAAAACGCAAAATCGAACTTCTGGAACTTCTGCATGTCGGAAATATCATCAACCGCGATCGACTGCAGATCCCCGTCCGTCACATCGAGATTGCACCACGCAGGCGTGGTCTGGATCGCAGAAAGACGGATCGCTTTCTGAATGATCTTCGCTTCCATACGGTTGATGGCGTTCTGCTGTGTTTTGATCTGTGCCGCATCCGATTCGCCGATCAGACGACCGTAGCGCGAGGTGTTGCGCTGTACCGTGAGCGGGTATACATCCGGCTTGTAGTACGGAATGTACTCCGTCTGCAGCGATACCGTGAGCATCGGCTGACCGAACGCATCAAGCTCGCCCGTCTCAGTCAAGGTCTGCATCGATTCAAAGATCGGTGTGCCGTCCGAGCGCAGCGGAGGATCGGAGATCGGCTGATAGTCCTCTGTCGATTCCTCCCATTTCGTGCCGCCGCAATAGGAGCAGACATTTTTCTGCTTTCGGCGCGGCTTGGCATCGTCAACATCCGGGAACGATCCGTCCTTGGTCTGCTCACCGATCGGTACGGAGTTATCTTCCTCCGCCCCGCACGTCGCACAGCGGCGCATACGGCGCGCCTGATAGTCGTCATAGTCTGCAAGCTGCACATCGTTTGTCCACGCATAAAGACCGATGCCGCCCATGTCGTTGCGGTAATAGCCGTAATAGACGGTCACCATGCCATCAGCCGCCGTCGCATTGTCCTGTCCGTCACGGATCTCCGGCTCCTGCTCGGCTTCATCGTCTACGCGGACACCCCAGCGGCGAAATACCTGTGATTTGGTCATCGGCACCTTGCAGATGATCCAGTCCATGTCCTCAATGCACGTCGTCACACCCGGCTGCGGAACGATCGCTTTCGGATGCATAATACCGACGGAAAGCTCACCTGCCGTCTTGTGTGTGTTGCGCGCATTGTCCCATTCACAAAGCCAGACCGCACCGCCGTATACCGGCACCATGCGTTCCAGCGTGTCATTGATGACTTCAAACGGCTGACGGTCGATCTCATCGCGGAGCATGTCCTCGATAAGCTCTGCCAGCGGCTCATCTTCTTTTCGTCTCGCCGTAACCTTCGGCATCGGGATCGCCGTGGAGATCTGCGCTTCGATGATCTCGCGTACAATGTTGCGCAGCACAGGTGTCGTCTTTACCTTGTCATCCTCTACCACAGGATCGACCGTGTTGTAGTTGCCTGTGTATAGGCGATCCATGTCGGCAAAGTCGTCATGCGCCGATGCGTACGCCGTCTCACCCGCCGCGAGTTTGTCGCGCCACAGATCGAGCTTGTTCTGATCTTTTTTCATTTCCCTCTCCCGTGTTTATCTTCATGCCGCAAGATGCGGCGTGTTATCGTTTCGGTCTGCCCCATTTGCGGAGCAGATATTCTTTCGTTTCCTTGTCTGCTGCTCGGTAGTCCTCCCACATATCGCGTGTCCAGACCGCCGTCGGCTCGTCCTCTTTGACCGTCGCAGTGCGCGATTGCTGATCCCCGATCGCAAGCGCGATCGCAAGTGCCATTACAAGGTCGTCGTGCGCGCCGTCTTGCGCCTCAGGTCGGAAAGCTTCGTTTCTGACAAACGTGAGCATCTCCTCCAGCGTAGCGCGGTCACAGATCATCTCCGAGCTGTTCTTGACGTGGTTGATCAGATTTGCGATGATCGTGTTTCTGGTCAGCTTCGATGTCACAAAGCCAAAGGAGTGCCGCACCTTGTGTGTGTAGTCGTCAAGCGATTCTCTGACGTACAGGCGCGGGTAGTGCAGTCTTTGCAGCTCGTTGTTCGGATAGGTCGAGAAGTTCGCCTCAATGCCGATCAGAGCCGTGTTGTAGTAGTGTCCGAGGCAGTACATCTGGTTGACGTACTCTTTTTCGCCTGTCGTCATCAAAAGCACTGCATCCTGCATACCGCTTGTGTTGTCAATGACGTGTCCCGTGAATCTGTCGGAGCCGTCACCCGCCGTATCTCCGCCGATGACGTAAGGATAACCCTCTCTCGGCTGTCGGTAAATGCGGATCAGCGCATTGCGGTCATCGTCCACCCATTTGATGTCGTGGATGCCGATGTCGTCTTCCGCGTATACAAAATAGCCGCTTGCCACAGGCTGCGGTACCGTCTGCAGCCGCTCGGAAACGGTCTTTGCCGGGAACACCGTCCGTCCGAGAACGCCCCACTCGCCAAGACAGTATACCATGTAGTAATACTCGTCGGTCTCTCGGAAGTCCTCCAGCGTTTTGATGTTCTCCTCCGACAGGAACCGGTTGTCCTTGTATGACGATCTGTGTGTCGTCGCTCTGGGGTCCGCACGGTCAAAGAATCGTTTTTTCAGCCAATGCGTGATCGAGATCGGGTTGAAGGTGACGATGATCTGATGGTAGTACGGACACTTATCACGCAGACGGATGTTCAGCTGGTTAAAGTCGAATTCCGAGATCTCCGACGCTTCCTCGATCCAGATCATCGTGATGCCGTGAATGGATTTCAGCTTTTCAACGTCGTCAAGTCCCGAAAAGATGATCTCCGACCCGTTTCGGAATCGGATGCGCATCGGATTCTGTGAAATGCCCGAAAGCGTTCTTGCGTAATGCTCACTCGCTTGCGTTTTCAGCTGTCGAAAGCACGACTCCTGCAATGACTTCGCCGTCTTACGCACAACAAGAACACGGTGTCCCGGCTCCGTTGTGCATCGCTCAAGGATCTTGCGCCCGGCGAAGATCGACTTGCCCGAACCGCCGCCGCCGCACATGACAAGGAATCGCGATCGGCAGAACAGAAGCGGCAGGAATGTGTCGTTGTTGGTCTGGCAGAACCGCGCCCACCATTCAATGACCGCCTGATCGGTCTTGCTCTTTGTACCCTTTTTTCTCAAGGCACATCGCCGCCCTCATCGCGGATCAGCTCTAACTTCCGCAAGGCTTCCAGCTTTTCCTCCGGCGTGAGCGTGTCGGAGATGTCAGCAGATGTCTGGTGCACAGTGTCCTCGCGCTTTTCTCGGTAACCGAAATTGTTTTCGAGCGAAAAGATGACGCCTTTGTTGTCGCGTCCCATTTCGATCAGCGCCTGATTGAGGTATTCCTCGATGCGGCGGCGCGCATATTCGATCACTTCCGCATATGACGGTACGTCAGAGTAGTTTGACCACGTTTCACGGGAAACGCCGATCGCGTTCTGTATGCCGATGACCGACGGCGGCACGACATACTTCTTGAGCATGATGTACTCCCCGTTTTTGTTGAGGATCAGATCTCCCGGTATATATTTCCCGGATGCCCAAGCACCGGGATGCCGCGCAGGCTCTTCGTATTCGATTTTATCGAAATAGGCATCCACAGCAGCCGCAAATTCAGCCGCCGAACGGTATTTTTTATATCGTCCCACGCTCATCCCT
Source organism: Eubacteriales bacterium (assembly GCA_045612565.1). GTDB lineage: Bacteria > Bacillota > Clostridia > Oscillospirales > QAKW01 > RGIG9041. The sequence continues at coordinate 4,944 of JAZKZG010000085.1, forward strand.
CCTGTCGTTGGTGCACCGGACTGCCCTCCATCATCCCGCGAATCGGTACGATCTTCGCGCTCCTTGCCCGGTGCACAAACAGTGTACCACAGACCGCAGGTCGTCTACTGTCAATTTTCAGCCGTGTACCTACTTATATATTATATACCCCAACAAAAACGGACAAAAAACTGCAGAGAGAAGACGCATTGTCCCCTCTCTGCAGTTTCTTCTATTTCGCGCCCACGCGTACCCGCACACCCGCATCGCGCTTATCGTGTCAAGTTATTTTATTTTTTTATTATTCAATCAGCCCACGTGCCAGCGCATACTGCTTCCGCGCAATCCGCAGCATGCGCCACACCGACTCCTCTGACAGATAATGATCTAACGCAAATCTGCGCGCCCGTGCCGCGATCTTTGATGATGTGATGCTCTCTCCCGGCGCGTACATATACACCGCCCTTACCGCTTCTTCAATTTCGTCCTCAACACCCGTCAGCGCAATTGTCACAGCTTCCTCGTCCGCGCGCATGATCTTTGCGCTTCCCGGATCGCAAAGCATCTTTGCATAGTCGCGGAATGCGCAGATCGCCATGTCCATATATTTTTCTCGCCGCATAACATCATCCTCTCTGTCAGAACGGCAGATCTTCGTCCGCGCCAATCGGTTCAAACGTCGGCATCACAGGCGGCATAGTTTCTCCACCAAAGGCAGGAGGCGCATCCGTGTCCGTGGGCACAGGAACGGAAACACCGCTCCCCTTTGCGGTGCCGAAACTGACGTTGTTTGCCAAAACTTCATAAAGCGTATGCTTTGCTCCCTGTTGATCAGTATATGTGCGCGTCTGCAAAGCCCCCTGTACCACAGCGGACGCGCCCTTTTTAAAATATTTGCAGACAAACTCCGCCGTCTGCCGCCACGCAACACACGTCACGAAGTCAGACACGGAATTGCCGTCCGCATCTTTGTATTGCCGCGCCACACCGAGCCGAAAGGTGCATACAGATACCCCGCTCGGTGTCTTTTTTAACTCCGGATCGGCGCATAGATTGCCCATCAGGATCACTATGTTGAGACTTGCCAAGATTATTCCTCCTCATCGTTGTCCGCCGTATGCTCATAGGCGGAGCAATAGTGCTTTTCATGCTTGTATGTAGATTCTTCCGGTCGCAGGTCGTCCCACGGATAGCCGTCACCGAGACTGCCGCGATCATATGTGATGGTCGTTGCCCACGATGCGACCGCCGCATCGGACTTGAGTAGCCGCAGATGCATGTAATAGCTGTGATCGTACGGATTGTAGACACATGTCCAGCCGTCGCACAGCTTGTATCCGGGAAACATCGCCGCCATCTCTGCGCGAGTAAAGTTATGCTCGTAAAAATCTTTGCAGTTCTTCTTCGTGAACACACGGGAAATTCTGCGACTCATCGCATCTTCCTCTGCCAGCGGCTGCGGACGCTCGATGTTCTGAGAGCAGGTAAAGCACCGCTCGAACGCTTCGTTGCGCTTTGCATAGTACGCGCCGAGATCCGTGTAGCCGTTCTCCGAGTATTCAAGATTCCGTGCATACCCTCTCTTCGACATCTTCCATGCTGAAAGCAGCTCCTCTTTGGAAACGCCGCCGGAAACGATCAGGTGATGATGTACACGTCCTGATTCTTCCCCACGTTCCGTGGTGTAGATGTATTTCAAGACAACCCCTTGCTTTTCGTAGAGTCGCTTGATGCGGCGGATGTAATTTCTGATATGCCGCTTTGCCTCCTCCATGGAGTCCGTGTAGACTCCCGGCGCATAGTCCAGCTCCAGCATGATCGATCTTTCATCGAAGTTGAGATTGACGATCCGCGTTACATACCGACGGCGGCGCATCTGATTGACTCTCGCCTGCGCTTCCCTCGTCGCTCTCCATCTGGTTCGCTTCCCGTGCGCGATCTTCCGATGCGCGCAGACATCCACTTCGACCATTCCGGGCATGTCATAGACGATCGCTTTCTGTTTTGTGTTTGCCATGACACACCCTCCGTTGATCGCCACAGTAAAATGGTCGAGTTGTTAATATAACATACAAGCTTCCGTGGGGCATTTCAGCCCCACTTTTTTGCTTCTTATATATAAGTGTTAAAAGTTACATCACAGGTTGTTTTCCGTATCGGGATAAGCGGTTATCCATGACTTCAATCACGGTCTCCGCGTCATCGAGAAAGGTACGGTTATAATATCGGATGCGCACACCGAGCTGTTGCTGGAACCGATCCATGCGCTTCTCGGCAAATCCCTCTCGTTCGTGCAGTTCCATGAGGTATGCCCAAAAGATCATGTCATGCTCATGTCCGCGCAGCACCTTCTCACCGGAGCCGGGACGGATGCTGCAGTCAATGCCCATTTTCAGCGCATCTTCTGCCATCTCTTCCAGCGCACGGCGGCTGTTGTTGTATCTGCTGTATGTACCGCTGTACTTTTTCAGCCGTTCGGTCACTCCGTCTTCAATCCGTTTCAGCCGCTCTCCGCTTCCGCCGAATCCGAATTCTTCAATCAGCACCTGCGCTGCGCATCTGCCGATCAACGCTCTTGTCATCGGTCGGGCTTTTGGATTCAGCACTCTTTGTCTCTGCGGTATGATCGCTTTCATCGCCGATATCCTCCTCGTCAACATTCATAGTACACTTTCACATACTGACCCGGTACATTTGTTTTGAAATACATATAACCGTGATAATCATCCTCGCAATATCCCGTCCATTGATTTACATAATAATCATCAGCATATTCCGCAATACGCGTATCTCCTTCAAATAGATATCCATCTCTTTCGGAAATACCACACACAAGCTGCGCATTATACCAATCCACGCCCTCTACGCAAACGCCTTTTCCATCAAGCTGTTCACTTAGGCGTTTGATCTGCGCAACCTTTCCGGCAATCTTCTTTACTTCGTTATAGATTTTCACCCATCTTCCTCCTCATCAAGATAATTATTGCGAAACCTTGACCGAAACTCAAGCACAGACCATCCATACCGCTCCATTGCATGTCGCTGCGCCGTACGCTTTAATGCTATATCAAATTCGCGGTCACCGTGTACGCCCATGTCGCCCTCATGGCAGCGCACATGGCAAAGCGCCACCCAGAGTCCGAGTTCCTTGCTTTTCTGCCGCATCGCACCTCCGAATACTTCGTGCCGATCCAGATGATCCGCCGCTCCGTTCCTGCCGCACCTGCAGCAAGCATCGGTGTCCCGCTGCAAGATCGACGGCGCGTACCCGTTGCGGTCGAGCTTCACGCCGAATTCATTGACTACCATCCGCACCGCCTCCATACATCTCCTTCAGCGCACCGACGACATCTTCTTCGTTTTCATCGTCTTCCGTCATCAGTCTGCCTTCCGTCCTCTGTCCGCATCCGGCAAGCTCAAGCAGCCGTTCCTCAAGCCCCTCTCCCGGCATGACCTCTGCCGCCAGCTCATACGATAACAATGCAATCAGGTACAGCCCTTCAAACACCGCAATGTACGTCTCACCTGTTTCCGATGCACGAAGGAAGAACCGCCATTCAGCCGCCGCAAGCGGAGACAGCTTGTCCTCATCCAGCCAGATCACGCCGCCCTCTGCCGTGTGAAATGCGATCATGTGCCGTCCTCCGACAATGATCGACACCGCGTCAGGCTTCGGCTCTCGGTCGTATTCCGGCGAATCCGACACCAGCGTAGCATACACACCGTCCTCAACGACATCCCACTCGTCGCGCTTGTTCTTCGGCACGTCGAGGTACGCAAGAAATTCCGTGTCTTCCATGCACGGCATACCGTCGATCAGATACATGCTGCCGCCCGTCACGAAAAACTGCCGACCGTCCTCTGCTGTTTTCACAAGCACGTTTTTGTAATCCTTTCGCATCTGGTAGATCTTCTTTGCTTTCATGTTTTGCCCTCCTTTGTTATTTCCCGTCCGCACACAGGGCAGAATCGCGCATCCTCGCACGGCATCTGCAGAAATTCCTCCGTTGTTCCCGGCTGATGCGTCCGCGCAAATACCCAGAAGATGTCTTTGTTTGCTTCTGTGATTTTCTCGCAGACCTTGCACGACTGTTTGTCTCCGACATTTATGTCGGGAACATCATCGGTCTTCTGTTTTCGTTTCCCTTTCGCACAGTAAAAATCCGGCGGCGGGATCAGCCCGTTCAGATTCGGACATCCCGTCCATTTGTTGTGCGGCGCGTCGCAGTCTTTGCAGCGCACAACTTCAACGACATCTTCGTCAACATATGCATCATTGATCAGATCCAAAAACTCATCATCAACAACAGCCATGCGAGCTTGATGCGATTCCGCAATCCTTTTCTCTGTGTCTCTATAAAGCGCATCCGCATCAATGTATCTCGGCATTGTGTTCTCCTTTCAATGCCTGTTCGGCTTCTTCGCGGGTTAGAAAGACGGTTTTCCCGATGTCATCCTCGTTGAAGACAAGTGCCGATTCGCATGTAAAGCTATGTTTTATCCAAATTTCATCGCGCAGGTTTGATCCAACCACGCTCTTGGATCCAAGCACTTTCTTTTCGTGGATTTTACCTCCCGGCGTAACCATGTATACGATATCTCCCACCTTGCACGGCGGCAAGACCCCGCCGTTTGCGAGAAGGCGGTCGGCGAGGTAATAAGCAAACGGACATTTCGATTCGTCCTTTCGATATCCCATTTCCCACAGAGCTTTCGCGTACCACATGCCAAAGCCTTGGTTCATGCTGCCATTCACACCGCGCGCCTTTAACCTCGCACGTTCTATGTCTTCCGCCATTTCCTCTATCTGCTTCTGCTTATCCTCCATAAAATCAATCACACTCCATCGCCATCACGCCGCCGGAAATCGCTGTTACGACAATCAGCAGCCCGATAAATATTTTTTTCGCCAGCCCTTCGCCATACCCAAGAAGCATCAAAGAAGAAAAGGCAAATACAATCCTTGCAACAAAATCACGCATCATCACACACCACCTTTCATCACGACTTAGGATAAAAAAACAAGCATACTCCGTACGAGTAATGGAAACAATACCCTTTTTCGTAGATGATCAGCTGTGGCATTTCTTCTTCTCTTTCGGTCAGCTTCGGAAAATCGTCTTTCGATATCAAATAACGATATGCATTTTCATTCGGCATCAGATTCACCGCCTTTCATACCCCTGTCAACAGCCTTCCATGTCTGATATAATGCCCACGCAAGCGGTCTTTGAACATACGGCGTCACCTTTGCCTTTTCATAGTTTTCCCGCAGCAGCTCAACTGCCTCGTCGAGATTCTTCGGCATATCACTTGCCTCCTTTCTCCCCCGTCAAACGCTTAAAAAAATACTCACACATTTTCGCTTCAATCACCGAATATATGATTCTTTCTTTTTCGCGCTTTGTCATTTTCGGTTTTTTCGGCGGAAGTTCGCCGTTTTTGGCGGCTATTGCCGTTGGGTTATGTTTGTGTTGTCCCATCAGATTCGCCTCCTTTCATCTTCCGGCAAAGCCATCCGCTCGAATTCGTTTTCCGCATTTGTCATTCCTCTACCTCTTGCATTTCCAACTGTCCACTGATCCCAAAATTGAACCACAAGACCTCCGTTCTCGCATCTGAGTTCTGATTGTATGATTTCACTTCGACAGCATCCCAATCGTGCAACATCTCGCTGTACAATTCTGATGGATATCCTGATATGATCGTATACCCTTTATGCTCTCTCAATGCGGCCAATAAATCAACGTGATCTTGCTCGCTCATTTCGTGTTTGTATTGCTTACCACCTCTCGTCTCGAGCAAATACGGCGGATCCGCATAAATCAGAACATTCTCATGATTAAATCTTTTGATCATTTCAATCGCAGGACGGTTTTCAATTTGTACGCCTTTAAGTCTGGCCGCCGCTTCGAATAACTGTTCAGGCATATTGTTCCAGCAGTCAACACAATAGCTTCGTTCTCTCGCATATACATCAATTTTGAAACCTGTTTTTTGATACGTTTTGTATCCATGCGCCATCCTCGATCTAATCGCAAATCGGTACGCTCTATCAAATTCAGATGTTCCTTGATTTTCATGCGCGTCGTCGAAAACGTCTCTTGAATAAGGTGTCATGCTGATCGCTTCCGCAAGTTCGTTTGTCTGCTCTCGCAAAACCTTGAAAAAATTAGTGATATCCCCGTCAATATCATTCACCGTCTCTATTGCAGACGGAGTTTTATTAAACAAAACAGCTCCTGAACCAAAGAACGGCTCCAGATATGATCTGTGTTTCGGCATCATTGATACTATCCGCCGTGCCATCCTCCATTTTGCGCCGGGATAATTTAATAAAGCTTTCATTTTCTCTTCACCCACTCAACCCACAGCCCAATTCCATATACAACCGCAAACACCGCAGCCACCGCAATAAACGACACCACCGATGCCGCTCCGATGTAAAGCATCATATGATCACTCATCGCTCACACCTCCCACAGCCTCGGAAACATCCGCTTGAAGTCTGCAAACGCACACGGAATGTCCGCGAATTCATCGCCGTCAACACCTGCCAGAATGACCGTGCCGCAGAAATCCGCACCGCAGATATTGCGGCAATGCGGCTTGCCCTTGATCCGTCCTTCTTTGTCGCAGATCACAACGAGATCGGAACACAGCGTGACAGTCTCGATATACCCGCCGACCGTCTTCTGCAGGTTCTCGAGCGTGTTTGAAATATTCACATGCCGCGGCACTCTTCCCGGCTCTTTGATAATAACACTGATTTTACCCATCTTTTAAACTCCCCCTCAAAATCCTTTCTACCCGATACACCACACCGTCAATCTCGACTGCATCCTTCTCGCGCGCATACGTCCAGATGGTGGTATAGCCGCGCCCCGTCATCTGCGACATCTGACTGACTGTATATCGCGCACCGTCAGGTGATATCAGCGTGTAGTGATTGGCTTTGTACGGATATTTTTTCTTCGTTCTTTTCGTTGGCGGATTGATTCCGCCGCGCTTCAGGATGGCACAGATGCGCTCTCGGCTTACCGTGTTCAGATCGGCGAGGATCCCAATGATGCTGTACTTATTCGCCGCCTGACGGTAGTGCGCGATGATTTCTCCATCCGTCCACGGCAGTTCATTTTTCTCCACGATCCGCCGCCTCCCGAAAGCATCGCTCCGAGCCGATGCACTTCTTTTTTGTGCACTGCGGACATACAGCCGCTTTGTGCAGTGACGTGTCCTTCAGCTGCGCGTGTTCCGGCTGACCGTGTTCTTCGTTTTTGCGCAGCGACAGCCGCCCGGTGCTTTGTAGTTCTCTTGAAAATTTCATATCAAACCCCTTGATTTCGGCGTTTATTTTTGGTATAATATAGGTGTAGTTGATCAACGCCCATCGATTAACTGCCTCGGCATCCGATGACCCGCATCGGATGCCGTTTCTTTTTATTTTGCATCGATCTCCCGCATAATGGAATCACGTTCCCAGTCCATGCGGTCAAAGATCGTGTCCGGAATCTGATTGCGGTCGATAAATTCCTGCGGGAAATCCGTCTTTGCCGCAAGACCTCTTGCGACCGGATCGTGAATTTCAAAATTGATAGAACCTGTGTACATGATGATAATTCCTTTCATACTTGTAAATTTTGATAGTAAAGATTGATTTCTCACGCCCTTGCGGCGTTCTTTTTATTTTTCCGGAAGTTGTACTTCTCCGGATTCGCGGAATACTCAACGTACCACGCATAATCGTTGTGCATACACACCTTTCGCCGGTATGCTTCCGGCAGTATCCAATATCCGACGCGGCATTTCCCGCCGTTTCCTTTCGGCAGAACAAGCACATCCCCGAACAGCGAGATATTTGCAAAGTAGGTCGCCGGTTCGTTTTTGGCAAACCCGTCATCAAACGCTCCCTCTCTTGTGATGTAGGCGTAGCCGTCTGACGTTCGCGCCCATTCAATCTGACCATCAAAATACTCGACCAGCGCATCGAGTATCGTCTGACTGCCGCCGTCAAACCCGATCTGCACGGTTTCAAATCGTCCGCTCGGTCGGATCAGGATCGCAAACCGTTCTTTTGTATCAGCCATTGTGTTCAGCCTCCTTCGATTTTTGATATTCGTCTTCGGTCATCAGCTCCTCAAGCCGCCCCTCATAAATGTGACCGCCTGATTTCCCGGCTTCGATCAGCCGGCAGGAATAAAACCGATCCCCGACACAGTACGGTCGTCCGTTGTTGTCGATCCGCGCCATACGCTTGACCTCAACACCCGCCACAATGACGGGTATTCCCCGAAATCGGCACGGAAAGCCGACTTCCAACGCATTCAGCGCATCCCCGTACGTCATACCCCCGCCTCCTTTGTGTTCAGCTTCAGACGTTCCGCACGGCGCACTTTGCGCTCCATCGCTTCCACGTCCATGCCCCACGCGCGGAATGCACAGTCCGTGCATACGCATGAGCTGGTGCGAGGCATGACCCCTTCTTCTTCCATGACAGCGCGCGCCATGCGCTTCAGCTTGATCGCCGTTGCATCGCAGCACCCGAACAGCTCTTTGATCTCGGCGTTTCCGAGCGAATCCCGGTCGCAGTATATTTCCAGCGCACGTCTGATGCTGACAAGCGGCGGTATTCTGACATTTTCCATGTTGATTCCTCCCATCGTTTGATTGCTCCCACCCGGACGCAGTGACGGTTTCGGTACGCAGGCATCTCCCAAACCTGCCCCCGACCTGCCACCCTCGCCCGCCGTCCAACCGAAGCCGGACGGATACTATGAAAGGAGGTGTCCGCCGCGTACCTCACATGGTTGATACGCGGTAAGATGCATCTTGATTTCACCGCATCCGGGCAGGAGCAATATTTCGTGTTATCTTCGGAACGGCAGTTTTCCCGCCTTATTCCGCACCCGCCTGTTCTGCTCTCGCAAGACCGGCACGGAATCCCGCTTCAAAGCCGCTGTTCCAGACAGGCGCGAACTGCATCATCATGTTCGCGTAAAGTTCCTGCTTTTCCTCGGTCATCTGATCCATCCCATCAAGGATCTGCTCCATCTTCTCAACCTTCATCGTTTTCTTCACCTCCTTTGATAATCTCGTCGGTTTCCACACCGATCAAATCTTCCATGGCACTCTCTGCCGCATAGAGCGATCGCTGAATGCGATTCTTCACGTTGTGAATATCATTCGCTTCGCTTTTGCGCCCGGCGTTCTTTGCCTCCCGGTATTCGTCATCCAGGACATGCAGACAAGCCCGCTTGTCGTCGATGTCGGAGATCATGAGTGCCAGCAGATACTGTTTGCTGCTATTTGTCATAGCTGTTCACCCTCCTTGCTCCAATACACCTACACGATTTGACTGTTCTAACTTACGTAACCAGTCCGCCGATTGTTTGCAATTCCATATCGCAGCATCAAGCACATCGTCATATGCCGCTTCCGTTTTTGGATCGTTGCATTCCTCCAACAAACATTCCTCCGAGAACCGTCTATAGTCCTCGCGTACCGCCTTTAATATTTTGAAGTTTACCTCTACGGTCTTTTTTGCCCGTGTGAGTTCCTGCTCACGCAGCTCGCTCAAAACAGATTCACGTCCTGTTGGCATGTTTCGTTCCTCCTTTTGTTTTACAAGAAACTTTTCGTTTCTTGTTTTCTTGTTGATAGAATTATATCACATAATTTCTCTATTGTCAAGCATTTTATGAAAATTTATTTTATTATTTTTCTATTGACAAGAACATATTATTGTGTTATAATAAGAACATCTAGAAAGGTGGTGTTAATTTGGATATCGAAACCATCGGCGGCAGAATTCGCTATCTTCGGAAAGATGTGCTCGATCTCACTCTCAAAGAAATGTCAGATCGTTTGCATGTTTCACTTTCCAATCTCGGTAACATAGAGACAGGCAAGATCAATGCGACTTCTCGTCTTGTCTCCGATATTTCAAGAGAGTTTGGTGTCGACCCGATCTGGCTGGAAACCGGTGAGGGCGAAATGTTCCACAAACCGAGCGAAGCGGAGAAGTTCGGGGCACTTGCGGCAAAAATCCAATCCGACCCGAACCCGTTCAAAAAGCGCGTGTTCTACGCCCTCTCGCTCATGAGTGACGAAGGCTGGGCAGCCTTCCAGCAGGCGTGGGAGGAATCAGAGCAACAAGAAAAAGACACCAAGTGAGGTGTCTTTTTCTTGTTATATTGACAATTTGACAATATGGTGGTATAATTTTCTATAATATATTATATGGTGGGTGTGTTATGGAAGCTCTTGAAGCATTGATTGTTTTAGCCATGGCGGTTGGTATTCCTTTTTTAATCGCTATGTATCTTATGCCCAAAGAGAAAAATACTGATTATAAAGAACTGTATCTTGAACTAAAGACAAAATATGATAATCTATCTAAAAAAGATGGTGGTCAGAAGGCGTTTAAGGACTTGTACAGCAATCATGTTCAATTGAGTGCGGATTACGTTGCACTTCAAAAGCATTGTTCAAAATTAGAAGAACAGCTAAAAACAGTATGCGACGAATTACAAACGGCAAAACAAAATCAGGTCACTTCCTCTGACCGCGCAAACATTCCAAAACACTCTGATCGTGAATATGAATCCGTTAAAACAAATTATGAAAATTCTGTTATACGTGAAAAAAAGATATCCGAAAAACTTTCCACACTCCAAAAAGAATTTGACAATAAAGTCATTGAATTACACGATGCGAATAAACGCGCAAAAGATGCTGAGGCAAGTATTCCCGTCCTTTTGAATGAATATAACAAAAATCTTGAACGCCTCAATCATTTGGTTTTTGGTTCCGATGCTCATTCTTCCATCCTTACAAAGTATTTTTCCGACAGCCTTATATACTCTCATGTAACAGTTCAGCCCGAAGACGAACATGACAGATTTTGGAAATTCGCCTTGGATGAATCAAGTGCACTTTCGCATAAAATCCTCGGCATGGATATCACCGCAAAAGTACTTTCCGCTGACAATACAATATATTTCACCTCTCTTTCACGCTGTACATGTAAAGATTTCACTTTCAATCTGAAATCCAAAAAGCCGTGCAAGCACATGTACCTTCTTGCGTACGAACTTGCCAGAATCGACGATATCCCTTTTGAAAAAATCGTCTCTGAATATCGCAGAATTGCAGTTGAAGTTCAATCAATCGACCATAAGAGGAAACTTCTTGAAAATGAAATGAAAGCTGTCAATTCAAAGAAGCAGTCTTTCCCTTATATAGCAAAAATAATTTCTGACTATTACGCCGATCTATGTTTGATGGATTCTGATGAAATGCGTAACAAAAAATCCCCAGCCCTGAAAGCAGCTGACAAACTCTCCATTTATGCACAGCAGATAAAAAAATGGAGTCGTCGCGCTAAACTTGCCGAACACAGATTGACATTTCTTGAAAACGTATTTCCATGGTTGGTGGAATTTGAAGAAGCTCCACCTGCTGTGGCATGTACAACTGTTCAAAAAATTGATAAATCCGATACTGGATACCAGCATTATCGAAATTGGCTGTCTGCGATTGAGTATGAAAATCTAACCCCCGCAGAACGAAACCAATTATCACTTGATCGTTACAAAAGACGGCATAAATCCAGCTGGGAAGCCGGTATTGATTATGAACGATTTGTAGGTTATCAATACGAGATGCAAGGCTTTAAAGTTTCTTATGTCGGTGCAACAAGAGGTCTTGAGGATATGGGCAGAGACCTTGTTGCAAAAAAACACGGTATCACTTATATTGTTCAATGTAAGCGTTGGTATGAGGAAAAAACCATACACGAAAATCATATTTTCCAATTATACGGAACTACTATTCTCTATAAAATGGATCATCCAAATGAAAATGTGAAATCTCTTTTTATTACTACAGCAGATTTTTCCGAAACAGCAAAACAAGTTGCTGATTTTTTAAGCATACAATTGATTACACATCACGCTCTCAAAGAATATCCTCTTATCAAATGTAATATCGGTAAAGATGGCAATAAAATATACCATATGCCGTTCGATCAGCAGTATGATACAATTATCATTTCACCTGATAGAGGCGAACAGTATGTATCAACAGCAAACGAAGCAGAATCTCTCGGTTATCGTCATGCTTATCGTTGGCACTCTTGAATATCAAAAAGACGGTCAGTGACCGTCTTTTTTTACTGTAACAAACCAAACAAAAAAAGCGGAAGGCTTCAAAACCTTCCGCTTTGCTTTTATTACAGGTGCAGGTTGACTGCATATGCATATATCGCGCGCAGCTCGTCAAGCGACTTGCCGCCCAGCACCCGCAGGATCATGGCAATGATGGTGTCATGCATCACCCGCACCTCCTCCGTCACTCTCTCCGCCCAGCAGCATGATCCGCTCACAGAAGATGCGGATCACCCGCATCTGAAATTCGTCTGCCCCGCCAAGCATCAGCTCTACCGCCGCACGGTCGCGTTCCCGTGTCTCGCCATGTTCATCCATTTTTTTACGCTCCTTTGTAATTTTGTTGTTGACAACCGCCCGTTGTTTGTGATATCATTGTATCAGATTGCAAACAGTTTTGCAATTCTCAATTTTGTCATTTTGACATACCAAATTTATCAAAGGATGGGCATAAATATGTGGCTTGATAACCTCAAGGAATTGAAGAAAAAGACAGGAAAGACTGCAAACATGATCGCAGAGGAGACAGGTTTGCCGGAACGCACCGTCACCCGTATCCTCTCCGGTGCTACCGAAAACCCCACGATTGACACGCTGCACCGCATTGTTGTCTGTCTCGGCGGCTCTCTCGATGACATCCTTGCCGATACCAAGGCAGTCGTCGCAACAGAAAAGCTCGTCGAGGTGCGAGAGACCGCAAATGTCCTTGAAGCACAGCGCGACCTTGCCGCCGCCGAAAACGAGATGCTGAAAACGAAGGTCGCCGCCCTGACCGCCGAGATGGATCTGCTCAAGACCGAGCTGCAGCACAAGGACGAGCTTCTTGCCCTGCATAAGTATTATCAGGCACACATCGAGCAGCTTGTAAAGCTCAACACGTGATGGTGATCCGATATGCCGATACTGAAAACAGACAAGAGGAAAAACGGTCTGCAGGGCTACCGCGTCATCGTCAATTACACAGACACAGACGGCAGCCACAAGAAGATCGAGCGCGCCGCATACGGTAAGGCAGAAGCGCAGAGCCTTGAAGCAAAGCTCCTCGCAGAAGTCTCCGCCCCCGCCGATACAAAGACGACCGTGCGCATGCTGTACGACGAGTATATGCAAGACAAGAGAACCGCCGTCAGAGAAACCACCTATGATAAGGTCAGGCGCACACTTGAGCATTGCGTACTTCCGCACCTCGATAAAGTGTTCCTCTCCGATCTTGATGTCAAGACCCTCTCCCGCTGGAAGACAACCATCTCCAAGCAGGACACCAAAACATCGACGAAGCAGAAGCAGTATCAGGAACTGAACACGATGCTCAAATTCGCCGTCAAGCGCGGATACCTTCCAAAGAATCCGCTCGATCAGATCGGCAATTTCCGTGACGTGTATTTCGAGAAACCGCAGGACACCCTGCACTACTATACGCCCGATCAGTATCTGCGCTTCTCCGATGCCGCAAAGGCAAGCGCCATCGAGCGTGATACCATGATCGAGTGGGGCATGTATGTGTTCTTCTCGATTGCATTCTATACCGGCGCTCGAAAGGGGGAAATCAACGCGCTCAAATGGTCTGACCTTGAAGGCAATATCATGCACATCAGACGGAGCATCAGCCAGAAGGTCAAAGGCGATGACGTAGAGACACCGCCCAAGAATAAGTCCTCGTATCGTGATCTGCAAATGCCGCGTCCCCTGCTCGACATACTGGCGGAACACAAAGCGCGTCAGATGACCATCATACGTTTTTCTGATAACTATCGCGTGTGCGGAGGAGAAGAACCGCTGCGTGATTCAACGATCGAAAAGAAGAACACCGCGTACGCAGAAGCCGCAGGTCTCCCGCATATCCGCATCCACGATTTCCGTCACACGCATGCTTCTCTGCTCGTCAACGAAGGCATCAATATACAGGAGATCGCCCGCCGCCTCGGTCACAGCAAGGTCGAGCAAACATGGAATACATACGCTCATTTATACCCCCGCGAAGAAGAGCGCGCCGTCTCGATCCTCGATAAAATCCGCTGAATTCACCTCCAAAAAATCCACGAAAAATCCACGAATTTTTTCAAATTTCGCTTTTTTCTCATGAAAACGTGAATTGTCCAATATCAAAAAAGCCTGTATTTTCAAGGTTTTTTCAATTTCATGAAATCGCGTAAAACCCGAAGTCATTTCCCTCCGGATCCACCAAAAGCCAAAAAGTGCCTGATATCAGGCACTTTTGTTTTTCAATCCACGAAAAATCCACGAATTTTCACAAGAAAACTCATTTTCACATCTCGTCGATCTTCTTCATCTTTTCCATGAGTGCTTCTCTGCGCTTGTGGAACGCCTTGCACATGATCTCGCCGACACCGCCTTCGCCGAACTTCTTCTTGGCTACTTCGCACCAGCGTCGCAGTTCCTCCATACGCGTCTGCGCATCCTGCTTGTGCATCTGCATCACCTCCATGTCACCTTCCGTCTTTGCGTCGATGGCGTACATGATGTGTGCTTCCGCATCCTTAAACTCGTCCTCGATGGTGTCGAACATTTCCGCGACAATGATATCCTTTGCGTGCATCTCTACTCCTCCTTACGCTGTTGTGATGTACTCATACAGACGGTTGATGTCATGCTCTCCGAGTGAGATCACACCGAGCGGCGACAGATCCAGCTTGATCGATCCGACACGCCTCGCCTGCTTGGCAAATTCATCTCTCAGCACATCGATGTCGATGCCGTCATTCGGATCGATGATTCCGAGCATAGCGACAATCGGATTCTGCGTAAGCGATGATACCAGCTTGTCCGCACGGGACAGCGCGATCCCCGCCGCCGCGCCGAACACAACGCCCTGCCATCCGGGAACCTTCGGCACGATATCGTTCTCGACAAACATCTGCATGCCGCGCTTGACCTGCGCCATAGATACCATGACATCAACCTCCCTTCAATCAGCCGTTGCCGCAGCCACAGCCGCAGTTGGTAACAGGATTGTAAAGTGTCTGCGCGGTTGTGGTAGTGCCGACCGTTACGTCCGCAACCATCTTCGGATAAAACGTTGCGTTTGCATAGGTCACGATCGCATTGTCTCCGCAGCAGCGAGCAGCACGTTCAGCCGCGATCTTACCTTCAAGATCGCCCTTGACGCACATCAGATCGTCATGAACGCGCTCGAAGCTGTCAGCCGTCTTCTGGTTGATGACTGCCTGACCGCAAAGATGATCGCGGATCTCACGGAACTGACCGTCCACGTAATTTCTCATCGCGTTCATTTCGCCCATGGTAAATGTGTTCGCATCGCGCAGCTTGACCTCGGTCTCCAGCTCCGCAATACGCGCATCCTTGCTTGCCTCATAGCGGTTAACATGATGATCCTCATTGCAGCAGTAGCCGCCATGCGGTGCTGTGTTTGCCATGAGTGCTGCCATCGCAAGCGCTTCCATGCCTGTGCCGGTATTGCCTCCGTTACCAAGGATACCGCCAAGCAGCCCCTGCAGACCGCCGCCGTTGCTGGAAAGCGCGCGCAGAAGTTCGATGCCAACCGCCGTCGAGCCAAGCGCAATGCCTGCATTTCCCTTTGCGTTTGCAGTTTCAATAGTTGCCATATAATATTTCACCTCAAAATTTTTATTTCGGTCTTGGTGCGCACCCTCTCCCGATGTGATGATTATAGCACAAAACAAGACGAACCGCCATTGACGATCCGTCTCGTTTTTGTAGTTTATTTGTAGTTGATCAGGACTTCGTAGATCTCAAGCCCTTCCCACGCCTGTGCGATCTTTTGCAAGGCGTGTTTTTTGTGCTTGGCAACGTAGTCGCGGCTGACACCCATCTCCTCAGCTGCACGCTCCTCCGTCAATCCATCGATGTATACCATGTCAATGCATCGCCGCTCCGAGCGTGTCAGATTGACAAACTCAAATGCGAGCGCAAGCGGCTGCTTGTAGGGTGTGTGCAGAGCGCGGACAACGTCCTTTTTAGACAGCATTTATTATCCTCCGATTGCTGACTTTGTTTGTGATTTGTGGTTGATTATAGTGACATCAGTAATACGACGATCACCGCCGCAGCGCACAGGAGTGCCGTGCGCTGTGCTGCGATGATTTGTTTTTGTCGGCGGATCAGCTTGATCGCAATATCAAGCGCTTCCGCGTTTGCTCGGTTTATTTCCATTCTCACCCTCCGATCTTCGGCATCTCGATTTTCGGCAGTTCGATCTTCGGCATCTCGATTTTCGGCATCTCTATCACGACACCGATACCGCTGTAAGGATTGGACTTTTCAGACCCGCCCAGAGCCAGCCAGAGTGCCGACAGATCCTTGCGCGGCAATGCAAGCTGCGACAGGATCAGCTCACGCTCCGTGTTGTTAACCGATCCATGTCCCTTTTCACCTTCCGCATCCTGATCTGCGTTGAGCAATGCCCATGTGTAGATCTCAAGCGGGATGTTGGCATCCACAACGATGCGGTATCTCTCATAGGCTTTCTCCGACAGTACAGATTTGACCGCAAGATCAAGCTGATTTCCGGACAGTCCCGTTGACCATACCGCATTGATCTTGTCCGCCGTCTTCGTCTTGCCCGCAAGCGCATCGGATACCTTGACCGCATTGTCCGGATCGACGCCGCCATCAACGATCTTCTGATACGTTTCGGATTTTACACGGAACCCGGACGAGAATCCGAAGTTTTCTCCAATGACTTCAGCCTGCGCATCCGTGTAGCCCATCGATGCCGTCCATGCAAGGAACCGGGACGCACGTTGATTTGCTGACAAAGACTCGTCTGCGTTCAGCTCAGCCTGCTTCAGCTTCGCATCCGCATAGTCTCCGAAATTAAGCCCTGATTCATACAGAGCCGCAAGCCGCTCGTCTTCACTCGAACCGATGATGTTGCCGTCATCATCTTTTTTCGCAGATGCCACAAGGTATCTGTAAAGTGCTTCTTTTGCGGTCAGATCGATATCAAGTGAACGGATCAGAGCAAGCTTGTCAGCATCCCGTTCAAGCTTCGAGATCTGGTCGCGATATTTCTGATAGTCCTTCCACTCAAGACCGGACTCCGCATAGCCAATGGTCTGCCGCTTGTTTGCAGGCTTCCTCTCGTTGTCAAAGTAGTCCCGTGCGTTTTCGTTCGCCCATTGTCCAAACACCGCCGCCTGTGCGATATTGCCCGGCGTAGCTTCAACAGGGAACCGAAGGTTACCGGAATCGGTATAGGAACCCGTAACTGCTTTGTCGCCCGAGAACATGGAAAGACCCTTTGCCGTTTTCTTGATCTGACCGTAGCCGCCCGGAAGCGCATAGTACGGTACAGCCTCGGCAACCGTTTTCAGCCGGTTGATGTCGTTTCCGTACTCATCCTGTCCCTTGATGATCTCCCCGATCGGCATCGCAGAGCTCACCGGGATTCTGCCGCCGTCCATGATAACAGAGGAATACGGCAGATCCTCGATCAGAGCAAGCACACCCTGCTCGATGTTGTCAAGCGCGGTATCTTCGCTCTCCTCGTCATCGTCAAGACCAAGCACCGTCGCAATCACTTCGATGATGTCAAACGCGGGATTGTAGCCGGCAATCGATTCAAATACCGAGCCAAACACATGCTGTGCAAGCGCAAGCTCCGCGAAAGTAGCAGCGACCTTTGCTGCAGTCTTTGCGTTCCGCTTTGCCTTATCGCCGATCTCCTCGTACTGCACCTGTGCTTCTTTGATTGTGTCATAGAACTGCGAGTCAAGCTGATTTCGCACTTCGAGCTGGAACTTCGTCACAAGTCCGAGCATTTTTGAGTTGAAGATCTGCGGCATCTGACCAAGCGATCTGTCGCCCATCAGCCGCGACACCCACTTGTCCGTCTCGCGGTTGGCAGTCTCCGCATCCATGCCCTTTGCCGTCAGCTCATTGTACTTTGCGCGTGCGATGATCTCCGTGGAGATATCGTCTACCATACCCATGAGCAGGTATCCGGGATCAGACATCTTCTGCCATGCCGTGCGATGGAAACGGTCTGCTCCCTTTCTACGTACAATGACATCGGAATTCTGTGCAAAATCGTCACCGTTGCCCGTGATCGATTTCAGTCTGTTCTCAACCGTCTGCGCAAAACCTTTGACAAACGCAGCTTTGTTCATTTTCGCAAACGCCTGCACGGGAGCAAGGAAGTTCGTCAGAGAAGACGAAATATTGTACCCGACCATGTTCGCGCCGACCTGTCGGTTGACATCATTGAGGAACGTAATGCCTCGTCTGCCGATCACACCTTCCAGACCACGGTCGATCAGAGATGTTTTGCCCGCAAGCACATTCGCTTCCTCGTTGAGGAACTTCGCAAACGTGGACAGATGCGAGCCGTATACATCCTTGATGCGCGCTTCAACTTCTTCGTCCGAAAGATCGTCAAGATTGGAAAGCCCTTCTGCCTGACCGTACATATCGGCAACGTAATTTCGCAGCGCACGAAGCGTCTGGATGTCATCGATGTGATAGATCTGGTTCTTTGCCGAAGTCAGATACTTTTCCATACCGCCGAGAAGGTCAAACGACGTGCGCTTTCCAAGTCGGTGCTTTGCCGATGCGAAATACGGTTGTCCCGGCTTGAGGTCTGCGGTCACACCGTTCAGATCGGTCGGCAGGTCTTTTGCGCGGATATCGTTCGGATTGAACGGAATGCCGAGTCTGGAAAATGTGTCGTCCATTGCGCGGAAGTGCAGATAATAGTTGTCCAGCTTCTGGATCTCCGGGAATGCATTTCTTGTGCGCGATGCGTTGATTGCATCCAGAGTCTCGTCATAGATCTGACGGATGATCGGATCACGCGCAAGCCCCTTGATGTTTTCTCTGACCTGTGCATCCGGGAAGTCTGCCGCAAGCTCACGGTCGCCGTACTCGACGATTTCGTTTTTGTCGCTGACATAGAATCCTTCTGCGTACATCTGCGCCGCCGCAGACTCTTTCGATCCCGGCTTGATGTTGTACTTCTTTGAGAGCTTCGCAAGTACACCATCCTTTTTGTCCGTGAATCCGTTTAGCCAGCGGATACCTTCCGTCTCGTTTCTCGCCGCCTGATCAATCGTCAGATCTGAAAGCTCGCGTCCCTCCTTGTATCCGAGTGACTTTTCCATGACGCGCTGCGGTGTATTGTCTACCGTTGCAAACGTTGACAGGTCTTTTGCCTTTGCAAGCACCTTGTCAAAATCAAACCCTCTCTCCGCGAATCTCTCTTTGATTCGATCCATGATGTTCTTGTGCAGTACTTTGCGCGTCAGCTTTGGATCTTCTTCTCCTGCGACTTCAACCGTCTCAGGCTCACCGTATTCCGCTTGCGCAGATCTTCTTTGCGACGGCACGTCCTCATCCCCCGGCATCGGCACATCATCCCCCATATCCTGCTCATAGGACATGTCCTGCACAATCTGGCTCGCCCGGTCGATGCGTTCGCGCAGACTCCGCATCTCGTCAAGGATCGCGTTCTGCTCATCCGGCATCATGGCATTGAATCGCTCGTTGCTCATGACAGTATCGGAAAGTTCACGGTATCTTGCTTCGTCCGCCGCAATGTCATTTCTGATCTGCTGCAGCGTCTGATCTATTTCTGCTTCTGTTACTGATGCATCTTCTCTTGATACAGAATGGCGAATGTCATCGCTTTCTTGTTTGAATCTCTCCGACAGCGAGATCACATTTCCGTTGTCATCGTAGGTCACAGGATCAGCCGATTTAATATTCTTGTTATCAAATACAACAATTTCATAGTCGTGTTTTCCGTGTTGCACTATAACCGAATCAAAACCTTTGTCTTTCAGCCGAGACGAAAACACGCCAGAAAAATTCTGCAAAGGAGCGACGACGTGTGTTCTTTTATCAATCGTTCTTGTTGTTAGAGTGCTTTCGTCAATGCCGAGTTGTTCCAAAACTTCCTGCATTTTGCGACCATTTCCCCACCACGGATTCTTGATTTTCAAGAACACGGGCATTGTCTCTCCGTTTTCACCAGCATAACCATCCGCCGTCGCTTTGTTTGTCGAAAAATAAAATCCACGCCCAAACAACCCTTCGTCTGTTGTCGATCCGATTTTCTTTTCATCAAAAACCGTTATCCCTTTTACCGGTGTCCCGTGATACGCTTTAATGGAATATCCATGTTTTTTCGCAATCTCGTCAACCAATTTCTGTGCCGTCTCCATGTCGTCTCGATCAACAGCTTCTTTGTATCGCTGATCATCAACCTTGGATATAGAGTGCGGTGCATTTCCCGCATTTTCCCCCTTGACATTTCCGCCGTTCTGTGGTATACTGTTATCAGAAAGCATGGTGCTTAGGGGCTGAGACCCCACTACCGCTATTAAGTTAGCAGAAGGCATGGTGCTTTCTTTTATTTTTCCCACGTTGTACACAGTCGCTGTATCACCATTGTGTCCGACTGAAAATGTAATCTCATAGTATTTACCATCAAAATCTTTAAAATACGCTCTGCGGTATGTGAAACCATCTTTTGCGAAAGGATGGTTTTTTACATCTTTTGTAGGCGTTTTATTTTTTGATGTGGATGTTTCTGCAATTTCATCAATATGAGATTCCACGCGGAGCTTCAGCTTGAACTCATCCGTACTCAAAGGAATTTTTCTGTTGTTTACTTGTTTTTCATCATCTCTCGCTTTATACTCCGTCTGATCCATCGTCAGCGTCAGCACATCGCCTTCGACGGTCGTGATATCCAAAGATTCATTGTTTTTTAAAAGATCCTTGAAGAATTGTGTGATCTGCGCACTTTGTTCATCCCGGTTTTTTCCGGTAATAACATTTCTGCTTGCCGTTACATACATTTTACCATCCTCTGTAACAGAAATGTCATGTTTGATAACGCTTTCACCATCCGCGCTCACATTCTCCCCAAGCGCCCTCGCATACACATCCCGCATCTGACGGATGTAATCCCTCTCTTTTGCGGATGCATTGCCCATCTTCGCAAGCAAGGAGTCAAACCATTCGCGGATGCGCCGACCGAGTGTGCGGTTTTCATTGACCAGAGACTTGATCGATTCCTCATCGGTCAGAAGCCGCTTCTCGACGTATTCCGCGACCAGCTCGGATGTGATCTCATCATACGATGCAAGGCGCACACCGCCGTCTGCGTATAAGGTCTCTTTCTCGCGGTACAGATCGTCAAGCGTTTTCCCTTTGGCTTTCTGCTCTTCCTCCAGTTTGTTCATCGTCAGATCGACGAGCTGCCGGTATCCGTCTTTCTTCTCGATGGAATGCGTCAGCTCATGCGCAACAATCTGTGCTTTGACATTCTTTGACCGCGCGTTGATCCAGATCTCGCCCGTGTCCTCATGATATTCTCCGTTGTTGATCGTGCCGTTCTTTGCTTCCTCGCGGAAGAATCGGATCTTCTTGCCAAGCGCGGTGGAAAGCTCACCCGCCATGCGGATATCGTCCTCATTCGCGCCGCTTGCAAGTCCCGTGCGCTCCGCTTCTGCAAAGTCCGCATTCTCATCCCGCAGCTGCGCAATTCTGTCCTGTGCGTTCTGTGCGCCGTCCGTTTCGGTACCGGTACCATCCGATACCAGATCGACGCCGGCACGGTTTGCAGATACAAAGGACGGCGTCTGCGAAATGCCGGATGCCATCGCACCGACGACAAACTGCTCAAGCAGATTCTCGTCTTTGACGATATCCAAAAAGTCGCGCTCCGACATGTAGGTCATCTTCTTGCCGGCTGCCTGCATCGTTCCGGCAAGTACTTCTTCAAGACCTTCTGCGCCCGCTTTGATTCCAAGCTGAACGGTATTCTTTGCAAGCGTATTGCGGATCTTTGATGTCACGGCTTTTGCAAGCACATCATCCGCAGACGTGATACCTTTGGACAGTCCGAGTGCCTTGAAGCCCTTACCAAGACCGCCGAAGATCATCTCAGATAAAGCGTCAGCCGCACCCGCGATCGCGCCGTACGCTTCCGCCTCTCCTTCATCCGCTCCTGCCGCATACGCTTCTCCTGTACCGGAACCAAACGAAGACAGTCCCATGAGTCCCGTCGTTGCAGCCGTCGTTCCAAGCGCACCGGCACCGAGCGCACCCGCAAGTCCCGCAGTTCCGATGACAGCCCCGATCTGACCGAGCGATTCCGCCGCAGCATCTGATGTACGACCAAGCACAGAGTATTTGTTGAGCTTTTCATCAACACCGGAGAATGCTTCTGTCACCTTGTCGCGCTGCGCGTTCTGTCGGATCGCTTCGGCTTTTTCATCCGCGCCGAACAGATCTGCAATCGCCGCAGCACCGTACTGCGCAGCATCACCGATGCCCTCACCCATACGCACAACACCCTTCACCGCGCCAACACCGACATCTCCAAGCGTACCGAGTGCCGTTTTGGTGATATCACCGAACTGATATCCGTCGTCCCAATTTGACGGACGTTGAAAGAAATTAAGACCTTTTTCGGAGGATACAGCCGCAGCTGCATCCTCCTTTGCTTTTTCTTCGATAGCCGAAAGCTCTTCAAAGGTCGGAAGATACAAAGGATCGTTCTGTGCTTGCTTTCTCCGTTCTTCTTCCTGCCTGCGCTTCTTTTCTTCCTCTTCCTGCTCCTTACTTTTCACCAATCTGATTTTGCTGTTTACAAGTGCCATATGTTACCTCATTTCGTAAACGTTTTCGCGGTATACTTGTCGAAAATCGCCTGTTCTCTCGGAGTCAGTTTATAACCGTTCATCGATTTCGCTATGATGTCTTTGATGTCTGTGAATTCCGAATTGGATTCTTTGGTTCCCTTGTTGTTTTTTGCAAGAATTGCTTTCTCGTTTTCCGTGAGTTCAAATCCTGCGTTCATTTTCCCGATGATGTCGTTAATATTCGTAAACTCCGCGCCCGTCTTTCTCGGACCGATAAAGCTCGGATCAGACGTGTTCGTCGTGGTTGTTGTGCTGTTTGTGTTCTGACCTGCAACAGCATCCACCACATCTTCCGGAATATCATCTTCCGTCGGCAATTCCTCATCCTCTGCTCCCGCATTCAGCTTATCTTCAACCTGTGCATTCCAAAGTGCTTCGTACGAATCCGTATTTACGCCGAGTTTTTTGAGATGTGAAAAGTCGCCGAATTCTGCCGCTGCATATGCCTGTTCGATCTGATCAAGCGATGCGTTTCTGTCGAGCTTCGCCTTTTCCAATCCAAGCTGTTCTGCCGCAAGCCTCTGCTCCGCGTTCCATTGGTCTGCCTGCTGTGCAAGGGAGTAGTAGTCAAAGGCAAGGTTTTCAATGTGCTGGCGTTTTTCTTCGCTCAGCTTGCTGTACTGCAGCGAAATCTCCTGCTGCGAAAGCTTGATGTTATCCTGATGGTGGCGTTCTTCCTGATCAAGTACAGCATAATTGTATGCCATTTCCTGTACAAACTGCTTTGCTTCTTCGGAAAGTGCATCGTATTTGTATCGCAGTTCCGCGTCTGCGATTCTTCCATCTTCCGCCAGCTTCGCCCAGAACTGTCTTCCTTCCTCGGACATAACATCGTACCTGTAAAGCAGATCCTTGACAAACTGCTGATCATCCTGCGCAAGTGCTGCGTACTTGTAGTCCATCTCCTGCGTGAACTGATCCTCCTGCATGCCAAGCTCTGCCCACGCAAGGCTCGTCTGATCCTCGCGGTACTTAATATTGGAGTCCGTCTCGCGCTGCAGGATATCGTTTTCAAAGGCTCTCTGCGCCGCATCTGCCATATCGAGTCTCGCATTGCGGTCTCGCTCCTGCTTGTCAGACCATCTGCCGTAGCCAAGCTCGGAAAGATCTCCGTAGGCAGACAGCATGTTGTATTCGCGGTCATATTCCTGCATGAATCGATCAAACGCCTGCTGGTAAAGCTCCGGATACTTGTCCGCCATCTGCTGCGCGTAGTAGTTGCGCTGCTGTGCTGCCGCCGCCGTCGCGTAGGAGGACGGAATGCCGCCAGTTGTCGCCGCAACCGCGCCGAGCGTGTCCTTCATTGCACGTTCTCCCTCGCGGCGGTACGCATCCTCGTAGTATTTCACCGTAGGATCGGTCTCCGGTGACCATTCGAATTTCTTGTTCTGCAGGTTTCGCACCGTCGCTTGGATCGTCTGCTCCCACGGATCCTCGTACCGCGCCGTTCCTGTCGGTGTGAAAGACCCGCCATCTCCACCGCCGGAATAATTTCCGTAGCGAGATCGGATATCTTCTGCAGCAGCATGCGCCATCGCTTTCGCTGAATCGTTGGTTGCCGTCAGCCAGTCGTTTTTATAGCCGAGCAGAGCCACGCCCGCATCTGCGTTCTGCCGCGCAAGTTTGTAGTCTGCCTCCGAGATCTGATCTGGCGTAAACCCGTACTCTTTCACTTTGTCCTCAAAGTCTTTATACGTATACATTTCTTTCTCCTCCCGGTCGCTCCGTGCGCACATTGACATCGCGCACGATGTAGTATATTACAATCTCCCCGTCACCCTCAATGCGGATTCGCATCGTGCGGTACCGTTTTTCTTGCAGCGGGATCACCGACGTGATCTTCTTGCCGTCGGTATCGTACAGCGTATACACATGATTCCAAGGCTCTCCGTCATAAGATACCATCACGTCCGCCTCACCGTCCGTCAGCTCATACTGCACAAGGATGTTTTTCGCAGATTTCTGCACGACAGCTCCGTCGTTGTAGTCTGCCGTTTCAAAAAAGTATCTTTCCGGCTGGATCTCCGTACCTTCCGTGCTGTAAACATCTCCGATGAGATACACATTTCCGTCCGTCGCAACCAGACACAGGTCACGCCCTTTTTGTTTGATGTCCACCGCTTCCGCGTCATCCTCGCGTACCCACGCAAACGTCATCGGATCAAATACATACAGATTCTGCCGACCGTCCTGCTTGCATGACAGGTAATAGACCACGCCGTCCGAGCCGCCGACAGCATTTTTGATTCTTTCCTCTCCAAGCGGTGCCGAGATCAGCTGCGGTACACCGCCTGTCCACGCATAGATACCGCGCCTCGTCTGAAAAAAGATATATCCGGCACCGACTGTCACAGACTTGTGATCTCCGGCAGTAACGCCGATCAGCTCCTGCCGCACGTACTGGAATTCCTTTGGATTTTCGCCGTAGATTTTATATGCCGCATTTTCCGCAAAGAACACCGGCATACCGCCGAAGTCCAGTGCCGCTGTAATGTTGTCGCCTGTTTTCGTTGTCGCCGCCCAAGATGATGTGGTCAGTGTGTCGTAGTCCGTCCATACCATGCCTTGTCCAAGTGCCGAGGCATAGATTTCTCGACCTTTTGCACCCCACAAGCGGTTATCTGACGCAAACACGAAATCAATATCCGGGATATCGTATCGAATGGTGATTTTGACTGCCGCTTCAATCGTACTCGGATTACCAACAGCAGCCAAAAACGTCCCCATTGGAACCCTGATATACCACGAATATCCCGGTATGCTGTCCGTGGAGCCTGTAGCAACGCTTTCAACAACCACTCCATACTCATATTTTGTCTGACTTGCAGGTCCTTGTATTTCAACAAAAATTCTGTCACCCGTTTTGAATGGTACATCCGGAAAATCTGCGTATTCCAGCGTGATGAATTCTGTTTTAAATGTGATACTGCTGACATCTCCACCGGTTTCCGACCAACCCCATGAAATCCATGCACTTTTTCCGTTTCCAACGTTTGATAATTTTACGCCTCGATTTTTGTATGTCTTGTTTGTGATATCATATTCGATCTTATCCGGGAAAACATACAGTTTATCTCCCAGAATCGCCATTTGTTTTTCTCCCGCCGAGACATCACACACCTTCTTGCTTCCATCGTACAGTCCTTTATCCCGCACCACAAAAGCACGGTCTCCCAGAAAATACGCCCCGCCGTAGTCTTTATAATTTGTTGCAATCCAGCGTCTTCCAAGCCGTGTCGCAATCGCCGGCGAAAAGCGAAGGGACATGTTCTCCATGTCCCGTATCGCTCCATCCGCTGCGGCACGGCGAGCATCGAGACCTCCAAACGCCCCGTTGCCTGTATATGCCATTGTCAGCCTCCGTTCTTTGTTTTTAGCTCATAGCCGATCTGATCCTTAAGCCGGACGATGTAGTCCTGAAGAGATCGGCTGTATCGATAAAGCACATCCACCTTCTGCGCGTCGGTCATCTCCGAAACATCCGGAAGCACCGGCATGCTGTCATTGGATCGGATCAGGTCAACGTGTGCCATCACTTGCCCTCCAATGCCGCCACCAGCCGCTGCACGACATACTCTGCCGCATCATCAACCGACCGCTTGTATCCGCGCTGCGCAATCAGGCATGCTTCCTCGCGCGTCAGCGCATCATGCGGACGGTACTTGCCGTCACCGTCACCAAGCAGAATACCTTTGTCCTTTGCCCACTTGACCGCATCTGCCGCCCACGCAGACGGCGTTTCGTCATTGCCAGCGGAAACCTTTTTGTCGGCGTCAACAATATGGTTGTTTCTCTTGATCTCCGGCAGATCCACAATCGCGAAGTTCGCATCAACGTTTCCGTTAATGCCGGGAATCGCCTCGCCGCCCCACTGCCAAAGCTTCATGGAAGGATATTCGGCAACCGTCGGAACGTTCGTCTTCTTGCGCCACAGAGCCAGCCACAGCGGCCAGTAGGAGATGTCGTTGAGTCGGTGCTTTAGATAGTCTGGATTGGTGTAGACCATAGGCTGCATTCCTGCAGAGGTCACGCGAGAGCAGAACGTGTTGACGATCTGCGTAAGCAAGGTTTTGTCCTTTGGAAGATACTTGGATTCCACATCAACGACCGCCCACAGGTCGATGATTGGCTTGTAATGCTCGATGATGGATACGAAGTACTCCGCCTCCTCCATCGCTTCTCCGACCGTCTGTGCGGTCATATAATGGTATACGCCGACGCGCAGACCGATGCGGTGCGCTTCTGTTATGTTGCGTATGAACTTTGAGTCAGTGAAGTTCCGCAAGCCCGCCGTTTTTTCCGACCATCCCTGTGTCGCTTTGATGATCGCAAAGGACAATCCCGCACCGGCGACCTCATCCCAGTCGATCACACCTTGATGCGTCGAGACATCAATACCACGCAGCATCATTCGCCCTCCTCATACAAAATTTTAAGTCCGTAAGCCTTTGCGGCTTCATGCTCAATTCTGCATCCTCTGGCTTTCTCCCAGCCTTTACAGAAATACGCCGCATGACACAGACTCATGTTTTCAAGGGATTTCGCAAGGAAACAAAGCGGAATCTGTACAACGCCGCGTTCCTCCATCGCTTCTTTGCTGTACCATTCATCGGTAAACAGCGTATTAACGATCTCATATCCCGCCGCTTTCAGCGTAGCAATAGCGCGTTCTCTTGTTTCGGTGATTTCCTGCTCGGTTTTACCCGCCATAGGCTGTGACAGCATAGCCTTTTCTTTCATCATTCGCTCATTCTCCCCTCGTTCATCTTTTCCGCAACGCGTTCAACCGCCGCATATCCGCCGTTGGATGCAAGCGATACTACGACCGCATTGAATATCGTCAGCACCGCGCCCTCAAGCGTGATGCCGCCTGTGAACACCGCCGCCAGCAGCATCAGCACAAGCGCAAGCACGTAGGTCACGATCTGGGTCGGGATGCGCGAAAGCA
>JAZKZG010000086.1:0-2568 GCA_045612565.1 Eubacteriales bacterium
CGGTCTACCGTCTTGCGCTGTCAAAAACAAGCGACACCGAGATGGCACAGGATATTTTTCAGCAAGTGTTTTTACTGCTTTATGAAAAGCAACCAAGCTTTACATACAAAGAGCAGTTAAAGGTGTGGCTTATGCGCACTACCTGTAAGATTGCATCAATGGAACGCAGAAAATTTGACAACTCAAAGACTGTTTCGCTTGATTCGGTTTACGGAATCGGCGCTAAAAACGAACTCACGTTTGAGTTTAATGAACTTTTGTCACATCTTCCCGATAAACTCCGCGATGTCACCGTACTTTTTTATATTGAGGATATGTGCTTAAAAGACATTTCAAAAACGCTTTCGATATCTGTCTCGGCTGTCAAGACGAGGCTTTTACGCGCACGCAATCTGCTCGAAAAAATATATAAGGAGGAGATACTGTGAACTTTGACAAATTTAAAAAGATAATACCAAAGCGTATTGAGCCACCAAAAGACGACAACGGATATTCTTTGGAACTTGCGTCGTTAAAATCACGTCCCACAGGTAAAAAAATCACACCGATTTTATCGGCATGTGCGGCAGCTGTTGTTATTGTTACGGTTGTTGCATTATGGGCGATCATTGGACGCGGTATGCAAATCGGTAATGTTGTCTCCCCCGCTCCTTCTGACAAAAACGATGATACATCTCCCACTTTAATTAAAGACGAAAGTATAACCGCTTTACAACGCGAGGCGTTTTTTGATGCATTTGCAAAATACAAAATAAACACTATGCCCGAATTTAACGAGGGAAATCTGCCGTCGATTGACGATATGGCACGTTATATATACAGTCTCAACGGCGATCTGACACCGATAACACAAAGTGTCGGAGTTGTGCCGAATGATATTTTTAAACGCGATGCAAAAACTTTATTTGGTTTTGAACACACGGCTGAAAGTGACGTTGAATTTGAAGGATTTGCAAGTGCAGAGTATCCGTTTGCCGAGCTTATCGGTTACAAGACAGATAGTAAAATTGTAACAGCCACAGCGGCAGTGTATTATATGTGGAACCTTGTTGAGCAAAACTGTGAAGAACTTTACCCTGCCGATTTTGCTATTGCAAAAAGTACCGTCACCGCAGGAGAAGGTAACATTGTTGATATCACAGCAATTTATACAATAAAATATTTATCAGACGACGGCATCACACCAAAAACATTTTTGTCGGTACAAAAGTGTGTGCCACCCGGTGACGATTTTAATTCGTATTTTAAATAATAAAAAGAGCCCTTGGTATATTACATTTCCAAGGGCTCTTTTTTGTTATATTTCTTTAATGAGAAGGCAGGTATGTACGGAAAGGTCAAATTCGAGGTCGGTAAATTTACCGATGCACTCGCCGTCTATTTTGTTATCTACAACGTAAACTTCGTACTCAGCGTCTTTTTCAAAATCGATTTTTATCTGCTTATTCGGTGCGTCGTCGTTATCGGTATAGTAAGTAAGCATTGTAATAGATTTACCGTTTTCATCTACAGCACAAAGCGAATAGATATCGTCGATATTGTTTTTGGAATAGGTCAGATACTGCATATCATAGAACTTACCGTACCACATAAGCGGGTAATAACCTTTGAGTGTTGCGTGAGTGTAGATATCGAATATACCACACCAGATTGAAGGGCGAGTATCATAGTACATAAGCATATCAATGTCACAATGTTGCGAGGCGCTCATACACGCAAGGATGAACGATGCGTTTTTGAGTTTGAGATGCTGTTTTACGGTATACATCATCTCTTCACCCTTCCAGCCTTTTACGTAGTTCCACTCGTTTAAGATACTCTCAGCGTCACCGTAGCCGTATTTAACAAGCAGAGCTTTCATTTTATTTGCGCGGTCAACAAGCTTTTGTATGTCATAAAGATAGACATGCCACGAGAAAAAGTCAATCGGTACGTTTCGTTTTTGCATTTCACACAAAAACTGTTCGGACCAGTCAACCTTACCACACGATGCGGGGCCGCCGATTTTGAGGTGTGGGAAACAGGATTTTAAGTGCTTTGCCGCGGTTTCATAAAAATCAAAAAACTGTGCCTGTGTACCGCCCCAGCAACGTTTATTGTCGCTGTCATCGGAGTCAAGGTCTGGCTCGTTCCATATTTCCCAATACGGCATATCGTAGTAAAAGCCGTCTGCCCAGCCTTCTGTATAGTGGCGAATTATATGTTCGCATATTACCGCCCATTTTTTAAAATCGGTAGGCGGGATTGTACCGTGCTTTTTAACCTCGTGTTCTATTGACTGACCAAGGCGGTAAAAGGTCTTGGTACCTGCCTGAAGGGTGATTAATATATCATTGTCGGTGCAGGCAAAATCGTATGACGCAGGGTCATCGGGATCAGCTTCAAAGCGCGGAAATATATGCGTTATATCGTGCGCGTAACGGTTGCGAAGCCCCTCGTCGTGATTGCGCGAATACGGGATACGCGCCGCTTTATAACTATTAAAGTTTGAGCGAACCTGTTTTCCCAAATCCGCATCGTCCCAACCGCTTTTTCCCCACGGACCACCGTTGGTTGCGTTAAAAATTT
>JAZKZG010000087.1:0-30631 GCA_045612565.1 Eubacteriales bacterium
ATTGCATTTGACTCAAGAAATAATGGTGTGAAATTTGCTCAGAATGCAGCGCTCGTTTTATGTGGTCTTGGTATTAAGGTATATATATTTGATTCTCTTCGCCCCACACCTGAATTGTCTTTCGCTATACGTGAGTTGGGCGCTGTTTCGGGTATCAATGTTACCGCTTCTCATAATCCTAAAGAATATAATGGCTATAAAGTTTATTTTGAAGACGGTGCTCAGATTACAGGGGAACAAGCAAAAATTATACTTGAATTTATGAAACAGACTGATCCGCTTACTGTTGATATTATGGATATGCAATCAGCAGTAGATAATGGACTGTATAATATTATCGGTGATGAGATTGACGATGCATATGTTAAATGTGTTCTGGGCGAAAAATTAGATCTTGTAAACATCTCGGAAGAGGCTAAAAATGTATCTATAGTATATTCTGCTTTTCACGGTACAGGTTATAAGTTGATTCCGCGTGTTCTTGGATTACTCGGTGCAAATGTTACTCTCCAACCCGAACAATCAATACCAAACGGTGATTTTCCAACATTAAAATCTCCAAATCCCGAAGAGCGCGAAGGTATGGAACTTTCTGTAAAACTTGCAAAATCGATTGGTTCGGATCTTGTTATTGCAACCGATCCCGATGCTGACAGATGTGCAATTGCCGTTATTATGGCTGACGGTAGTGTTGAAATGTTTTCGGGAAATCAAATTGGTGTGTTGCTGTGTGATTTTATTATTTCTGTATTAAAGCAAAATAATTCGATGCCAAAAAATCCTGCTGTTGTTTCAACAATTGTGTCTACTCTTATGATAAAAGAGGTATGTAAAACAAACAATATTGATTATTTTGAAGTCCTTACAGGCTTTAAATATATTGGAGAAAAGATTGCTGAATTTGAAAAAAATGATTCAAATACATTCTTGCTTGGTTTTGAAGAGAGTTTTGGATATCTGAAAGGCACTTACGCAAGAGATAAGGATGCAGTTGTTGCTTCTATGCTTATAACACAGATGGCTATGTATTATAAGAATAAGAACATGAATATAAAACAGGCAATGGATGAACTTTATAAAAAATATGGTTACTTTGCCGAAAAAACAACAAGCTTTTCTATTTCCGGCGCTGTACCAATGGAACAGGTTGCAAAAATTATGACTGCACTCCGTGAGGAAGATAAATCTTATGTTATGGGTACAAAGGTGTTAAAATTCAGAGATTATAAATCTTCGACAATTATCGATTTAGAGTCAAAAGAAACTACGCCAACAAATTTACCTGTATCAGATGTTTTATATTATGAACTTCAGGATGGATGTTCAGTTGTTGTTCGTCCGTCGGGTACTGAACCGAAAGTTAAACTTTATGTTTTGGCTAAAGGTGATAATAAATATGTTTGTAACGAACGTGTCAAAAAATATGTAGAGTATTTTTCGGAAAAAATAAAATAAATTAAAAAGCAGTTGGATTATTCCAACTGCTTTTTTGGAGCTTGTGATCCGGTTCGAACGGACGACCTGCGCATTACGAATGCGCTGCACTGCCAGCTGTGCTACACAAGCAATTATAAAAATATTTTAGCATAAATATAATAAAAATCAAGTGTCAATATTAAAATACTTGCATTTTAAGGATAATAATATTAAAATAATATTATTACGTATTCTCTTTATAGAAGGAAATTTAAAGTTTTATAATGAATAAAAGAGTTGTTGTTATCGGTGGAGGCCCATCTGGTATGATGGCAGCAGGTACTGCCGCAAAATATGGTTGTAATGTTATTCTGATTGAAAAAAATAAAATATTGGGTCGTAAATTGTTAATAACAGGTAAAGGCCGTTGTAATGTAACCAATTTTTGTGATATTGATAATGTTTTATCTAACATTAATAGTCCAAATAAAAAGTTTATGTATAGTTGTCTGAACGCTTTTGATTGTTATGATGCCTATGCTTTCTTTGAAGAACTAGGTGTACCGCTCAAAGTTGAACGGGGTAATAGAGTATTTCCTGTTACTGACAAAGCTGTTGATGTTCGTGATGCATTTAAAAAATATATTAATCAAAACAATGTTGTTGTAAAAAACGAAACTGTAGTTAAAATACTTGCAAATCCATTTAGAGTTATTACAAATTCAAATGAATATACAGCTGATGCTGTTGTTGTTGCAACAGGCGGTCTCTCGTATCCGTTAACCGGTAGTACAGGCGATGGTTATAGATTTGCAAAGGAAATGTCTCATACTGTAACAAAAACATCTCCTTCACTCGTTGCACTTCGTTCATCTGATTGTGATTGTGCTGATATGGCTGGTTTGTCACTAAAAAATATTTCAATCACAGTGACTGATGTAAACAATAAAATTGTATATACAGATTTTGGTGAATTATTGTTTACTCATACAGGTGTATCAGGCCCTGTCATTTTATCGTGTTCTTCGAAGTTGGACTTTAAAAACGGCGGGTACAAATTAAGTATCGATTTGAAACCTGCATTGACTGAACAAGAATTGGATGCGCGTATACTCAGAGATTTCGGCAAATATACAAACAAAGATTTTTCTAATTCGCTTTTTGAACTATTACCCAGAACTATTATTCCCTCAATAATAAATAGATGTGAAATTAATCCTCATCAAAAGGTTAATACTGTCACAAAAAAACAGAGAAAACGTCTTGTGAATATAATAAAATCTTTTGAATTATTTATCACATCAAAAGCGGGATATAATGAAGCTGTGATAACATCGGGTGGGGTTTCTCTTGATGAAATCAACGCAAAAACAATGGAATCTAAACTTGTTAAGGGTTTATACTTTACAGGCGAAATCCTTGATGTTGACGCAAATACGGGCGGATATAACTTACAAATTGCATATTCAACAGGTTATACGGCTGGAAAATCTATCGGAATGGAGAAATAAAATGTCATTCAATATTGCTATTGACGGTCCCAGTGGCGCGGGGAAAAGTACAATTTCAAAAGAAGTTGCAAAAACGATTGGGGTAATATATGTTGATACAGGTGCACTGTATCGTTCAATCGGACTTTATTTTTATAAAAACAATATATCTTTAGAAAATACTCAAAGAGTTATTGATGAACTTAAAAATATAACTGTTAAGCTTGCCTATCAAAACGGTGAACAACAGGTGTTTTTGAATAATGAAAATGTTTCTGCTGATATAAGACTTCACATTATCAGTGAATATGCTTCAAAAGTAAGTGCAATACCTGAGGTCCGAACTTTTTTGCTTAATATGCAACGTGAAATTGCAAAAAGCAATGATACAATTATGGATGGTAGAGATATAGGCACGGTAGTTTTACCTGATGCAAGTCTTAAAATATTTCTGACTGCATCTGCCGAAATCAGAGCGAGAAGACGCTATGATGAAGTTACTCTAAAAGGTCAAAATGTAGTTTATGAAAAAATCCTAAAGGATATTATTGATAGAGATTACAGAGATTCGCACCGAGAAATTGCACCGCTAAAAGTTGCCGATGATGCGGTTGTAATAGATACATCTGAATTGAATTTTGAACAGTCAGTTCAAAGTATTATAAATTTGATTAAGGAGCGTATGTAATGAGTTTTTACAGTGTTGCTAGAAAAGCAGTCAAAGGAATTTCATATGTTTTTTTTCCTGTAAAAATCCATGGTAATATAGATAGTATACCTGAAGATACAGGTGTTGTTTTATGTGCAAATCACATCTCATATCTTGATGCTGTTTTCCTTGCTATATCAATAAAAAAAAAGTTATTTTTTGTTGCAAAGAAAAAATATGCAGATATGTTCTTTTTAAAACCAATATTTAAAGCTATTGGTTCTTTTGGAATTGACACTCAAAAACCCGATTTGACTGCTATAAAAAATTGTTTTAGAGTAGTTAAGGAAAAGAATATTCTTGGCATTTTCCCTGAAGGTACAAGGATTATTAAAGGGCGAAAATCAGACCCGATGCCCGGGGCTATAATGATTGCACACAAAACTCATGCGCCTATTTTTTACGTAAAAATCCAACCCAGAAAAAAATTTTTTAAGATGTTTGTTACAACCGATTTATATGTCGGTGGGACAATAACTGTTGAAGAACTCGGTGTGACTGACGGTAAGGGTGACCAGTATAAAGACGCTTCGAAAAAATTGCTTGATAAAATATATTCATTGGGTGAGATATGTCAGTAGAAATAATTGAAAATGCAGGTTTTTGTTTTGGCGTTTCAAGGGCGATGGATTTGTTGTATGAGCAAATAAATCTAGGTAATAAAAATATCTTTACTCTTGGCGAGATAATTCATAATAAAGATATTATAAATGAAATTACAGAACGCGGCGTTAAAATTGTTCAAAAAGCTGATGAATTACAAGAAAATTGTATTGTTGTTGTAAGAGCGCACGGTGTGACAAAACAGGAAAGTAAATTATTGAAAGAAAAACATATCACCGTTATTGATGCGACTTGTCCTTTTGTGTCAAAAATTCATAATATTGTAAAAAAGCAAAGTGAACTTGGTGATACGATTTTTGTTGCAGGTGATAAAAATCATCCTGAAGTTTGTGGTATTGTCAGTTATGCAAAAGATGTAAGGGTATTTGAAAATTTTGAACAGCTTGTTAAAATTACCAATGATGAGACCGATTTATTGGCGAAATGCACTACTTTTGTGTGGCAAACCACCTTTAAATTGACCGAATATGAAAAATGCAATAAATTTATTAAAAAAACATTTGAAAATTTCAAAGTATATGATACAATATGTAATGCGACTGAATTAAGACAGCAACAAACCAAAGAACTATCACAAAAATCCGACGCAATGATTGTTGTTGGGGGTAAACATAGTTCCAATACAAACAAGCTGTTTAGTGTTGCTAAAAGTTTTTGCCAAAATTCTTTTTTGGTTGAAAATGCTAGTGAGATACCAATTAAACTTTTATATAATTTCAAAAACATTGGTATTACGGCCGGGGCATCAACACCTGACCGTATAATTGAGGAGGTAAAACAAATTATGTCTGAACTGACAAACAACACAATGGTTAATGAGGAAATGACCTTCGAGGAAATGCTTGAGAATTCCTTAAAAAAAGTAATTACTACAGGAGATAGAGTTAAGGGCATCGTAGTTGGTGTTAACCCTGCTGAAGTCAAGGTCGACCTCGGAACTAAGCAGTCCGGATTTATTACTAAAGACAACTTTTCAGCTGATCCTACAATTGACCTTATGTCAGCTGTTAATATAGGTGACGAAATTGATTGTGTAGCTCTTAGAGTTAACGATATTGAAGGTACTATTGCTCTTTCAAAGAAAAGAGTTGATGCTCTTCGTGGTTATGAAACTCTTGAAAAAGCTTTTGATGAAAAAGCTGTTCTTGAAGGTGTGGTTAAGGAAGTTACTGATGGCGGTATCTCTGTATTTGTAGATAATATCAGAGTATTTATTCCGAAATCACTCACAGGAAAACCTGCTTCTTTTGAT
Source organism: Eubacteriales bacterium (assembly GCA_045612565.1). GTDB lineage: Bacteria > Bacillota > Clostridia > Oscillospirales > QAKW01 > RGIG9041. The sequence continues at coordinate 5,492 of JAZKZG010000087.1, forward strand.
CTTACTATGCTTAAAGGCGAAACAGTACAATTTAATGTAATCGAATTTGCACAGATTCGCGGCAGAAAGAAAATAATCGGTTCAATGAAAGCAATCGAAAACGAAAAGAGAAAAGCTGCACGTAAAGAATTCTGGGAGAATGTTGCTGTAGGTGACAGATTTGACGGTATTGTTAAATCACTTACAACTTTTGGTGCTTTTATCGATCTTGGTTATGTTGATGGTCTTCTTCATATCACCGAACTTTCATGGAAAAAAATCGGTCATCCGAGTGATGTTGTAAGCGTGGGTGATACAATTTCAGTTTACGTTAAAGCGATAGATGCTGAAAACAAAAAGATTTCACTTGGTTATAAAGATCCCGATGCTGATCCATTTGTATTGTTTACTAACAACAACAAGGTTGACGATGTTGTTAAAGTTACAATTGTTAGTCTTATGCCTTTTGGTGCATTTGCAAAAATCACTGATGGTGTAGACGGTCTTATCCATATTTCTCAGCTTTCGGATAAGAGAATCAACAAACCTGCTGATGTTGTATCAGTTGGTGATGAGGTTGATGCAAAGATTGTTGATATCAACACAGAAACAAGAAAAGTTGGTCTTTCAATTAGAGCTCTTATCGAAAAAGACGAGGCCGAGGTTGAAACTGAACAAGCAGAACAAGATGCTGAATAATTTTTGAAATAAAAGCGAGGAATTTATTCCTCGCTTTTATTATTTTCTATTTACAATATATTATTATAATGCTATAATATTATATTATAATTAATTTGAGGTATTTTATTTTGGCAGAGTTAGAATATAATAATTACATTGAACTCATAAAACAAATAAATAACAAATCAAAAATTGCTCAGAAGGCATGTGTAACAACATACGGTTGTCAGCAAAATGTCAGTGACAGCGAAATCATAACCGGTATGCTTGTTCAGATGGGATATGAGTTGTGTGATGTTGCTGCTGATGCTGATGTTGTTGTTTTTAACACATGTGCTGTTCGTGAACATGCAGAACTCAAGGTGTATGGTAATATTGGTGCATTAAAACCCGTAAAGAAGAAAAAACCTAATATGCGTATTATTGTATGCGGATGTATGATGCAACAACAATCTGTTCAACAGGAAATTAAACAGAAATATAACCATGTTAATATTGTTTTTGGTCCATCACTTATACACAAATTTCCGGAGATGCTTTTTAATTCATTATCTGAAGGGAAAAAGACATTTGACAGAACAGAAAATGAAGTGATATTTGAAAATTTACCAATAAAGCGATCCGAAAATAATAAGGCGTGGGTAACAGTTATGTACGGCTGTAATAATTTTTGTACTTATTGCATTGTTCCTTATTTACGAGGGAGAGAACGAAGCCGAAAGCCTGAAAATATCATTGATGAAGTTAAAGAACTTGTTGCACAAGGATATAGAGATATAACACTTCTTGGTCAGAATGTTAATTCCTATGGTAAAGATCTTGACAGTAATTTTGATTTTGCTGATTTGCTATGTGAACTTAATAAAATTGAGGGCGATTTCTGGCTGAGATTTATGACAAGTCATCCCAAAGATTGCAGTATTAAGTTACTTGATACAATGTCATCTTGTGAAAAGGTATGTAAACAGTTACATCTGCCGTTTCAGGCGGGAAATGATCGCGTTTTGAAGGCAATGAACCGCAGGTATACGGCTGATAAATATGTTGAACTTATTGATTATGCAAAAAAGGTTATGCCTGATCTTACAATAACAAGTGATGTTATTGTGGGATTTCCCGGTGAAACATACGAGGAATTTTTGGATACAATCAAATTATTGAAACGTGTCGAGTTTGATAATTTATTTACGTTTATTTATTCTCGAAGAAGCGGTACGCCGGCAGCTGTTATGGAAGAACAGATTCCTGATGAAGAAAAATCAAACAGATTTAATCAGTTGCTTTCTGAACTTCATCCGATTTCAAAAATGAAAAATGATCTTCTTGTTGGTAAAACTCTTAAAGTGTTTGTTGAGAGTGTCAGCAAAACTGATAAATCTGTTCTCACTGCAAAAACAGAGGGTGGAAAAACAGTTGACTTTAAGGGTAGTGAAGATTTAATCGGCAAGTTTGTAAATGTTGAAATTACAGAAAGTAAAACATGGTTTTTAATTGGAAATTTAAAATAGAGGAGAAATAAAAATGTCACAGATAACAGAAGTTGAAATAATTGAAAAAGCAAAAGAACTTGGTCATCTTTTAAAAGACAGTGATATAGTTAAAGAATATATTGCGGCTAAAACTGCTTATGAGCAGGACAGACAAATTCAAGAATTACTAGGACAGTTTAATTTGCATAAAATGTCTATGGCTATGCTTTCAAAGCAGGATCATCCTGATGAAGAAAGAATTGCTGATCACGAAAAACAACTCGAAGAAGTTTACGGTAAAATAATGGAAACCGAACTTATGGTGGATTTTCAAAAAAAGAGTGAAAGAGTTGAAACGATTATCGGGAATATAAACAATATCATAAATCTTTATGTTTCCGGCGGTTCAACAGGCGGTTGCAGCGGATCTTGCTCAACCTGCGGCGGATGTTCGGGTAACTAACTTTAAAGGAAGTAAAAAAATGGCTAAGATATCTCCAATGATGGAGCAGTATTTTGAAATAAAAAATCAGTACCCCGATCATATATTGTTGTATCGTGTGGGTGATTTTTATGAGATGTTCTATGACGATGCAAAACTTGTTTCGGCTGAACTTGATATGACACTTACAGGAAAAGATTGCGGACAGGCTGAACGCGCACCTATGTGCGGTATGCCATATCATTCATGTGATGGTTATATTGCAAGGCTTGTGGCTAACGGTCACAAAGTTTGTGTATGTGAACAAGTGGAAGATCCAAAATCAGCAAAAGGCCTTGTTAAACGCGAGGTTGTTAAGATCATAACTCCCGGTACTGTTACTGACAGTAATATGCTCGATTCATCTAAGAACAACTTTTTGTGTTCTATAGTTTCTGATGGCAAAACTGTTTCACTGTGTTTTGCAGATGTTTCGACCGGCGAATTGTTTTTGACAACAATAGATAGTTTTGTCGAGCAGGACATTATTAACGAATTAAGTAGATTTACTCCTAAAGAGATTTTGTGTCAACAGAGATTAGCTGATTTTAAAGAGTTTTCTTTTTATTGTAAAGAGCGTATTAATGCACTTGTTTCGTTGACAGATTTCAATTATTCAATCGCTGATACAGCAAAAAAAATAATGTCACATTTTAATGTATCTTCGCTCACCGATTTGAATATTGAAAGTGAAACTGCTCTTTGTGCATTAAATGCTGTACTTGAATATGCACAGGAGACACAGCGCTGTGATATTGGCTTTTTAAATAAACTTGAAGTATACTCAAAAAATCAATTTATGGAACTTGATATAAGTACAAGACGAAATCTTGAAATTACCGAAAGTATGCGTCATGGTACAAAACAGGGTTCTCTTATTTCAGTGCTTGATAAAACAAAAACATCTATGGGCAGCAGAAAACTTAGAACATTGCTCGAAAGACCGCTTCTAAAAGTTACTGATATTGAAAAGCGCCTTACTGCTGTAGAACAAATCAAAGGCAGCTCTATTTCACGAGATAAATTAATTGATTTATTAAAAAATATACACGATCTCGAACGTTTAATGACACGTCTGATGCTTGGGTCCGGTAATGCAAAAGATCTTATTGCATTCAGAAACGCTTTTGTTGTTTTGCCTGAAATCAAGTTGATTTTATCGGACTTTAGTTCAAAATTACTATCGGATTTAAATGATAAAATTATTGCGCAAGATGATTTGGCTGCATTAATTACTGCAGCCATCAAAGAAAATCCACCGTTTACAGTAAAAGAGGGTGGGATTATTAACGATGGTTTCGATAAAGATGTTGACGAAAACCGCCACCTTATGCAAGATGCAAAATCACTTGTAATTGAACTTGAACAGGCCGAAAAAGAACGTACAGGAATTAAAAATTTAAAAATTGGATATAACCGTGTGTTTGGGTATTATATTGAGGTTACAAAAATGTATTATGATCTTATACCCGAAAACTATATTCGTAAACAAACTCTTACAAACTGTGAACGTTTTATTACACAGGATCTTAAAGAAATGGAAACTAAAATTCTTTATGCTTCTGAACGTATGCAGGCTCGCGAATATGAATTGTTCTGTGGCATAAGAGATATGGTGAAATCACGGTTTACTGCAATAAAACAAACGAGTGAAGCACTCGCTATGCTTGATGTTATAATTTCACTTGCGATTGTTGCAAAACAAAATAACTATGTTAGACCTGTTGTTGATATATCGGATGAAATCAACATTGTAGAGGGAAGACACCCTGTTGTTGATACCGTGTTAAAAGATACACTTTTTGTTCCAAACGATATGCATCTTGACTGTCAGAGTAATCGAATGATGATTTTGACCGGACCTAATATGTCTGGTAAATCTACATATATGCGTCAGAATGCAATGATTATTCTTATGGCTCAGATTGGATCGTTTGTTCCGGCACGAAGTGCACATATCGGTGTTGTTGATAAAATATTTACCCGTGTTGGCGCATCTGACGATCTTGCTTCGGGTCAATCGACATTTATGCTTGAAATGCTTGAGGTTGCAAATATTATAAATAATGCTACACCAAAGAGTTTCCTTGTTTTTGACGAGATAGGTCGCGGCACATCGACTTATGACGGTATGAGTATTGCGAAAGCAGTTGTGGAATATGTTGCAAATAAACGCAAACTCGGAGCAAAAACTCTTTTTGCAACGCATTATCACGAATTATGTGAACTGGAGAACACTGTTGATGGTGTTATCAACTTTAATGTCTCAGTAAAAAAACGTGGTGATGATATTGTATTTCTTAAAAAAATCGTTCCCGGTGGTACTGATGACAGTTTTGGCATAGAGGTTGCAGCACTTGCAGGTGTTGATAACTGGATTGTCAAACGTGCTAAGGAAATTTTAAAAGAACTTGAATCAGACGGTAAAATTAAAATTGTTACACGTGTTGAGAATGATAATTCTCAAATGTCTCTTTCTGATTTTGGCAATGCGGAAATTATAGAAAAACTTAAATCGATTGATGTAAGTACAATAACTCCGATTGAAGCAATGTCTATTTTATATGAATTATCAAATAAAGCCAAACAATAACGGAGATTGTAAATGTTAGGTTCAGAAGTAAAAATACTTGATAAAAATATTGCTAATATGATTGCGGCAGGTGAGGTTGTTGAACGTCCTGCTAGTGTTGTAAAAGAACTTGTAGAAAACGCGTTTGATGCAGCGGCAACTGAGATAACTGTCGAAATCAAAAACGGCGGCAAAACCTATATTCGCGTTACTGATAACGGTATAGGTATGACGATGAGCAATGCACGTAAAGCTTTTTTACGTCACGCCACAAGCAAAATCCAATGTGAGGAAGATCTTTTTAGAATCGGAACAATGGGTTTTAGAGGTGAAGCACTTGCGGCAATATCTGCTGTATCGCGTGTTGAACTTATGACCTCGACGGTTGATGATGCTTACGGTAGCAGAGTTATTGTTGAGGGCGGTGACGAGAAAGTTCACGATGAGATGGGCCTGGCAAAAGGCACAACAATAATTGTCAAAGATTTATTTTATAATACTCCTGCAAGATATAATTTTCTAAAAAAAGATTCCACAGAAACCGCTAATATTGTTTCACTTGTTCAGCGTCTTGCCATAAGCAGATCCTGTGTTGCAATGAAACTTATTGTTGATAACAAACTCGTCTTTTCAACCGATGGAAATGCTGATGATCTCGATGTTATTTATACTGTTTTGGGTAAAGATATATCTGATAATTTATTGGAAGCATACAGATGTAATGCCCGAATTAAAATTACAGGTTATGTCGGTAAACCGAGATGCAGTCGCTCAAACAGAAATTATCAGTTGTTGTTTGTTAATGGAAGATATGTAAAGAGTAAGACTGTTACAGCTGCTATAGATAAAGCATATCATAATTTGCTTATGAATAATAAATATGCTGTTACTGTTTTATTCATTGATATCGGAACTTCCAGCATTGACGTTAATGTTCATCCCACAAAAATGGAAATTAAGTTTTCTGATGAATCATTTGTTTTTGAAATGATTTATAAAGCTGTAAAAGAAGCGCTTGAAAACGAACAGAAATTAAATTCTTTACCAATAGAACAACCTCAAAAAACAGTTGAGTTCGAGAATATTCTAACTGATTTGTTCAATAGTTTATCAGGTGAAGAAACTTCAATGCCAATTAATGATTTGCTTAATACTACAGATAGTTCTTCAAATGAATCTTCAAAGAAAAAAGACGACTATTTAGTTTCTGTTCCGCCAAAAACGGAATTTATTGATTATTCGCCGCGCCTTAATTCGAAACTTGCCGATAGCGGATATTTGACACGACATACAAAACTTGATATAAGTGAACTTTCAGAAATATATGCTCCTGAAAAATATGATGAATCATATATTTTTATTCCTGAAATTCAATATAGGTATGTGGGCGAGTTGTTTAAGACTTATATTATTATCGAAAGCGGTACATTTTTTTATCTTGTTGATAAACATGCCGCTCATGAGCGTATTGTTTTTAATAAAATATATGATGAATATAAAAAAGGTGAAAAATACCGCCAGACTTTAATTCAGCCTATTCCTGTTTCACTTTCACCTGAAGAGGCGGATGTTGCACACAGATATAAGCAACAGATTGAAGATTACGGTTATACATTCAGCGAATTTGGTGACGATGATGTTCTTATCAGAACTGTTCCATTTGTAATTTCTTTGGGTGATACAGTCTCTTCTTTTACCGAACTTATTCAGATTCTTTCCGAATATGGAGAAACTGATATAACTGAGTATGAGAACCGTGCGATAAAAATGCTTGCTTGTAAAGCTGCAATTAAAGCCGGTTTCGACAGTACCGATATGGAACTTGAAAGATTTATTAAACAGCTTATTTATGATAATAATATCAATTATTGTCCGCACGGCAGACCTATAATCTGTGAATATAACAAAAAAGATATTGAAAAAGATTTTAAACGAAAACTTTAGCTAAGGAGAAACAATGAACAACATTATTGTGATTTGCGGACCTACGGCTTCTGGTAAAACTTCTGCATCGATTGAGATAGCAAAGAAGTTTGATGCAGAAATCGTATCGGCTGACTCTATGCAAATATATAAAGAAATGAATATTGGCACAGCTAAGCCTGATGCATCTGAGCGCTGTGGTATACCGCATCATATGATGGATGTTATCTCTGTTACAGAAGACTATAATGTTTCACGATATGTTAAAGATGCTTCTGAATGTATTGACAACATACTTTCAAGGGGTAAAAATGTTGTCTTGGTTGGTGGTACCGGTCTTTATATAGACAACCTTGTTAATAACACCAATTTTTTTGAATTTGAAAATGATGAACCATACAGAAAAGAATTGATTGAACTTTCTTATGAAAAAGGTGGACAGGTTCTTTTGGATATTCTTGCTGAAATTGATCCTGAAAGTGCACAAAGACTTCATCCTAATGATATAAAACGTATAATTCGTGCACTTGAAGTGTATAGGGTCACCGGTAAAACACTGACACAACTTCATATTGAAAGTAAGCGAACCCGAAAGTACAATCCGATTTTTATTGCTCTTAATTATATTGACAGGGAAGTTTTATATAACCGAATCAATAAAAGAGTTGAAATTATGATGGAAAATGGTTTTGAGAATGAAGCAAAATTGTTGTCTAATCTTAAATTATCTTCTACTGCCAGAGCTGCGATAGGATACAGTGACTTGTTTGATTATTTTAATGGTATTCAGACATTGGACCAAGCGGTTGAGAACATAAAGAAAAAATCGCGTAATTATGCAAAACGTCAATTGACCTGGTTTAGAAAAAATGATGAGATTAATTGGGTGTACCCCGATAAATATGAACTTATCGAAGATGTTTATAAAGAAATATTTAGTTATATCAATGTTAAAATGAGGTAAACGTTTTGAAGTTTAATTTTTTCAAATTTTTATTATCAATTTTCTCGATTTTTTTAGTTGTTATAGTATTATACCAATTTTACATTCAACTTTATAAAGCTGCAGCAACAGAATTTGCTGTTGAAATTTCGTGTGAAGAAACTGAAAATACAATGGGCTATTTTCTACGCGATGAACAGGTGGTATATTCGGGTAACTCAAAATATTTTGATATCATTGTAGCGAACGGAGGCAAGGTATCAAAAAACGGTACAATAGCAAACGTTTATTCAACTGAGAATGCCGCAAAAATTCAATCTGAAATTCGCGAATTACAGTTAAAAATAAATGAATATAAATCTGTTGCGTCTGCTGGTAGCGGTGTTAATGATTCTGCATCGTATATCAGTGATATTAAGAAAGATGCTATTGAAATTTCAGATAATGTTTCAACATCAAATCCGTTATCATCGTTTGAATGTTCATCTAACTTTCTTGTGAGCATAATTAAACATAAGATTTCGAATGGAGAAATAACAGATTATTCGACAACGGTTGATGAACTTGAAAATCAAATGAATTTACTTAAAGAACAAAGTTCATCTGTTACAAAATATTTGACTGCACCTGTTTCGGGATACTTTACATACAGGGCTGACGGACTGGAAACATCACTTTCGATGGATATGGTAGATGAGTTTGATTCTACAGTATTTGAAAATGTTAAATCAATTTGTCAGAATCAAACTATTGTAAATAATGCTATAGGAAAAGTTGTAAAGGGAAGTGACTGGAGGATTTGTTTTAAGTCTTCTGCCGATAAGTTTGAAAAAACAACTGTTGGTTCAACACTTTATATCCGTATTCCGTCTCTGGCTGACAGTAAAATTAAGTGTACTGTTGTTTCTCTTAAACAAGAGGGCAAAGATGTGTATATGGTATTACAATCAAATGTTGTAACGGGCGACATATTATCACAAAGAATGTGTGAAATTGAGGTTATTATTGATTCGTACAACGGACTTAGAATAGATAAAAATGCTATTAGAAAAATCGATGGTGAAGAAGGCGTTTTTGTAAAAAGTAACGGTATTTTACGATATCGTAAAGTCGACATTCTTTACATTGGCTCAACTTATGCTGTCATTAAGTATGATTCTATTGATAAATCAAAAGTTCAGGCTTATGATGAGGTTGTTATTAAAGGCTCCGACCTGTATGACGGAAAGGTGATATGATGACTGCTGATTTTGTACAAAATATAAAAGATTTAATTGATGAAACCAAAGCAAAAGGCGTTGAACTTATTGCTGTTACAAAGACTGTAGATGCTGAAACAATCAATGATGCAATAAAATGCGGAATAACACATATTGGAGAGAATAAAGTCCAGGAGTTACTCTCAAAATATGATTATTTATTAAAAGAGAATTTAACTATTCATCTTATCGGTAAATTACAAACAAATAAAGTAAAATATATTATTGATAAAGTTGATTTTATACATTCTGTTGATAGTATAAAACTTGCTGAAACTATTGATAAGTACGCAAAAAAAATTGATAAAATACAGGATATTCTTATTCAAATCAATATTTCCGGTGAAGAAAGTAAAAGCGGCATTTCACCCTCAGAACTTGCTGAGTTTTTAACTGAGATTTCAAAACTATCTAATTTAAGAGTTCGCGGACTTATGTGTATACCTGCCCCTGAAACTTTTTTTGGAGAAAATGAGCCATATTTTAATAATATGCATAAAATGTTTGTTGACATTAATGATAAAAAGATAGATAATATAAATATGGATATATTATCTATGGGTATGTCTAATGATTATAAAACGGCAATCAATTGTGGAGCAACTATGGTCCGCATTGGAACAAAAATTTTTGGAAAAAGAAATTATACGGAGGTACAGTTATGAGTTTTATGGATCAATTAAAAAAATTTGCAGGAGTTGCAGGTGAGGAAGATAATGAGGAAATAAATTACGACCCCATTGATATCAAAAAAGACGATGAGCCTTCTAAAACCTCTGCACCGTTAAAAAAAGATAAAAACTACATGAACATCAATACCACAGCACAGTTACAGGTTATACTTGTTAAACCTGAGGAGTTTGAAGATGCACAGGATATTGCTGACAATCTCATGTCAAAAAGAACAGTTTTGCTTAATATTGAGAATCTTAATAAAGAACTTTCAAGACGTCTTATCGACTTTTTAAGTGGTGTTGCTTATGCTCAAGGTGGTAATATCAAGCGCGTGGCTAATAGAACATATATTATTACACCCTATAATGTTGATATTCTCGGTGATGTTCTTGATGGCTTTAATCCTGATAGTTTTGAGTTTTAAAAATGTATCTTTTATTAGCAGTTGCGGGATCTATAATTGAAGCATTTTCAATAGTGCTTTTAATCTATTGCGTGTCCAGTTGGTTTATTAGGGATCCATTTAATAAGTTTATGCGGATTTTATCAAGTATTGTCGATCCTGTATTGGATCCTATAAGAGCAGTTGTAAGACGAATTCCTTTGCTTAACGATTTGCCGATAGACTTTTCACCGTTGATTTTATTTTTATTACTTGAGTTTATTGTATCTTTGATATGAATGATGATAATAAAATATTAATATCTCATTTAAATGACTTGATATCATCTGTAAAAAAAGGCAGAAAGTATGCTTTTAGTTCGTTCTTAAATGTTGATCAATTATCGTGTGCATATTCAATTTTGAGATCGACAGATATAAATTATTTTGTTTTTGGTGGGTATGATGATGCCGAAAGGTGTATTGTTGGTTTTGGATGTGATGACGCACCTGAGGACTATTGTTTTCCTATTTCAAAAGTGTCTTTTTCTTTAAAAAATAATTTGTCAATAAATCATCGTAACGTTTTGGGTTCTTTGATGTCTCTTGGTATAAAGCGTGAATGTATTGGTGACATATTATTTAAAGAAAATGTGTGTTATATCTTTGTTGACAGTAAAATCGAAGAATTTTTGTTGATGAATTTTAATAGTGTTTCTTCAATGCACATTGAGCTTGATATTGTAACTGATAAAATTGATTTCACAAAAGAATTTGAACAAAAATATATTACGGTTTCATCGTTGCGCCTTGATTGTATAGTGGGAGAACTTGCGAATAAATCAAGAAAGGTTTCTGCAGAATTGATTGAAAGCGGTATGACATATCTGAACAGTATTCAGTGTCAGAAGAAAGATAAAGTTGTTTCGTGTGGTGATATCATATCGATAAGACGTATCGGTAAATTTAAAATAGAAGATATTGGTGGTTATACAAAAAAGAACAGGCTTAAAGTGAATATTCTAAAATATATTTAGGGGAGAAAATAATGATGTTAAAACCTGAGGAAATAAGAAACGAACAATTTGAACTTAGTGTTCTTGGTGGATATAAGCGTGAACAGGTAGATAGTTTTTTTGATAATGTACTTACTGATTATGAGAAATTATATTCTGAAAATGCTGAACTTTTACAGAAATTGAAGCTTTGTGTGGAAAAAATTGAAGAGTATCAAAAAGATGATCAGTTTTTAAAAGCTGCAATTATAAATGCTGAAAAACTCAATGAGAACTCACTCAAAAATATCGAACTCAAAGAAAAAGAAATTGAAGTTGCTGCACGTGAAAAAGCTGATAGTATTATTGAAAAAGCTCAACTCGAGGCTGAAAACATTGTAAAAACAGCAAAACTTGAGGCAGCTGAATCTATTAAGCAATGCGAGGTTGAAACTGCTGCTAAAATTGCCGAACTTAAAAGAGCTCAAGAAAATGAGGAACTTCATTTAAATGATCTTAAAACAGCTGTTTCTGAATTTAAAGAGATGATTTTAAAATTATATGAAAATCATTTGAGTTCGCTTTCAAAATTACCTACTTATGAGTCAAAAGTTAAAGAACCTGAACAGGTAGTAATTCAACAACCGGAAAAAAGTGAGTCGGAAGAACCTGAGGCTGATTTAGAGCAAACTGTTGCCGAAGAACTTTCAGAGCAAGAGAGTGTTTCGGTTGATAAGCAAACTATTTCATCAACCAGTGAGAAAACAACTGAGTTCGTACTCGAAAAGAATAATGAAACCAAATCAGACGTAGACAATTTTGAGCGTAATTTTAAATTTCAGGGCTTAAAATTTGGAACTGATTTTGATATTAAAAAGGAAAACTAATTTTAATGCAAGAAATTAATATAAAAAAGTATTTATGTGGAAATATTTTAAGGAATTCCTTATGGATCAGCCTTGTTTCTCTGATTGTTTTATTAGATCAAATTACTAAAAATTTGGTTGTGAAAAACATGGAACTTCATGATGAAATTCCTGTCATAAAAGGTTTTTTTAATCTTTATTATGTGAGAAACAAAGGTGCCGGTCTGGGTATATTATCAAATGCCAGATGGGTATTTATGACACTTACAACTGTTATAATTATTGCATCAGTACTATTGCTTTTGGTTAATTATTTTAAGCATTGGCTTGCGGACCTTTCTATAATTTTTATTATCGGTGGGGGAATCGGTAATATGATTGACAGAGTGGTTTTAGGCGAAGTTGTTGATTTTTTTCAGTTTCAAATAAAATTCTTTGATTTTATATTTAATGTTGCAGATGTTTTTGTTACATTTGGAACGGTTTTGTTTGTTGTTTATTTTATTTTCATTTATGATAAGCAAAAGGAAAAATCTTTGATTGATGAACAATAATAATCAATTTAATTTAATAGTTGATGAGCAAAGCAACTTGGTTAGGATTGATAAGTTGCTTTGTTTACATTTAGAGAATTTGACACGAAGCAGAATAGTTTCCCTCATTGAAGAAGGCGCTGTTACCGTAAATGGTTTAACTGTTCAAAAAAACTATAAGGTTAAACCTGGTGATATTATTTGCGTTGAAATTCCGATGCCTACAGAATATATTGCACAGCCCGAAAACATTCCTATTGATATTGTATATGAAGATAACGATCTTGTCGTTGTAAACAAACAAAAGGGTATGGTTGTTCATCCTGCCCATGGCAATTTTGAAGGAACGTTAGTTAATGCTCTTTTATATCATTGTAAGGGTAGTCTTTCGGGTATAAACGGAGTTATGAGACCAGGAATTGTACATAGAATTGACAAAGATACAAGTGGACTGTTGGTTGTCGCTAAAAATGATAATGCACATAATTTTTTGGCGGAGCAATTTAAGGAACACACTTGTGATCGTGAATATCAAACTATTGTTTGGGGCAGAATGAATGAACAATCCGGTACAATAAATAAGCCGATAGGCCGCCACAAGACTCAACGTAAACTAATGTCCTGTAACTCTGATAGAACCAAAGAAGCTGTTACTCATTATGAGGTTATTGAACAATTTGACGGCTTTTCACATTTGAAGTGCAGACTTGAAACAGGACGTACACACCAAATTCGTGTCCATATGTCCACAATAGGTCATTTCGTTTTGGGAGATTATGTTTACGGCAGACCGATCGATAAAATTAAATTAGATTTTGAAGGTCAATGTTTACATGCAAAAACTCTTGGATTTGTTCATCCTACAACAAAAGAATTTATGCGTTTTGACAGTGAATTGCCACAATATTTTTTGAATACATTAAAAAAGTTACATGTAATATCAAAATAAATTAATAAAACAGCCGTATAAAGCGGCTGTTTTATTAATTTTTGCTTTAATTTTGTTATTTTCTATTTACAAAATGCGTGATTTTTTATATTATATTATTAATAATAATAGATTGGAGAATCATCATGAGTAATAATCTTGTTTACAAAAGAATTCTTTTAAAACTCAGCGGTGAAGCTTTGTCGGGTCAAAAAGGCTTTGGCATTGATTTTGATTATGTTCTTAAAGTTTCTTCTACAATTAAAAAATGTGTTGAACTTGGCGCACAGATTTCTATTGTAGTTGGTGGTGGAAACTTCTGGCGTGGTCGTAGCAATCAGCATATGGACCGTACAAGAGCTGATCATATCGGTATGCTTGCTACTGCCATGAATGCACTTACCTTGCTTGATGGTCTTACACAAGTTGGTGTCGATGCAAGGGTTCAGACCGCAATTGAAATGCGTCAGATTGCTGAGCCTTATATCCGTAACAGAGCAACACGTCATTTAGAAAAGGGAAGAGTTGTCATTTTTGGTTGCGGAACAGGCAATCCCTTCTTTTCAACTGATACCTGTGCTGCACTTCGTGCTGCAGAGGTTGACGCGGACATTATCTTTAAAGCAACAAATGTTGATGGTGTTTATACATCTGATCCTAAAACCGATCCCAGTGCAAAGAAATATTCAGAACTCAGCTTTATTGATGTTCTTAAAGATGAACTTAAAGTAATGGATATGCCGGCAGCTGCGATGTGCAACGATAACGATATCCCAATATTAGTATTTGATCTTTCAGACCCCGATAATATTATACGCGCTTTACAAGGTGAAAAAATTGGTACAATAGTACATAGAGGAGGAACTACACATGTCGAATAAATACCCTGAAATTGAACAAAAAATGAGCAAGGCTATCAATGCCTTAAATGAACAGTTACACACACTCCGTGCCGGTCGTGCAAATCCTGCTGTTCTTGATAAAATTAGAGTTGAGTATTATGGCACAATGTCAAAGATCAACGAAGTTGCTGCTGTTTCGGTTCCTGAACCGAGACTTCTTGTGATTCAGCCTTGGGATGCTACATTAATTAAAGAGATCGAAAAAGCAATTCAGACATCTGATATTGGAATTAATCCTGCAAATGACGGCAAGGTTATTCGTCTTCTTTTCCCTCAGCCCACAGAAGAACGCAGAAGAGAACTCGTTAAGGACTGTAAAAAATTTGGTGAAGATTCAAAGGTTGCAATTCGTAATATCAGACGTGATTCAATTGATAAATACAAAAAGATGGAGAAAAATCACGAAATAACAGAGGATGATCTCAAAGCAACTGAAGAAGATATCCAGAAGATGACTGATAAATTTGTTAAAGAAATCGACACCATTGTTTCTGAAAAAGAAAAGGAAATAATGGCTGTTTAAAGGAGTATTTTAATGCATTTCTTTGCAAAAAACAAAAAAATAGCAGACAGAAATTGTTTACCGAACCATGTCGGTATTATCATGGACGGTAATGGCCGATGGGCAAAACAGCGTGGTTTACCACGCACTGCCGGTCACGCTGTTGGCGTAAAAGTTTTTAAAGAAATTGTTTTCTATGCTCGTGATATGGGACTTAAAAATCTGACAGTATATGCTTTTTCTACAGAAAACTGGAAACGCCCTCAGCAAGAAATAGATAAAATAATGTCACTGCTTGAACAAATGATTGACGAGGCGCTCGTTGATTTTTCAAAGCAAAAGGTTCGCATTCGGTTTTTGGGTGAACGTACACATATAAGTCCTAAGTTACTTGAAAAGATGGATCGAGTGACAGAACTTACAAAAGAGTATACTGATACAACTTTATATATTGCTCTTAACTATGGGGGCAGACAAGAGATTGTTTCTGCTGTTAGAAGTATTCTTACTAAGTCAAAAGAAAATGACATTAAGCTTGAAGAAATTGACGAAAATTTGATTGGAAATAACTTGTATTATAGTGATTTTCAAAATGTTGATCTCGTCATTCGTCCAAGCGGTGAACAAAGATTATCTAATTTTTTACTATGGCAGAGTGCATATGCAGAATTCTGGTATTCTGATGTTTTATGGCCTGATTTTAAACCTAAGCATTTAGAAAATGCTATTTATGATTATCAAAAAAGAAACAGGAGGTTTGGCGGAATATGATGAAAAATTTTATAACACGTGCTTTTACCTCTATTTTTATTTTTTTGATTTTTGCACTTATTATTGTGTCGTCTTTTTATAGCGTTGTTTTTGAAGTTACTATTGCCGCGCTTTGCGTTATGTGTGTATATGAATCGCTTAATGCGCAGGAATTTATAAAAAATAAATTTCTATTGGTTCCGCCAATTATCTATTCGTTTATAACACCTGTATCGTTCGCTTTTTGTAAACACTTTAATGCATCGCCGTATTATTCTCTTATTGCATTTACTTTTTTGTTTGTTTTAATATTCATTGTTTTTGCTATGAAGAACTTTGAAAATTTAAAATACGGTGATTGTTGCGCTGTGATATTTTCAACAATTGTCATAACAATGTTTTTGTCAAATATAATATTTATCAGAACACAGTTCAAACACGGATTGTTTTATATGATTTTGGCTATATGTTGTTATGCGTGGTCAACTGATATATTTGCATATATTGTTGGAGTTTGTATTGGTAAGCATAGATTCTCTCCGAATATCAGTCCTAAAAAATCTATTGAAGGTTCAATTGGTGGAACATTATGCTGTGTGATTTTTTCTTTTTTGGCAGCATTTGTTTATTCTGTAATAGTTGACTGTTCGGTTAACTATTATATTGTTGTCGTATATGCGCTGATGTGTTCTATTGTGGGACAAATAGGAGATTTTTCTTTTTCGTATATTAAAAGAAGTTATAAAATAAAAGATTTTGGTAATCTTCTTCCGGGTCATGGCGGTGTTCTTGATCGTCTTGATAGTTTGATTTTTATCTCACCGTTCTTTTATATGCTTCTTACTATCAAAGAGTTTATTATCTAAGGATTTTTTTATGACATCAATATCTATTTTAGGCTCTACAGGATCAATCGGGCGACAAACATTAGATGTTTGTCGCGATTTATCTGTTAAGGTTAATGCTATTTCGGCAAATAACAACATTGAACTTTTAGAAAATCAAGCGAGAGAATTCAATGTCTCACTTGTTAGTGTATACAATGTTGATATGGCAAAGGTTTTAAAAGAGCGTTTATCTGATACAAATATTACGGTTGTGTCGGGTGACGAGGGAAATGTAAAAGTTGCAGAATTTGCTGAAAGTGATACTGTTATCACTGCAATGTCAGGTATGATTGGTCTTGTACCGACAATTGCTGCTATAAAAGCAAAAAAACGTATAGGTCTTGCTAATAAAGAAACCTTGGTTTGCGCTGGACACATTATTATGGACCTTGCTAAACAATATGGTTCTGAGATTATTCCTGTTGATTCAGAACATAGTGCAATATTCCAATGCTTAAACGGGAAAGATAATAATAAAATCCGAAAGATTATTTTAACAGCATCGGGTGGACCGTTCTATGGAATGAATTTTGCTCAACTCGAAAATGTAACCGTAAATGATGCTCTTAAACATCCAAATTGGGCTATGGGGGCTAAAATTACGGTTGATAGTGCATCGCTCATGAATAAAGGTCTTGAAATGATTGAGGCTAAGTGGCTTTTCGATGTATCTATTGATGATATTGAAGTTGTAATCCATAGAGAAAGTATTGTACATTCCGCAGTTGAATTTGAAGATAATTCTGTTATTGCGCAACTTGGTGTGCCTCAGATGTATTTACCGATAAAATATGCGATTACATATCCAAATCGAGTACAAAGCGGTAATCACCAACTTTCACTTTTTGACAAAAATCTATCATTTGCATATCCAGATAGAGAGTTGTTTAAATGCTTGGATATTGCTGTAAAATCATCTAAAATGGGAGGATTATATCCTGCTGTAATGAATGCCGCAAATGAACAGGCGGTTGCACTTTTTTTGCAGCAAAAAATTAAATTTATTGAAATACCTGAATTGATTTTGGATTCTCTTTGTAGTGTTAGTGTTTCTGCGTCTTGTGATCTTGATTCGGTATTATATGTCGATAAAATCACAAGAGAATATGTTCTTAGCTTAGTAAAGGATTAGTATGCAAACTATTTTATATATCGCTGTTGCAATATTGGTTTTTGGAATTCTTATTTTAGCGCATGAGGCCGGTCATTTTTTTGTTGCAAAAGCCTGTAAAGTTAAAATAAATGAGTTTTCTATTGGTATGGGACCTGCTATTTTTAAAAAGCAAGGCAAAGATACTCTTTACAGTATCAGATTATTTCCAATTGGCGGGTATGTTCAAATGGATGGTGAAGATGGCGGTGGCGAAGACGAGAATTCATTTAATAAAAAGAGTTATTGGCAAAGATTTTTGATTCTTGTAATGGGTGCTCTTATAAATATTTTGCTTGGTTTTGTTCTGGTTTGCCTTATTAATTCTCAAAAAACATATTTACACACAACAGTTATAGGCGAATTTTTAGAAGATTCAGTTTCGTCACAACATGGTCTTAAGGTTGATGATAAAATCATTAAAATCAATAATTATGGTGTTGACAGTTATCTCGATATAACATATGCAATTGGTTCAAATGGTACTGAACCAATGGATATTACAGTTTTAAGAAATGGTAATAATGTAGTATTAGACGATGTTGTTTTTCCTGTTTTAAAAGATGATACGATAGGGGAGTATTTTGATATTGACTTTAAAGTCTACGGTGTCAAAATGTCTTTTTTGAGTTCTATAAAATACTCGTTTGATTGGACTGTTTCTATTTCTAAATCAATATATTCTTTTTTAGGCACTCTTGTAACGGGAAATGCTGACTTGAATCAGGTTTCGGGTCCCGTAGGAACTACAACTGCTATTGGCGAGAGTGTTAAATCCGGTTTTGATTCTTTACTTCTGATTGTGGCCATCATCACGATTAATTTGGGTATTGTCAATTTACTTCCGTTTCCAGCCTTGGATGGAGGACGTATCTTTTTACTTGCGCTTGAAGCGATTAGAAAAAAACCGCTTAATCCAAAGATTGAAACTGCAATAAATGCTGTGGGAATTATAATCTTGTTTGGATTTATGATTTTAATTACAATTAAAGATATAATAAAATTATTTTAGAGGTTTATTGTGAAAACTGTAAAGGTTGGAAACTTAACACTTGGTGACAAGAAAGAAATATATGTTCAATCGATGCTTTCAACTCCGCGTGATGATATTGAAGGCGCTGTTGAACAGTCTAAAAAACTTGAAAATGCAGGGTGCAAGATTATTCGTCTTGCTATACCTGATTTTCAGTCTGTTAAAACAATTTATAAGATCAAAGAAAATGTGAGTGTTCCTGTTGTTGCGGATATTCATTTTGATTATAAACTCGCACTTGAGTGCGTTGCTGCAGGAATAGATAAAATAAGAATCAATCCCGGAAATATTGGTGATGATTCAAAGGTTAAAGCTGTTGCTAATGCATGTAAATCTGCAGGTATTCCTATTAGAATTGGTGTTAACGGCGGTTCACTTGAAAAAAATATTTTAGTAAAATATGGGGCTCCAACTGCTGATGCATTGGTCGAAAGTGCACTCTATCATACTTCGCTTCTCGAAAAGTTTGACTTTGATGATATTGTTATTTCGATTAAATCGTCAGATGTAAAAACAATGGTAGAGGGTTATAGAAAACTTTCAAACGTATGTGATTATCCTCTTCATTTAGGGGTTACAGAGGCGGGTACAAAGAGAATGGGTATTATTAAAAATGCTGTTGGAATCGGTTCTCTTTTACTCGATAGTATCGGAGATACCATTCGTGTTTCTTTAACAGCAGATCCTGTTGAAGAAGTTTATGCCGGATATGATATTTTGGCATCTATTGGTCTTTCAAATAATAAGGTTAAATTTGTTTCTTGTCCAACCTGTGGACGTTGTCAAATCGATTTGATTCCTCTTGCTGAACGAATTGAAAATGCTCTTAAAGGTTATAAAAAACCTATTAAGGTTGCTGTAATGGGATGTGCTGTTAACGGTCCAGGTGAGGCAAAAGATGCTGATATCGGTATTGCCGGTGGAAAAAATGAGGGTCTTATTTTTAAAAAAGGACAAATCTTACGTAAGGTAAGTTATGATAAATTATTTGATGAATTTATGTTAGAAATTAATAAAATTTAGCGTTTAAAATGGCTGAAAAAAATTTACTTACACTTTTTAGTCGATGTAAATTTGATGACAATCAGTTAGAGTTATTTGACTCGGCGATTGTTACTCGGGTTGCGGCTAATACAGAATACAGAAAATTAAAAGTTGACATAATATTTAAGAATTATGTCAACTTTGTTGCGTTTTCCAACTTTGTTGAAATGGTTAAAAAAACCTATGAGTTATCTTTCTTTGATGCACAGTTCCGCTTTGAAGGTGTTGAATTTAACAGCGAACATTGGTCTGATGTTTTGTGTCATGTAAAACAGGTGAATTCTGTTGCAAACGGTTTTTTAAATGACTGTACAGTCAGGGTATCGGATGATATTGTTTATATTGATATTGTTCATGGTGGTCTTGATATAATTAATTCGACACATGTTGACAATACTATAAGTGATTTTATATTTAAACATTATGGCAAAAAATATTCTGTTATTTTTGATGATGCTAAAAGTAATATCAAAATGCCAAATGATAATTTTTATGTTGTTGATAACTCGTTTGTTCCACCTCCTGTTAAAAATGAAACTACATCAAGTGTTAAAAAAGAATCGTTTTCTCAGAAGAGTGAACCTAGAAAGCGTTATGCATCTACAGGACCTCTCGTTGTAACAACGCCTTTTAATGTTGATGAAGATAGTGTTTTCCTTGGAAATAAACTCTCCGGTAACTTTATGTTGCTTAAAGATATTACCGAAGATGTTCATTCAAACGTAACTGTTGTTGGTGAGGTTTTTCAGGTTGACACAAAACCGACTTTTGATAAAAAGAATGTTCGTTGCAGTATTTATATTTTTGATACCACAAATTCTATTGTTGTCAAATTAAGATTACCTGCAGATAAATTTGATGAAATTTCGGGTAACTTTAAAAAAGGAAAATGTATTGCTGTTTCGGGCGATATAATTTTTGACAGAAAGTTTGAACAAGATTATATTCTTGACGCAAAGACAATTGCGTGTGCAAAAAGAGTTTCTAAGCAAGATTTATCTGAACAAAAGCGTGTTGAACTTCATCTTCACACAAATATGTCATCGATGGATGCTACTAACGATATATCAGATTATGTTTCAAAAGCGGCGGCGTGGGGACACAAAGCTATTGCTATTACAGATCACGGTGTGCTTCAGGCATATCCTGCAGCTCAGGCTGCGGCATCTGATAACGGGATAAAAATGATATATGGTGTAGAGGGTTATCTTGTTGATGACTGTTTACACGATGAATATATTGTTTTTGACCTTGAAACAACAGGCCTTGATCCAAAATGTGAAAAAATCACCGAAATTGGTGCTTGTCGTGTCAGGGGCGGTAAAGTTGTTGATAAATTCCAAACATTTGTTAATCCGTTAAAACCCATTCCTGAGAATATAACTCAGTTAACAGGCATTACTGATGAAATGGTAAAAGATGCTCCTACTATTTCAAAAGCTCTTACAGAATTTATTGAATTTTGTGGTAATTATCCAACTTTTGTTGCTCATAATGCACGGTTTGATTGTTCATTTATTGATGCCGCTCTTGCTGATTGTGATTTAAAATATGACTATAGAAAAATTGACACTGTCGAATTATGCAGAAAAGCATTTCCTGAACTTTCGAAATTTAAATTAAATATTGTTGCTGAGCATTTAGGCTTTAATGAATTTAATCATCATAGAGCAATTGATGATGCTGTTATGCTTTCTCAAATATTCGAGGTATTATTAAATAAGGGTGTTGTAAAAACAAGCGGTGCATTTTACAAAGATGAGACATTTGAATATAAAACAGCTAAGCGTCATCATATAATTTTGCTTGTAAAAAACAAAACAGGACTTAAAAATTTATATCAACTTGTTACCTTTTCAGAGATTAATCATTTCCATCGTTTTCCGCTTATGTTCAGAAGTGAAATTCAACAGCATAGAGATGGTCTTATTATTGGAAGTGCCTGTGAAGCCGGAGAACTTTACAAAGCTGTGCTGAGCGGAGTATCATTTGATGAATGCAAAGCAATTGCACATTTTTATGATTATCTTGAAATTCAGCCCATTGGAAACAACTACTATCTTGTTCGAGAAGGTAAAATTGCTGATGAGCGTGTTTTACAACAGTTTAATATTGATATTATTAAACTTGCCGACTCATTGGATATACCTGTTGTTGCTACAGGTGACGTTCACTTTTTGAATAAAGAAGACGAGTGTTTCAGACGTATTCTGATGGCGGGACAAGGATTTAATGATGCTGACAATCAAGCACCACTTTACTTTAGAACAACAGATGAAATGCTGAGTGAATTTTCATATTTATCAGCAAATGACGCTAAACGCGTAGTTATTGACAATACAAATTTAATTGCTGATATGGTCGAAGAGATAGTTCCAATTCCAAGTGGAATGCATGCTCCTGAACTTGAGGGGTGTGAAGACGAACTTAGAAATATTGCGATTAAAACATGTAAAGAGCGATATGGAGATCCGATTCCTGAGTATGTTGAAGAGCGACTAATGCGAGAACTTGATTCGATAATCAGTAACGGATATTCTGTTATGTATATGATTGCTCAAAAACTTGTTAAAAAGTCGAATGACGACGGCTTTTCCGTTGGTTCGCGTGGTTCTGTTGGCTCGTCATTTGTTGCATCAATGGTTGGAATATCAGAAGTTAATCCACTGGCGCCTCACTATCTTTGCCCTAAATGTCAGTATAGTGAGTTTTTCCATGATGGTTCAGTTGGTTCGGGATTTGACCTAGATGATAAAGTTTGCCCTGTTTGCGGCACACAACTTAAAACTGACGGTCATGATATTCCGTTTGAAACCTTCCTCGGATTTAAGGGTGATAAAGTTCCTGATATTGACCTTAACTTCTCAGGTATTTATCAAGGCAGAGCACATAAATATGTTGAAGAACTCTTTGGTGAAGGTTATGTTTTTAAAGCGGGTACTATCGGTACATTAGCGGATAAAACTGCTTACGGTTTTGTTAAAAAATATCTTGAATCAAGAGAACTTGAATGCAATAAAGCCGAGGTTCAAAGACTTGTTAACGGGTGCGTTGGTATAAAACGAACAACAGGGCAGCATCCGGGCGGTATGGTTGTTATTCCCAAAAAATACAGTGTATATGATTTTTGTCCAATTCAACATCCCGCTGATGATCAGAAAAGTGACATTTTAACAACGCACTTTGACTTCCATTCGCTTCACGATACCATTTTAAAACTTGATATTCTTGGTCACGACGTTCCCACCATGCTTCGTTATATGAACGATATCCAGGACGTTCAATTTGAAGATATTCCTATGAATGATAAAGATGTTTATAGTCTTCTTACAAGTCCCGAGAAGCTTGGTGTAAAACCTGAGGATATAAATTGTGAAACAGGAACACTTGCTTTACCCGAAATGGGTACTGCATTCGTTAGACAGATGATGGTTGAAGCTAGACCTAAAAACTTTTCTGAACTTTTGCAAATTTCAGGCCTTTCTCATGGAACTGATGTTTGGCTCGATAATGCGCAGGAACTTATTAAAAACAAAACCTGTACAATTGCTGAGGTTATTGGTACTCGTGATAATATTATGGTATATCTTATCCATAAAGGTCTTGATAAAGGTCTTGCGTTTAAAATTATGGAGATTGTACGTAAAGGTAAAGCAACAAAACAGCTTACTGAAGATATGATTCAGGAAATGCGCGACCATAACGTACCTGAGTGGTATATCGAGTCATGCATGAAAATTAAATATATGTTCCCCAAGGCTCATGCTGCTGCGTATGTTATTTCAGCTATGAGACTTGGTTGGTATAAAATCAATAGACCGCTTGAGTTTTATACTGTGTATTTTACTGTTCGTCCTGATGGTTTTGATGCCGTTGAAGTAATGAAGGGTAAATCATATCTTAATGACGTTATAAAGAGGATAATGGCTGAATCAGGCGGAAAGCCCAAACAAAAGGATGCTGAAACTGTTACTACATATCAGATTGTAATTGAAGCACTTGCTCGTGGCATTGAATTTTTACCTGTAGATGTATATAAATCTCAGGCAACTGATTTTGTAATTGAAGACGGTAAAATCCGAATGCCGTTTTCGGTGTTTAACGGTGTAGGTATTACTGCTGCGGAAAGTATCGCAAACGCAAGATCCGGCGGAAAGTATATTTCTCAAGAAGAATTCAGATCACGTACGGGTGTTTCAACGACAGTGGTTGACCTTTTTGACAACGAGGGTGTTTTTGGTGATATTCCAAGAACAAGTCAATTATCATTGTTTTAGGAGCTTTTATGCTTAATTTAATTAATTTTTTAAATTCTAATTCAATATATTTTGATCAAGATGCATCTTTAAAAGAACTTTGCACTTTTAAAATTGGTGGAACTGCGAGAATTGTGTGCTATCCTGATAGCACAGAGCAGGTTAGCGATATTGTTAAGTTTTGTAACTTAAATAATATTCGTTATATAAGCCTTGGACGTGGTTCAAATGTTTTGTTTCCTGATACTTGTATTGAATCACTTATAATTAAAACCGATAAAATTGACTTTTTATCAATAGAAAACGGATATATACGTGTTGGTGCAGGTGTTATGCTTGCAAGAGCGTCGAAGTTTTCGGTTGATAATGGTTTTAAAGGAATGGAATTTGCCTATGGTATTCCGGGCAGTGTTGGTGGAGCCTTATATATGAACGCAGGCGCTTATGGTGGTGAAATGTCACAGATTGTATATCAGACGGAGTATGTTGATAACAATGGAAATATTAAAACGCTGTCATTTCAAAATCACCAATTTGGATATAGAAAAACTTTTTTTACAAATAAGAATTATATTATTACATCGGTTATGTTGTTCCTTGAAAAAGGCGACAGAGTACAATCTGAACAACTTATTTGTGAGTTTCAAACTGCAAGAAAAACAAAACAACCACTTGAGTTTCCGAGTGCAGGTTCGGTCTTTAAAAGACCAGAAGGTTATTTTGCAGGTAAATTAATTCAAGACTGCGATTTAAAGGGTTATTCTATTGGTGGTGCTCAGGTAAGCGAAAAGCATTGCGGATTTATTATTAACACGGGTGACGCGACCTGTGATGATGTTAAAAATCTTATAAAATACATTCAGGATACTGTCTTTGACAAATTTTCTGTTAAACTTGAATGTGAAGTGAAATTTATTTGTGATTAATTATG
>JAZKZG010000088.1:0-1383 GCA_045612565.1 Eubacteriales bacterium
AATACCTTGACAGATGCGACCAACTCGGAAATCTGAGCCTGTTTTGCTTCGATGATTTCGATGCGTTTGTTCTGCCTGTTGTCCTCGGCATCAATGCGTTTTACAAATTCGTTGTGAACTTCAAGTGTTACAAATTCGCTCATTGGTTTGTACCTCTTAATAATACATCAATATTTGCACACGGGAATTGCCGCCAAATCCTGCATAACTATATGTGACCTTGGTGCTTGATATGGTTGTGAAATAGTTAGTGTAACCCGTCCACGATTCTGATACCGCACTCGAAAAATAACCCATTCTGTATGCTTGGCTCTTTGTTACATCAATAATGCCGACCATTCCTTGATAACCGCTTCCCCTTGCCCATACCCCCAATATGATGTATCTTGGTTTTTGTGTAACTGAAATATCGACCGCACCGCTTGAGCCTGCTGAATTATTGACAAAAGTCTTGTCGGGAGCACCACCGAGATTGGACACGGTTTTGACAAGGTACCCTGCCGAAAGTGATTTTAAAATGCGACCACTTGATACTGATACAGGAAAACTATCACTTGGTGTAGCCATACCAATATCATTTACTATATAACCATAATCAAGTAATCGGCATATTGTACCCTCAGAAAATGATTGTAAAGTGTTTGACGGAGTAACATCTTCTACTTGACTTTCGATGGCATACCCATTACCACCCGCCTTATATATCGTTCCATTTGAAAGTGCCACAGGCGAACTATCACTTGGTGTAATGCTTGTCGGCTGACTTTCTATCGCATAGCCGTTTTGATTGATACCGCATATATCGTTTTGCGACAAAGCAACAGGGGAAGTATCAGACGGAGTGACTCCCGTGATATTTGCAACCGCATATCCGTTGTTTTCTATATGGCACATATCCCCTGCCGTTAATGATGGCGGCATACTATTAGACGGTGCTTTTGAAACATAAGATGAAATCGCATACCCACTCGCTGTCGGCTTGTACCCCGTGTTTGCTGACATTGCGACAGGCGAACTGTTGCTCGGTGTAATCGGTGTGGTTGCACTTGCCACACCTGCATCGAATACATCATCTATGCCATCCGCAACCATCTGTGGTGGAGTATAAGTGGTTGCTGTGCCTGTCTTTGACCTTATCTTATTCGCCATGCTCTGAAATAAATCTGTTAACGCTGACATTCACTCACCCCCACTCAATAACTTGCCGTCAATGCCGATGTTATGGCATCATCTATCGCATCACTCACATAAGCCACGATACCGCCTGCCGTTGCCACCGCACTTGTGCTGTCATATACACTCGACAACATATCGCCCGAACCCGTACCATTCATAACATCGAAATTCTGTCCGCTCGGATGCGTACTGTCTGTGATATTTACC
>JAZKZG010000089.1:0-4151 GCA_045612565.1 Eubacteriales bacterium
ATAATATTACCTCTAAATATAATAATATATATAATATATCATATATTACATATTTGTCAATAGAAAACCAAAAGCCGCAAGATATCTTGCGGCTTATTTTTTATATTCTGAACATAAGATCCGAGTATACAGGATATGGCCATTCACTTGCAGGAATGACAAGTTCGAGTTTGTCTGCGTTTTCTCTGACGTTGTCCATATCAGCGATAATAGTATTGCAAAAATAATTTGCAAGTTCAACGCTGTTCTTTATAGTCAATGCATACTCAATATCAGATTTTAGTTTTTGAGTGTTATCATACAATTCATTGTACAAACGTGTTGCATCTAAGCAAACTTTATACATTGCATCATTTTGATCAAATAATCCGATTTGCTTTTTTACAGCTATTGCAGTTTCAAGCGATGAAACATACTTAAGCGCAATAGGAATAATATCTTTACAGCTCATATCAAGCATTGTCCGAGCCTCAATATTAACTGTTTTAGAATAGTTTTCATAAGCGATTTCTTTACGTGCATAAAGTTCTTTTTCGCTAAAAACCTTGTGTTTAGAAAACAGATTGATGTTTTTTTCTGATGTAATATAGGGTAAAACATCAATGGTTGTTCTGAGATTCAAAAGACCACGATTTTCAGCCTCTGCAACCCATTTTTCCGAATAATTGTCACCACTGAAAATAATACGTCTATGAGCTGAAAATGTTTGTTGTAATATTGTGTCAACTTCAGCATCAAAATCACTGCAACCTTCAAGTCTGTCTGAAAAACCGAAAACAACATCAGCAACAATAGTGTTAAGAACAATATTAACAGCAGAAATTGACATTGATGAACCGGGCATTCTAAACTCAAACTTATTACCGGTAAATGCAAATGGAGATGTCCTATTTCTGTCAGATGTGTCTAATTTAAAATCGGGTAAAACATCAACTCCGGTATGAAGTTTCGAAACATGAGCGCCATCGTATGATTCGCCGTTTATTATACAATCAACAATGTTTTCGAGTTCTTGTCCTAAATAAATAGAAACAATAGCAGGCGGAGCTTCGTTCCCACCGAGACGATGATCATTTGCAACACTTGCAACCGAGTATCTTAATAAATCCTGATGATCATCAACAGCCTTAACAACTGCAGCAAGGAAAATCAAAAACAGTTTATTCTCATACGGTTTTTTACCCGGTTTAAACAAATTGATACCAGTATCTGTTCCAAGTGACCAGTTGTTGTGCTTACCGCTGCCATTAACACCTTTGAATGGTTTTTCGTGTAACAAACAAACAAGACCATGCTTTAATGCGATTTTTTTCATAAGTTCCATTGTAAGCTGATTATGGTCTGTAGCAATATTCGTAGAGCAATAAACAGGAGCCAATTCATGCTGACCGGGAGCCGCCTCGTTATGCTCAGTTTTAGCATAAACACCGAGTTTCCAGAGTTCCTCATCAAGTTCAGTCATATATGCCTTGACTTTATCGTTAATAGTACCAAAATAGTGGTCGTCCATTTCCTGACCTTTAGGCGCAGGAGCTCCAAAAAGAGTACGGCCTGTAAATTTTAGATCTTTACGTTTTTCATAAAGTTCTTTATCAACTAAAAAATACTCTTGTTCTGCGCCAACAGTTGAAATAACACAGTTAGCATCAGTGTTTCCAAACAACCTTAAAAGACGAAGACTTTCACGGTTCACAAGGTCAATTGACTTTAAAAGCGGAGTTTTCTTATCAAGCATCTCACCTGTATAAGAGCAAAATACTGTCGGAATATATAAAGAGTTATCTTTAATAAAAGCATACGAAGTGGGGTCCCATGCGGTATATCCACGAGCTTCAAATGTAGCTCTAATACCGCCAGAGGGGAAACTCGAGGCATCCGATTCGCCTTTTATAAGTTCTTTACCACAAAACTCCATAATAACAGTACCATCTTCTTTAGGAGTAATAAAGCTATCATGTTTTTCAGCAGTAATACCTGTCATAGGCTGGAACCAATGAGTATAGTGAGTAGCACCACGTTCAATAGCCCACTCTTTCATTGCATTAGCAACTTCATTGGCAATATTTATATCAAGTTCATTATGTTGGCTGATCGTGTTTGTTAAAGAATCATAAATTTCTTTTGATAATCTTTTTTTCATTTCACGATCATTAAAAACATTATAACCACACATTTCAGGTATGTTCATAAATCAAACTCCTAAATAAAATAATAAATATTATATAAAAATAAATTTAATGTGTCAAGCATATTCAAAAACAACAACAAAACCATCTTTAACTTTGTAGCTTTTGTAAGAAGTACAGGACTTGTCCAATTTATTACGGAAATGTCCTTTTTTTATATTTATAGTTCCCTCTTTTGTTATCATTACGCACTTATAACCGTAAAATGCGTGAAGAATTCTGTTAATTTTATCGGCACAATCATTTTCAGAAAACGTCATATCATCATCATTGGGTTCAGGCCAATATTCACCCGAATTTTGCTTGATAGATTTTGAAATAAACTCATCAAAACTATCAAATAATTCTCTTGTTGCAATTTTTGCATAATATGCATACTTTTGCGTTAATGTTTCTAAATTTTCGTCATGATCAACATTAAATTTTTTTTGAATAATTATTTCACCTTCATCAAATTTATCAGACAATTTATGAAGTGTTACGCCTGATTCCCTTAGGCCTTTCAGTAATGTTACAGGCTGTGGCCAAGGTCCTCTGCCAACAGGTAAAAGCGCAGGATGTACATTAACGCCCAAAATATCATCAACAACTGGTATTTTGAAATAATACCCTGCTGAAAACAATAAATCACAGTCATTTTTAATTAATTCTAAAACATCTTCTCTGCAGACTTTATCATCAGTAATAGAAATATTATTTCTAAATGCAAAAGCACGTACTTTATCTGAAAATTCATACACTTCATCAACTTTACAAGTGAATATTTTTATTATCTCATGACCACTTTGCTTTATTTGCTCCAAGCATTCATAAAACAAATCAAATCCAAAATATGCAACTTTCATTCATCCCTCTAAAAAAACAAAAACCCGTCTGATGACGGGTTTTTGGTAATGGTGCCGGTGACCGGGGTCGAACCGGTACGGTATCGCTACCACTGGATTTTGAGTCCAGCACGTCTGCCAATTCCATCACACCGGCGTAAAAAGTATTAATATTATATATGAAAAATATAAAAATATCAATACTCTTTTTAAAATTTTATTTACAAGTATCTATAAATGTCTGATAAAGATCAGCCGGGAACGGCTTTTTCATCTGAAGAGCTTCCTGAACGTCAAAGTTAACAAGAGTACCATTATTTAAGCCACAAACACGATTGCTCTTGCCTTCACATAAAAGTTCAACTGCATATCTACCAAGACGTGTTGCTTTAACTCTATCGTCAGCTGTAGGTGCACCACCACGAAGAACATGACCTAAAACAGTTGCACGTGTTACAATACCAGTATCTTTTTCGATTTTTGCAGCAAGTTCATGTGAACCACCAACACCCTCAGCAACCACAATTATAAAATGAGATTTACCAACAGCCTGGCTATCACGAATACTTTTAAGAACTTCTTCGTAACTCCATTCCATTTCGGGAACAATAACAGCAACAGCACCAGTTGAAATCGCTGTATAAAGTGCAACATAACCTGCATTTCTACCCATAACTTCAACAACAGAACATCTGTCATGCGATTCCATTGTATCACGAAGTCTGTCAACCATATCAATAGCGCAGTTAACAGCAGTATCAAAACCAATTGTATATTCACTCATACCGATATCATTATCGATTGTAGCCGGAATTCCGATGCAGGGTACACCATTTCTCGAAAGATCAGCAGCACCTCTGAATGAACCATCACCACCAATTACAACAATACCCTCAATCTCATTCTCTTTACATGTCTCTACAGCCTTTAAAACACCGGCAGGCTCTTTAAACTCAAGACAACGAGCGGAATAAAAAGCTGTACCGCCCTTGTTAATTATACGTGAAACGCTCATGTAGTCCATATCTACAATATCGCCGTCGATAAGACCTTTGTATCCACGTTTAATTCCAACCACCTTAATTTTTAGTCACTTCACCACATTTGCAACACTGCCAATATTTATCACGACAAACTGTTT
>JAZKZG010000090.1:0-3402 GCA_045612565.1 Eubacteriales bacterium
AGATAAACTTGCTTGTATCATTATGGAGCCTCTTCGCAATGAGATTCCCGATGACGGATATTTACAGTACGTAAAAGATCTCGCACATAAATGCGGTGCGCTTTTGATATTTGATGAAATCACAATCGGCTGGCGTTTCTGCTTCGGCGGAAGCCACTTAAAACTTGGTGTTAATCCCGATATGGCTGTGTTTGCAAAAGCACTTGGAAACGGACACCCCATTGCCGCGGTTATCGGCACACGTGCTGCTATGGACGGGGCAGAAGAGTCATTCATAAGCAGTACATATTGGACTGAGGCAGTCGGACCTACAGCCGCCCTTGCTACGATTGAAAAGATGCAAAGAACAAACGCATCCGAGTACGTTAACAGCATCGGCAAAACCGTGCAAAACGACTGGATAACTCTTGCAAAAAAACACGGTCTTGATATTGAGTGTTCGGGACTTCCTTGCCTTGCACATTTCTCGTTTAAAAATTATTCACTCGAACTCAAAACTCTCTATACCGTTTTGATGCTTGAAGAGGGCTTTTTGGGTAATACAGCGCTTTATCCCACTCTTGCACATAACGATGACGTACTTGCGCATTACCGCAAAGCAATAGATACGGTATTTGAAAAAATCGCAGATATACTTAAAATAGGCAGTATCGACGCTGTAATGAACGCACTTGACGGCAAGGTGTGTCAGTCTGGTTTTAAACGACTTCTTAAATAAAAGAGGTGACCCTTTTTGTACAAAATAAAGCTGATGCTTTGTGATACGGAATGTATTGTCAGCGTCAAGACTATGAGCGGAGTTGCTCATAGCGTTGATGTTGAGCGACATACAAATCTTCAAAATGAACTGCATATCGTTCTTGAGGGTGAATGTAAAATCGACGTTGACGATTTTGAGTATACGCTGGGACACGATATCGCACTTATTATTCCCAAAAACAAATTTCATTCGCTTTTTGGCAAAAACGGAGAGTTTTTGCATTTTACCGTTTCGTTTGAACTTTTAAAAAACGGTGAAGAAATAATTCCCGATTTTACAAAAATCAGCCTATTGCCAAAGGATATTGAACTGTGCTATGATATCATAAAAGAATCGCAGGGCAACACACCGTTTTCCCGTCAGCGTGTATTTGCAATGTATACGTTGCTTCTCACCTCGCTTTTTAAAAATCTTTCGATTTTCAAAAGCGGGGAGGGGAACAGTACACTCGAACGTTATGACGACCGCTATTTTGTAATCGATGACTTTTTTGAAACAAACTTAAATAGAAATTGCACTGAAGGCGAACTTGCAAAAAGACTTCATATTTCCACCCGCCAACTCAATCGCGTACTTGTTTCAAACTATGGCGCATCGTTTCGTGTAAAACTTGCAAACGCACGTATGGACCGTGCGAAATGGCTTCTTCGTACAACAGATATGGATATTGAACATATCTGTGATGCGGTGGGTTTTAATTCACAAACCTCGTTTTATAAGGCTTTCAAAAAGCATTGTAATATCACACCCCTTAAGTACAGAAAGGATAAAACTAAACCGATATGAGCATCGTTTCCACATCAATAAGTCAGATGGCAGTGCTTTTTTCGTTTATCATAATAGGCTTTTTGCTTGTTAAACTAAAAGTGCTTGCACCCGATTCGTCAAAGGTACTTGCAAAGCTCGAAAACAACCTTTTTGTTCCTGCACTTGTACTCGGCACTTTTTGCAATCACTTTACCATAGAAAAACTCACTTCTGCATCAAAACTGTTTTTGATAAGCTGTGTGGTAACAGTTGTTTTTGCAATAATAGCATCAGTTGTGTCGCGCTTTTTTTCAAAGGACGACTTTGTAAGAAAAATCTTGACTTACGGACTTGCATTTTCCAACTTTGGCTTTATGGGAAACGCAATTGTAAGTGCCCTCTTTCCCGATATCTTTATGGATTATCTCATTTTTACACTTCCACTTTGGATGCTTATATATCTGTGGGGGGTGCCGTACCTTCTTATACCGTCCCAAGACGGCAATAAAACACTAAAATCCAACCTGAAATCGCTTATAAACCCCATGTTTATATCAATGATTATCGGTATAATCATTGGTCTTACGTCAATCACGCTTCCGTCGTGGCTTTCAAGCGTTGTCACCGTGTCGGGTAACTGTATGTCGCCTGTTGCTATGATACTCACGGGTATAACACTTTGTAATGTCAACTTTAAAAAGACTTTTACAAACGTAAGTATATATGTTGTGTCACTTATCCGCCTTATTGTGTTTCCAGTTGCGGCAATCGGTATTCTCTGTCTCATTCCTGCAGAGGTACGTGCCAGTTTTTTAGGTGACAGTCTTATAGTGTGCCTTGTCTGCTCGCTTGCTATGCCGCTCGGTCTCAGCCCTATCGTCGTACCTGCCGCTTATGGTAAGGATACGTCAGTTGCCGCAGAAATGACAATAATCTCGCATATACTTTCAATTGGCACAATCCCGCTGATATTTATGATTATGACAAAAATCGTTGCAATATAAAAAATCCATTATGATACATCATAATGGATTTTTTATATTATCGTTTAAAAGATAGTGTAACATTCTTTCAGGATCGTTTAAGAACTGTTTTGTTATTTTAAAGTGTTCAGTATCACGATAATTTGTTTTTTTGATTCCACTTTCGTAAAACTCAAATACATCAGCGTTTGGAAAAGCCATAAGAATAGGTGAATGTGTTGCTATTATAAATTGTGAATCTTTTTTTACAAGACTATCAATTTCTGTAATCAGAGTCAGTAATTTCATAGGTGATAATGCCGCCTCAGGTTCGTCTAAAATATAAAGTCCGTTGCCAAAAAATCGGTTTTGAACAATTGATAAAAAGCTTTCGCCGTGTGATTGGTCATGAAGCGAAACACCGCCATAACCGTCAATAACCATCGGTGGTGCAATAAACTCATATTCTTCGGCATCCATTTGCTCAATGTTTGTTGCAACGTTATAAAGACTTTCTGCACGAAGAAAAAATCCGTCTTTTGCACGAGCTTTCTTTGAGATTGTAAGATGTTTGAAGAGTTCTGAATGGGTTGAATTTGTAGAAAAATTAAAGTTTTTTGAGCCACCTTCGGCATTAAAACCGTATGCTACAGCAATAGCCTCGAGTAATGTTGATTTGCCCGTGCCGTTTTCACCGACAAAGAAAGTAACGTTTGAAGAAAATGATAAATTCTGACTCTGTGATAAAAACTTAATCACAGGCAAATTATTAAGATATGAATTTTTATCTAAATTATTATCAAAATAAATATTTGAAATATACTTTGCAGACATATATTTATATACCTTTTAATTATACTGTGTTGAGTATAGCACAAATTATGCATTTTTTTCAACTGATACAAAAATAGTGTTAATTAATTTATAAATACT
>JAZKZG010000091.1:0-15706 GCA_045612565.1 Eubacteriales bacterium
AGGGGAGAATCTTATCAAGAGCAGCTTCTCTCTCTTCAACAGTATCAGCACAGATCATCTCACGGAATGCAGCAATTCTGTCCTCTTCAAAGAACATATGCTCTGTACGGCAAAGGCCGATACCCTCAGCACCAAGCTCACGAGCTTTTTTAGCGTCAGCAGGTGTGTCAGCATTTGTTCTAACTTTAAGTGTTCTGTATTTGTCAGCCCAGTCCATAATTCTGCCGAATTCGCCTGCGATTTCAGCGTCAACAGTGGGGATAATACCATCATAGATGTTACCGGTTGAACCGTCGATTGAGATGTAGTCACCCTCAACGTATGTTTTGCCGGCAAGCTCGAATTTTTTGTTTTCTTCGTCCATTTTGATTTCGCCACAGCCCGATACACAGCAAGTACCCATACCACGAGCAACAACAGCTGCGTGTGATGTCATACCGCCACGAACAGTGAGGATACCCTGTGAAGCTTTCATACCTGTGATATCTTCAGGTGAAGTCTCAAGACGAACAAGAACAACTTTCTCGCCTCTCTCGTTCCATTCAACAGCATCTTCTGCAGTGAATACAACTTTACCGCAAGCAGCACCGGGAGATGCGCCAAGACCCTTACCTGCAGGAGTTGCAGCTTTAAGAGCTTTAGCATCAAACTGGGGATGGAGAAGTGTATCAAGGTTACGGGGATCGATCATTGCAACAGCTTTCTTCTCATCGATCATGCCTTCGTCAACGAGGTCACAAGCGATTTTAAGAGCAGCTTTAGCAGTTCTCTTACCGTTTCTTGTCTGGAGCATATAAAGTTTGCCAGCTTCAACTGTAAACTCCATATCCTGCATATCTCTGTAGTGATCCTCGAGGATACCGCAAACTTTTACAAACTCTGCGTATGCTTCGGGGAATTTTTCAGCCATCTGAGCGATCGGCATAGGAGTACGAACACCTGCAACAACGTCTTCACCCTGTGCGTTTACAAGGAACTCACCCATAAGGCCTTTGTCGCCAGTAGCGGGATCACGTGTAAATGCAACACCGGTACCGCAATCGTCACCCATGTTACCGAATGCCATTGCCTGAACGTTAACAGCAGTACCCCATGAATAAGGAATATCGTTGTCGCGTCTGTAAACGTTTGCACGGGGGTTGTCCCATGAACGGAAAACAGCCTCAACAGCGCCCATAAGCTGTTCTTTGGGATCGGTGGGGAAGTCTTTACCGATTTTAGCTTTGTATTCAGCTTTAAACTGACCTGCAAGCTCTTTAAGATCATCAGCAGTAAGCTCAACGTCCTGAGTTACGCCTTTCTTTTCTTTCATAGCGTCGATAAGCTCTTCAAAGTATTTCTTACCAACTTCCATAACAACGTCTGAATACATCTGAATAAATCTTCTGTAGCAGTCCCAAGCCCAACGGGGATTGCCTGATTTTGCAGACATAACATCAACAACCTCTTCGTTAAGACCAAGGTTGAGGATTGTGTCCATCATACCGGGCATTGAAGCTCTTGCACCTGAACGTACTGAAACGAGGAGCGGATTTTCTTTGTCGCCAAATTTTTTGCCAACAACATCTTCCATCTTGTCGATGTACTCCATGATCTGAGCCTGGATCTCATCGTTGATTTTTCTGCCGTCCTCATAGTATTGAGTACAAGCCTCGGTAGAAATGGTAAAGCCCTGCGGAACGGGAAGACCGATTTTGGTCATTTCTGCAAGGTTAGCACCTTTACCGCCGAGAAGCTCACGCATGTTAGCGTCGCCTTCGCTGAAAAGATAAACAAACTTTTTAGCCATTGTAATTTCCTCCAAAATTTTTTTCATATAAATATGCCATCAACCATTATAACATATTTTTGCCATGTTGCAACCGATTTTTTAAATTTCTTGAATTATTTAACAAAACGCACAAAATTTTGACAAACAAAAACACCCAATCGGTAATTTTTGACAAAGTTAAATAAATGTAAAAATAGACTTGAAATAATGTTTAAAGATTGTTAAAATGTAAATAGAAAAATTTTGCATTGGGAGGTACACATAAATGAAATGTTGTTTTGGCAGTTCTTTCGGGTGGTATACTCTCATTGTACCTATTTTAATACCGTAGAAATTTTTTTGTTTCTGCGGTTTTTATTTTTGTAACGGAGGATTAAAAGATGATAACACACGGTAAAAACATCAAGATTTTTGCTGGAAATGCATCACAGAAAGTAGCAGCTGAAATGGCTGAAAAACTCGGACTCAAACTTGGAAGCAGCGTTGTAAAAACCTTCTCAGACGGTGAAATTTCGGTTTCTATCAACGAATCTGTCAGAGGTTCTGATGTATTTCTTGTTCAGTCAACTAACCAACCTGTAAATGATAACCTTATGGAAATGCTTATAATGATAGATGCTTTCAAACGTGCATCTGCAGGTAGAATTACAGCAGTTATTCCTTATTTTGGTTATGCACGTCAGGACAGAAAGGCAAAATCAAGAGACCCGATTTCTGCAAAACTTGTTGCTGACCTTATTACAAAAGCTGGTGCTGACCGTGTTCTTACTATGGACCTTCACGCTGCACAGATTCAGGGCTTTTTCGATATTCCTGTTGACCACCTTCTCGGTGTGCCGATCCTTGCACCTTACTTCCAGGAAATGATCAATAACGGACAGGAAATCACTGTTGTTTCTCCCGATCTTGGCTCTGTTACACGTGCACGTAACTTTGCTTCAAAGATTAATGCACCTTTAGCAATTGTTGACAAACGCCGTCAGAAAGCTAATGAGTGTGAGGTTATGAATATTATAGGTAATGTAGAGGGCAGACGTGTTGTTCTCGTTGATGATATGATTGATACTGCAGGTACCCTCTGCAACGCTGCAAAAGCACTTGTTGAGGTTGGCGGTGCAACAGAAGTATATGCTTGTGCAACTCACGGTGTTCTTTCAGGTCCTGCTCTTGAACGTATTGAAGCAAGTCCCATCAAAAAACTTGTTCTTCTCGATACAATAGATCTTCCTGCAGATAGACGTCTTGAAAAAATTACATATCTCCCTGTTGCTCCTATTTTTGCAAACGCTATCGAAAGAGTATACGAGGACGAGCCTATTTCTGTTCTTTACAACTAAAAAATGCATTATTTTCGCCTTGATTTTTCAGGGCGAAATTTTTTTGAAAAAATGTCCGAAAAGGGTTGCAAAATCAGTATTATTTGGTACAATACAGGCAAGGACTTAATTAATAATATGTTAACAACTTGTATTGTGGAGGAGGATGCATATTATGAAAAAGAACGGTTTCATTTTGTCAAGCTTTAAAGGGTATAAAGCGCGCTATGTTTTTTCGCTGATAACCACGCTCATTTACTCACTTATTGCTCTTTTGCCGACGGTAGTAATCGGCAGAATTGTCGATGATGTTTTGTCGAACCAATATGGATTACCGGCTGATGAACGTACGGCACTTTTGTGGAAATACGCCATCATTTATGTTGTTGTAGTATTTCTTCAGACGTCGCTTTTCTTGCTTGTCAGACAAATCTGTCATCGTGCGGCTCAGCACGTTTCGGTCGGCATCAGGTCAAAATTGTATGAGAAATTGCAAACACTTGATTTTTCGTTCTATTCACACAATCCTAGCGGTGAAATCATTTCGCAGCTCACGACTGACGTAAATGTAATTTACGACTTTATTTCAACTCATCTTTATGTTTTTGTACGTGACTGTGCAATGCTTGTTTTCACTTTTGTCATTCTTTTGATGACAAGCGGGATTGTTACGGCGCTTCTTTTCTCATTTATCCCGTTTATTGTTGTTTTTACAGTGATTTTACATAAAAATACAAAGTTTTTGCATCGCAGACTTCGTGACAAATTCTCGGAGATGAATACGTATGTTAATGAGAATCTTGGTGCATATCGTGTTGTAAAGGCTTTTGCAAGAGAAAAATATGAGATAGGCAGACTCACCAAAGAGAGTGAGGGCTATCGCGATATGGCGATAGATAATACCAAAATCCGTCTCAACTACGCTATGCCGATACATATAACAGCTGAACTTATGCGTATTATTGCTCTTTGTGCATGTGGTATAATCATTCTACTTGTTCCTGATTCGGGGCTTAAAATCGGCGGTCTTTATATGGCAACAACCTATGTGTATACAGTTGTTGCGCGTGTGCGTGAACTTTCAACAATAATTTCACAGTTCCAGCACTTCAACGTGTCTGTCAATAAGGTAACTTCACTTTACGAAACCGAACCCGATATTGATAATGTTGAACATATCGAAAGCAAAGACGGTAAAATCCATAAGATAGAATTCAGAGACGTAACACTCATTCTTGACGGTCATATGATTCTTGATCATGTCAGCTTTACTGTGCGAGAGGGGCAAACTGTTGCGATTATGGGGCCCACGGGTGCAGGTAAAACAATTCTTATATCAATGCTTCTTCGTCTTTACGACCCATCTTGCGGTCAGATTCTTATAAATAATGTTGATATTAAACGAATGGATCTTAATCGTCTTCGTAAAATGATTGCACTCAGTACACAGGATGTGTTCCTGTTCTCTGATACAATTGACGGCAATATTGCATACTCAAATCCCGACTTGCCTATTGAAGAAGTAAAGCATTTTGCAGAGTGTGCGCAAGCGGCGGACTTTATTGAAAAACTGTCCGAGGGTTATGATACCATCATCGGTGAACGCGGTGTCGGTCTTTCTGGCGGACAGCGTCAGCGTATTGCACTTGCACGTGCCGTTGCAAAAAAATCGTCGCTTATAATTCTTGATGATACAACCTCGGCGGTTGATATGGAAACTGAGTCACTTATCCTGCACGAACTCGCAAAAATCAAAAACAAAATCAAAATCATTGTTGCACAGCGCATTACTTCTGTGGTTGATGCCGACAAAATTCTCGTTATCGAAAACGGTAAGATAACCGAAGAGGGAACACACGCCGAACTTGTGCAAAACGGCGGCTATTACACATCCATTTACAATATAAGCCAACAAGGCAGTGCGGAGGTGGAAAAATAATGGCAAGAAACAGATATGATATTGACGAATCTTTAGAAACCCCGTTTAATATTAACAATTTTAAACGTTGCGGAAAATATGTAAAACACAGCGCCAAAGGACTTGTCCTAGGCGGAATACTCAGCCTGCTCGCAACAGCATTTGCTCTTTGCGGACCGTATTTTATTAAAGCGGTAATTGATATAATTACCAATCAGCAACAAAACGGAACAAAAGAAATAAAAGGTATCATTATTATAGGTGTATTATATCTTATTTGTATTTTGCTTTCAGAACTTTGTTCCTATTTCAGAACAATAGTTGTTTCAAAAGCCGGTCAGCAGATTATCCACGAAATACGTGTAGATATCTTTTCGCACATCCAAAAACTGTCATTTAACTACTTTGACAGTCGTCCGCGCGGCAAAATACTCGTTCGCGTTGTACATTACGTAAATAATGTTGCCGACTTTTTGTCAAATGGTCTTATAAATATTGTTGTTCAGTTTTTAACGATATTTATGATAGTATTTTTTATGCTATCACTCGACGCTTATCTCACCCTGATTGCATTGACGGGTGTACCATTTATAGTTATTTATATGGTGCTGATTAAAAACCGTCAGCGCCGTGCTTGGACTAACCATTCTGCAAAGAACTCAAATGCCACAGCCTATGTCAGCGAGTCAATCAATGGTATGCAGATAACACAAGCATTTAATCGTGAAAAAGTAAATCAGGGTATCTATGATAAACTGCTTGATGAAATGCGAAAAGCACATATGAAAGCTGTTTCGATTAACCTCAGCGTTCCGTTTGTTATCGAAAACCTTGCGTCGTTTGTCCGTGCATTTTTGTATATCGGTGCGATAGTTCTTCTTGCAGGTAAAAACTATGAGGCGAGTGTTATTATTGCAATGGGTTCTTATACAACTCGTTTCTGGGGTCCTATCCAGAGTATTGGCGATATCTATAACCAACTTGTAAATACAGGCTCTTACCTTGAGCGCATTTTTGATACTATCGACGAAAAAATAGAAATAGACGATGTCCCCGGTGCTTACGACATCCCCGAAATCAAGGGTGAGGTTGAGTATAAAGATGTAACCTTCAGCTACGAAGAAGGTAAAACAATTCTAGAAAATGTCAGCTTTAAAGCAGTCCCTGGTCA
This sequence comes from Eubacteriales bacterium, assembly GCA_045612565.1. GTDB lineage: Bacteria > Bacillota > Clostridia > Oscillospirales > QAKW01 > RGIG9041. Next base: position 6,177 of record JAZKZG010000091.1, read on the forward strand.
AAGCGTTGCACTTGTAGGTCCTACGGGTGCGGGTAAAAGTACGGTTGTTAACCTCCTTTGCCGTTTTTATGATATCCAGAAAGGCGAAATACTTATTGACGGTCATAATGTTCACGATGTAACACTCAGTTCACTTCGTGAGGGCATGGGAATTATGCTTCAGGATAGCTTTATTTTCTCAGGTACAGTCAAAGATAACATTCGTTACGGTAAACTTGATGCAACTGATGAAGAAATAATTGCTGCTGCAAAAACGGTATGTGCACACGATTTTATTTCAAATCTCGAAAACGGATATGATACTGAAATCAACGAAAAAGGCTCAATGCTCTCACAAGGTCAGCGTCAGCTTATCTGTTTTGCAAGAACTGTGCTCTCTGACCCCAAAATCCTTATTCTTGACGAGGCTACATCATCAATCGATACCGAAACGGAACAACTCGTTCAGCAAGGCATTGAAAAAATGATGGAAGGAAGAACATCATTTGTTATTGCCCATCGTCTGTCTACTATAATCAACTGTGATACCATTATGTATATCGATAAAAAAGGCATACTTGAATCTGGTTCACATAACGAACTTTTAGAAAAAGGCGGAGCTTATCACGATCTCTACACAGCACAACTTATGGAAAACGAATGAGTTTAAAATCGGCAGTAAAAACTGCCGATTTTTTGTTTTTTACAAAAAATATTGACTGTCGTTTTTGCTTGATATAAAATTATTATGAATAGTTTTGTATACAAGAGGTGCACTATGAAAAAAAGAATTTTATCATCAGTCCTCACGGTGCTGATGCTCGTGTCAATGTTTGCGGCATTTTGCATACCTGCAAGTGCGGCGTCAATGGCGTTTACCGTAACTCCGGTGGTTTTAATCGGTGGCGGCGGCGAATACAACATTGTCTGGGAAAACAATAACGTAGGTATCGGCTATGTTACCTATAAGTACGAAGGCAAAACATATACCGTTTACGACGAAGAAAACGGTGTTGTCCGTTCAGATGACAGAACCCACACGGTCCGTGTTTCTCAGGAGCATCTTGATAAGGCTGGTAACTATACAGTTTACGCGGCAACTGTTACCAACCGTGATGGTTACACAATCACAACAAGTGACAGTGCGCAGTGGTCCAGTACTTTTAAAGGTTATACAGGTCAGAAAAAAATCACAATGGGTTGCACTTCCGATACTCATTTGATTTATGCGAGTAAAAATGCAGCTAAGTATAATTCTATGCTTACTGCTATGAAAAATGCTGTTGAGACTCATATGGGTCGTCCTGATCTCGTACTTTTAAACGGCGATATTACAAACGAACTTATTCACGAAGAAGAATACTATGCGCTTTTTGAAATGATTCGTATTGCGGGATCAAACGGACAGTATCCTGTTCTTTATGTTGTAGGTAACCACGAAAAGCGCGGTTTCTATTCAAAAGAAATCGAAAAATACCTGTGCTATGACACGGGCGAATTTTATGGTTATTTCGAATATGGTCCGATGTCTGCTTATATCATCGATATAGGCGAGGATAAAGAGGATGATAATACATCGTACACAGCCATGGGTGACCCTATCGGTGTTGTGGATATGGAACGTTATTTTGATGAAGAATTGAAGTATTTTGAAAATCATCCCGGTTATTCAACCGATTCAATCTATACATTCACAATCGGTCACGGTCCCGGTTATGTTGGGAACAATCACCACATATCAAATCAAGCATCATTTGGAAGCGTGTTTAAAAACTACGGTACAGATCTTCACCTTTGCGGTCATGCACATTGGATGAAGTTTGTTCAATCAGGCACTTATGGTTTTCCCGTAATCTACCATGCCGCTCCCGCTGACGGTCAGCAAGTACGTTCGATGCTTATGACAATGGAAAACGGCGAGTACACCTGTAAAGGTATGGATGTAGACGGCTCAAAGCTGTGGACCGAAACAGTTGAGGCAGAAGCTAACGGTTCTCCCGCACCCAAGGAAGAAATAGAGGAGAAAGAAGAGGAAGTAACAGAACAGGTTGTAGAAATCCCCGTTGATGAAAGCGTAAATATACCCACAATGGCAGGTATATCAACCGCCGCAATAAAACGTGCATCTGACACAACCGCACTCGTTACAAAACCTGTTATTTTTGATGCAGGTGAATACTACTCGGTAGTGTTCCAGACTACATCAGGTGTCAAGTGTGCAGGCTACGTTGATGTTGCAGGTGTTAAAAAGACCTTTATGGACCAGCACGGCGGTATTCTTCGTACCGAAACTACTCACTCGGTTCACATTCCTAAAGAAACACTTTCTTCTGGCAAAAAATACACAATAAAAGCCCGTGTTGTAACCAATTACAGCGCTGTTGGACATCATCGTACCGAAGATGCGCTTACTTTTGGTACATATACCCCGGGTGTTTCGGCGAATTTTTCGGCACAACCTTCAAATAAAAGCTCAAAATACACAATTCTTGCTGTAGCAAACAAATCATTGTCGACTGCAGATGCGCAAAAGGTTCTTACAAAGTGCAAAACAACTCCAAACCTTATCGTTATGGCAGGTGACGTTGTTGACAACCTCAATACCGAAAAGGATTTTGGCAAGTTCCTTGAATATGCACATGCAATTTCGAAAGGCTCAAGTCCTATAATGCTCCTTCGCGGCGAAAACGAAACAAAAGGCGCTTTTGCGGCATATCTCCCCAGAATTTTGCATAATTTCTCCAGCACATATAACATTAACCGACTTTATACAACCTATTCTGTAGGTAAACTTTCGGTAATCGGTCTTGATACCGCAACAACCAAAAAAGACTCCGACAAATCATATAACGGCTTTGCAAGCTTTGAATCTTTGAGAAGTGAACAGGCTGATTGGATGGAAAACGAACTTGCAAAATCGTTTGCGGGCGACTATAATATCGTATTTGCAAATGCAACTAATCTTGCCGACTGTGTTGGCACAGATCTCACTAAAGGTTTTGAAAAGCACAAAGTGCAACTTGTTGTTTCGGCAGGTAGCGAAACAAAATTTGCCGACGGTGGTAAATATTACTCACAAGCAACAATCGGTGATGCGAACGCACTTCTTATCACATGTAAAGGCGAAGAAATTTCAGTTCAATCAGTTACTGACAGTGTTGCAGACCTCGGTACAGTTAATACAAAAGATGTAACTTATGAGGGTGAGCAGACAGCACCGCCTATCGAAGAAAACAAACCGAATAACAAGCCTAACAACAATGGCGGTAGCGAGGACCCCAAAGACGATCCTGTGGATGATCCCAAAGACGATCCCGAGGATGACGAAACCGATGATGAACAAGCCAAAGATGACGAAGACGAGGATGATGAAGATGACAATAACTCGTCAGACGGCAGTGGCTCAGATCGCCCCGGTGATATGAATGACTTTGACGGTTCAACCCTTGTTGATGTCGAAGACGGTTGGCGCTATGATTACCTCAAATTTGATATTGAGATTTCCAACGCCAAGATTTCTCTTTCAAAAGATGTTTCTGTAAAAGATTTCGTAACAGTTGTTGCTCGTTTTGCAGGTGTTTCAAAATCAGATGCGTCTGATTGGGCACAAAACATCGGACTGACCGATGATCCTTCATCTGACGACGTTATTTCTCAGTCATCAGTTGATGAAATTACAAATTCATTGTTTGATATCTGACTTTTTTAAAAAAAGCAGTCTTTCGTTTGATTGACTGCTTTTTGCTTTATTAAACAAAATATTAATAATAATTTTGTTTAATATGTTTTTAAAAAAATATTGACTGTTGCACTGTTTTGTTATATTATTATACTAACTATATTTGTATACAAGAGGTGTACTATGAAAAAAAGAATTTTATCATCAGTCCTTACGGTGCTGATGCTCGTGTCAATGTTTGCAGCATTTTGCATACCTGCAAGTGCAGCATCAATGGCATTTACCGTAACACCTATGGTTCTCATAGGTGGCGGCGGTGAGTATAACATCGTTTGGGAAAACAATAACGTGGGTATGGGTTATGTTACCTATAAATACGACGGCAAGAACTATACCGTTTACGACGAAGAAAACGGTGTTGTCCGTACCGATGACAGAACCCACACAGTTCGTGTTCCTCAGGAGCATCTTGACAAGGCTGGTAACTATACAGTTCATGCTGCAACTGTTACCAATCGTGACGGTTACACAATTAATACAAGTGACAGCGCTCAGTGGTCAAGCACCTTCAAGGGCTACACAGGTCAGAAAAAAATTACAATGGGCTTTATTTCTGACTCGCATCTTATCTACCCTTCAAGAAGCAAGTCGAAGTATGATAGGATGTTAGAATCGTATAAGACTGTTGTTGAAGGCTTTATGCAACGCCCTGATGTGATGGTTCTTAATGGTGATATCACAAACGAACTTATCCACGAAGAAGAATATTACGCTCTCTTCGAACTTATCAGACTCGCAGGCAGCAACGGTACATATCCTGTTTTGTATGTTGTAGGTAACCACGAAAAGCGCGGTTTCTACTCAAAGGAAATAGAAAAATACCTCTGTTACGACACAGGTGAGTTCTATACATACTTTGATTACGGTTCTGCATCAATCTTTGTTACTGATATCGGTGAAGATAAAGTAGACAGTATGGAATCCTATACAGCACCGGGCGACCCCATTGGTCTTATCGATATGGAGCGTTACTTTGATGAACAGTTAAAGTATTTTGAGAATCATCCCGGTTATTCGGATGATGCAGTATACCGTTTCACCATAAGCCATTCTCCGGATTATGTTGGCTATGACGGTTACGCTTCAAATGGTTCGATGTTTACAAATATGTTCCATACATATGGTACCGACTTCCACCTTTGCGGTCATGACCATGCGCTTGTGTTCCGCCCTGCAGGTAAGCCTCTTCCGTATCCGCAGATTTCAGAAGGCGGTAACAATAACAGCGAGACTTTACGTACAACACTTCTTACTCTCGAAAATGGTGTCGCAACCTTTAAGGGTATGAACGATACAGGTGGAAAAGTGTTTGAAAACACAGTTGACTGTGCTGAAAACGGTTCACCCGCACCCAAAGCAGAAGTTGAGAAAAAAGAAGAAGTAGTAAATAATGTTGTTGAAACACCCGTTGATACATCATCAGTTATTCCTACCAGAGCAGGTATGTCAACATCTGCAATCAAAGGTGCATCAGATACAACAGCAAACACTACAAAACCTGTTGTTTTCGATGCAGGTGAATACTATTCAATAGTATGGCAGACAACCTCAGGCATTAAATGTGCAGGTTACGTTGATGTTGCAGGCGTTTCAAAAACCTTTATGGATCAGCACGGTGGTAAACTCCGTACAGAAACTACTCACTCGGTTCGTATTCCTAAAGAAACGCTTTCTTCAGGTAAGGGTTATACAATAAAATCACGTGTTGTTATTAACTATAACGGCTACGGCGGCGCCGACCTTAAATTCGGTGCATACGCATCTGGCACACAGGTTAAGTTTGCCGCTCAACCCAATGGCAAAACTTCAAAATACACAATTCTTGCAGTAGCAAACAAAACAGCAGATACAGCTGCTGCACAAAAGGTACTTGCGGCACACAAAACAACACCTAACCTTATTGTAATGGCAGGTGATATGGTTGCAAACCTTAATGAAGAAAAAGATTTTGGCAAACTTCTTGAGTATGCAAACACACTTTCAAAGGGTGCTTGTCCTGTAATGCTCCTCCGTGGTGAAAATGAGACCAAGGGTGCTTTTGCGGCATATCTCCCCAGAATCTTGCATAACTTCTCAAGTACATACAACATAAACAGACTTTATACAACATATTCAGCAAGTAAACTTGCTGTAATCGGTCTTGATACTGCAACTACCAAAAAAGACTCAGATAGTTCATATAATGGTTTTGCAAACTTTGATTATTTAAGAAAAGAACAGGCTGATTGGCTTGAAAATAAACTTCCAAAATCATTTGCAGGTGATTATAATATCGTATTTGCAAATGCAACTAATCTTACCGACTGTGTAGGTGTTGACCTCACAAAAGGCTTTGAAAAACAAAAGGTACAGCTTGTTGTTACAGCAGGTACCGAAACTAAGTTTGCTGATGGCGGTAAGTATTACTCGCAGGCAACAGTTGGTGATGCAAACGCACTTCTTATCACCTGTAAAGACGATGAAATTTCAATTCAGTCGGTTACCGATAAAGTTTCAGACCTCGGTCTTGTTAACACAAAAGATGTAACTTACGAAGGTGAGCAAACTGCACCGCCTATCGAAGAAAACAAACCTAGTGATAAACCCAATAATAACGGTGGTTCAAGTTCAAAAGACGATCCCGAAGATGAACCCTCAGATGATCCCGAGGATGAAGAGGATGATTACAAGGAAGACGATGAAGATACCAATGACGATGAAGACAAGGAAGAAGATGATGATAAAGGCTCGTCAAACGGCAACGGTTCATATCGTCCCGGTGACACAAGCGGTTTTGACGGTTCGAACTTTGTTGAAGTCGAAGATGGTTGGTTCTATGATTATTTAGATTTCAATGTTTCAATTTCAGACTCAGATATCACTTTCTCAGGTGACGTAACTGAAGGCGACTTCATATATGTAGTTTCACGTTGCGCTGGTGTTAATAACTCACTATTCAGTGATAGCACCAAACAAGATAAAGCAGCTTCGTGGGCACAGACTGTTGGCATATTCAGCGGTACTCTCGGTGATAATGCAATCTCAGTTGATACAGCAAACTCGATTGTAAAGGCAATTTTTGCATTATAATAAACTAAAAAAGATGCCGTGATTTCACGGCATCTTTTTGTTATATTATATAAAGGAGGAATTATGACAAAAAGAATTATTTCAACTCTACTTATGATAACGCTTTTGTTATCGCTGCTTCTAGGCATAAACATACCTGCATCGGCGGCAATAATCGGTTTTTCTGTTTCTCCAGTTGTTCTATTTGGCGGTAATGACGAGTATAACATTGTCTGGGAAAATGATGTTGCAAGTATAGGTTATGTCGAATATGTTTTGGATGGTTATACATACGTTGTTTACGACGAGGAGAATGGTGTTGTGCGCAGTGATGATAAAATGCACACTGTTCGTATTCCGCAGGAACATCTTGATAAGGCAGGTGCATATACTGTTGTTGCAAAAGAGGTTATATCAAGACAAGGTTTTGACATAAAAACAGGTTCTGTTGCATATCGCGAAAACTCTTTTAAGGGTTATAGTGGACAGAGCGAAATTAAAATTGGTTTTATCTCCGACTCACATCTTAATGTTCATAATTCAACATACCGCAAGGCAATGCTTTCTGCAATTACAAAAGTCACCGAAGAATTTATGGGCGGTCCTGATATTGTTGTAATGCAGGGTGATATCGTAAATGAATTAATGGCAAAACAAGAGTACTATGATCTTTTTGCAATGTTCAGCGCCGCAAGTCTCGGCGGTCAGCGCCCTGTTGTTTATGCGGTCGGTAACCACGAAAAACGCGGTTTTTATTCAAAAGAAATTGAAAAATATCTTGTTTATGATACAGGCGAGTTTTATGGTCAAATAAATTATGGTCCGATTTCTACTTATGTTGTTGATATCGGTGAGGATAAAGAAGACACAAGTACTTCATACACTGTTCCCGATGGCAGTGTTGTTGATATGGAGCGTTATTATCCCGAACAGCTTTATTATTTCCAAAACCATCCCGGCTTTAAAGCGGGTGCAACATATACCTTTACACTCGGTCACAGTCATATGTATGTCGGTCATAATACCTATGCCGCCAACGCATATGAATATGCAAAGGTATTTGAAAAAAAGGGTGCAGATTTCCACATATGTGGTCATACACATCAACTAAGATATAGTGATAAAACAACATATCTTCCGTTTCCGCTTATCGAGGACGGTAATTATGGTGACAGTAATAAAACAACACAGCGTTCGGTACTTGTTTCTCTGAAAGACGGCAATTATTATATAAAGGCAATGAATCAGACGGGTGGAACTGTATGGTCACAGACAATAAATGTATCTGAAAACGGAGACCCACCTGCGCCTACTACAAAAAGCACTCCTTATATTTATAATGAAGACTCAAATACATCAACTTCAAACTCCAATGCAACGATATCAATACCCACCGCTGCAGGTATTTCAACAAGTGCGCTCAAAGGTGCAAGTAGTACCACTGCAATTGTTACAAAACCTGTTGTTTTTGATGCAGGAGAGTATTATTCTGTTGTATGGCAGACTACAAAGGATATTAAGTCTGCGGGTTATGTTGATATAAAGGGTATTGACAAAACCTTCATGGATGCTCACGGCGGAAAACTTCGTACTGAGGTTACTCATTCTGTGCGTATTCCAAAAGCAACCTTAAACGGTCAGACATATACAGTAAGCAGTCGTGTAGTAACCAACTATAACGGTTACGGATTGGTTGAAAATAAAGGTAAAAACCCTCTGACGTTCGGCCCTTATTCTACTGGTGCTACCGTTCAATTTGCAGATGTCGCCTCCAAAACTGATGACTATAATATAATAGCTGTTGCTAATAAAACAGGCGGGGAGGAAGATGCAAATAAACTACTGTCAAAATACTCCGACCAACCCGATCTTTTGGTTCTTACAGGCGATATGGTACAAAATCTTGACAGTGAGCAAAGTTTTGCATCAATACTCGATTATGCAAATATCGTTTCAAACGGTGTATGTCCTGTACTCTTACTTCGCGGTGAAAATGAAACTAAAGGTGAGTTTGCACCGTACCTTTCGCGCATAATCCGCCCTGTAACTCCTGAACTTGTTTTAAATCGCACATATCACAACTTTAAACAAGGCACTCTTTCGGTAATAGGTCTTGATACGGCAACCAAAAACACGGATGCATATATTGGTTACAACGGATACGCAGGTTTTGATAAATTACGTATTGAGCAGAATAAATGGCTTAAAGAGATTATTCCCGAAACATTTAAAAATAATTATAATATTGTTTTTGCTAATTCTACCAGTTTAAAATACTGTGCAGGTATCAACTTTGCCAAAAACTTCAAGCAGCATAATATCCATCTTACTGTTGGTGCAGGAAAAACAACACAGTTTACAAACGGTAATACCTATTGTTCAAATGTCGCTATAGGTGATGCTGACGCTGTTGTTATAAACTGTAAGGATAATATAATTACAGTAAACGAAGTTTCAAGTGAGATTAAACAACTTGGTCAAATTAATACACAAGATGTTACTTATATCGATCCGGAACCAACGCCTGATCCTACACCGGATCCCGATCCCACACCGGATCCCGATCCTACTCCGGATCCCGATCCTACTCCGGATCCCGATCCCACTCCGGATCCTGATCCTACACCGGATCCTGATCCCACACCGGATCCCGATCCCACACCGGATCCTGATCCTAAACCTCAACCTACGCCTGATCCCAAACCTGAACCCACTCCATCGGTTGAAATAAAGGATACATCAAAGATGTTTACCGACATCAAGG
>JAZKZG010000092.1:0-7730 GCA_045612565.1 Eubacteriales bacterium
CCCTCAGTCGCTTCGCGACAGCTCCCCTGACAAGTGGAGCTGAATATAACTACTACGAACACGCCCCGAAAGGTTATTAACCTTTCGGGGTTGTTTTATTTATTTTTAGATTTAAGATGTTCTATAAGTCGGTGTACAATCAACGCATCGGAATCGGTAAGCCCTTCAAGGCTGACAGTAGAGGTGGCGGGCAGACCCAAAAGAAAGTCAGTAGATACGCCGAATATCGTTGCGAGTTCAACAAGATACTGTGTTGATGGCACAGAAATTCCCATTTCCCAAGCGTTTACACTTGAACGTGTTATACCAAGTTTGCGCGCAAGGTCAGATTGTGTCAAATCTCTTTTTTCTCTTAAACTTTTAATTCTTTCATCTATCATACTAACACCTCTGTATGTATAGTAAAACATACAAAATGATATTGCATTATCATTAATGATAATTTAAATTGACAAAATGATATTTTGTGATATACTAAAAAAGATACCATAATCATTTACGACAAGAGTGAGGTGAGAATATGCCAAGGGCAAATCGGATGCAAGGTGTACCTGCACAGAGGGAATACCTAAAAAGCAACGATAAAAAGCGAAGACATCCGTCACGTTGTATTTTTGCAGAAGGTAAGGTTAAAAATAGAATTTGCACTTGTCCGCAATCAAATTTTTATTATCAGCATTGTCCAAGCGCATCTAAATGTGACTATTATGAAGAAAAATAATTCAAGGAGAAACCAAATGAAAAGAATAATTTCAATATTACTTGTGATTTTAATGTGTGCATCTATTGTATCATGCAGTTCCAATAGGGTAGACGATGAGGAGGCCTATATAAATGATGAGATAGGCGAAGATATATACAATGATTATGATTCTAATGAAACTGATGATGAATATGAGTATGAGAAAAATGATTCTAATAAAACAGATGAGAATACATATGAGAACAATTCTAATGAATCCTCAAATGAATCAGAAAATAGCCAATCAAATAATTCAAGTTCAACAACTCCTGCAAAAACGTATGGATTAAATGAAACATGGGTTGTTCCTGGCAGATTTGAGTTTAAAATTACATCTGTTGAAAGGCATTATGTTTGTGATGACTGGGATGATTTTAATGTAGAGGATGCGGTTATAGTATATTTTGAAATTAAAAATATTGGTATTTCTCCTAAACTTAATGTGCTTGATTCATATTATTCTCATCTTGATGAGTTGTGTTTTGAAATTTATGATGAAAACGGACAAGACGGTGATATAAATTATTATACATGCAAACATGCAGATAATACCATATCATTATTGGTGGGTGGTAAAGGCAAATGTTCGCGTGGAGCCGCATTGCGTTCTAAAGGTGATAAGGTTACTATAGTAGCATATAATGGGAGTGAAGTTTGGGATGATATATGCTATAAAGCAAATTTTGTTTGCGATATATCAAATTCACAATCAGAGGATGTTTCTGAAGAAAACATCGAAAAACAACCTGAAGATAATAAAAAAGAAGATGAAACAAAATGGACATTAGATGAAGCGACAGATTTACACAAGATAGCTAACAATGCATACTCATATTATCAAACGGCAAACGATTGTATTAAAGATGCAGGAAACACTACAAATCTTTTGATGAAACTTCCTAAATATAAAAAAGCAATTACTAATATAAGCAAGGTTAAAATAGAATTAAATGATGCATTAGATATAATAAACAAAAACGAAAGTGTTACTTTAACAGGGGGCGACTATAGTACGATTAAGGAACATGTAGAAGCAACTATAAAAATGTGCGAAGAATTAGAACAAGTAGAATTTACAGAAGAGAATTGTGAAAATCTGCATAATTCGTTTGCACAAGATACATATGATATGGGAATGAAGTGTTTTGGATTGATTTCTATTACATTGAAAATGAAAGAAGCATTTAACTAATTTATAAAAATCGAGAGGTTATCAATGAAAAAATTAATAAGTATTTTAGTATTAATGGTTATGATGTTTACGGTAACGGGCTGTTATTCATCATATGATTATGAGGAAGAGGAAGCGTATGTAAAACAAGAAACAGAATCAAAACCTCAATCAAACTCTCAATCAAAACCGCAGGTAGAAGTCGAGAAAGAACCCGAGGAAGTAAAATTAACAACCGAGAATATTAGAGATTATTTGATGTTTAGTTTAAATGCAAAGGACATCGAAATAGGTGAATGGGAACACGATAGATTTCAACAGTTAGGTGAAGGAATATTATCAGTTAAAGTATCGCCAAAAAAACGTGGAGATTTTAGCGGGGTTGTGTTGAATGTAACTTTAACTTCGGATTCTGAAGGATGGGTTGCAGGCGGCGATTGGGCAGAGAGAAAAAAAGAAATGGTTATTTCTTTAGATGGTGAATTTGAGGAGGAATATAAAATTAACTCAATAGTAAGTGATAATGTTATTCATCCTCAACCGAAATTTGATTTAATAATAAATTCTGTTACGGGAACATTTACAGAAAATTAACGGGGCATATATTTCAGGAAAGCGAGGTTTTTACCTCGCTTTTTTTGTGAGGATTAACCGATCAGATATATCAGAAATCAAAAATATATGTTTTCGTGTCACAGACAGATGTGCGCTGCATAAATATACAAAAACCACTTGTATTATTGAGAGCGATGTGATATAATTCGAAAAATAGATTGCTCTATTATATTAATAATTAATAGGAGGAAAAAATGAAAAAACGAATTTTGAGTTTGATCATCGTTTTGGTAATGGTAATTGGTTTTATGCCAACAATTGCTTTTGCTGAGACAAGTGAAGATGAAATAACCGAAGTACAAATCGGCGAAAATCTCACTTGGTCTTTTGATGATGAAACAGGAACACTCACAATCAGCGGTGAAGGCGAGATGTATTCCTTGAATTCTGAGGAATACCCTTGGTATTCGCTGAGCGAGAACATCACCTCGGTTGTGATAGAAAACGGTGTAACAAGTATAGGTAATGCTGCATTTTATTATTATGATGCGCTTAAAACTGTTACACTCTCGGCAAGTATGCAAGATTTATATTGGGGTGTTTTTTATGGTTGCGAAAACATTGAAAAAGTTTATATAAGCGACCTTAAAGCATGGTGCGATATATACTTTAGTAGTAGTAGTTCCACCCCGCTTCAATACGGCGCCGACCTTTACCTTAATGGTGAGAAGTTGACAGACCTTGTTTTGCCGGATGAAATAACATCAATCGGTAACTATGCATTTTATGGTTGTACAAGCATCACATCTGTAACATTTCACGATGGAATAACATCAATTGGTGAAAACGCATTTTCAAACTGTGATTCTCTTGCTGAAGTTACAATTCCGGACACTGTAAAGGAATTTGGTGGTTATATATTCCAAGACTGTGACAGTCTTGAATCGGTTACTATTGAAGACGGAGTGACAGCAATACCATACTATATGTTTGGAGATTGTGATGATCTTTCTGAAGTTAAAATTTCTGACAGTGTAACTTCAATTGATGACTATGCATTTACTAATTGTGACAGCCTCAAATCAATAACCATTCCCAATAGTGTAACTTCAATTGGTAGCTATACATTTGCTAATTGTACTGCACTTGAAACAGTTACGATTCCCAATGGAGTAAAAACAATTTCTGATAGTATATTTTACTGGTGTACAAACCTTAAATCAGTTACACTTCCTGACGGTGTGGTATCGATTGGAAGCCAAGCTTTTTATTATTGCGAAAAACTCGAATCAATAAACATCCCTGAAAGTGTTAAAGAAATCGGTTACGAAGCATTTTCAAATTGTGATACTCTTACTGAAGTTACAATTCCTGACAGTGTAACAACACTTGCTTCGTGGGCATTTAATGGTTGTAACAGTCTGACAACAGTTAAAATTGGCAAAGGTGTTGAGGAACTCGGTGAATATACCTTTAACAATTGTAATAAACTCTCGTCAGTTACTCTTTCGGATGGCTTGAAAACAATCGGGCTTGGTACATTTGCAGGTACTGCAATTAAATCAATTTCAATACCCGGCACAGTAACAACAATTGAAGGATATACATTCCAGAATTGCCATGAGTTGAAATCAGTTACTCTTCCTGAGGGTATAACTTCAATCGGTGAATGTATGTTTTCATACTGCGAATCACTTGAGTCGGTTAACATTCCAAACAGCGTAACATCGATTGGTAACAGTGCATTCTATTACTGTGATAGTCTTAAATCAATTGATATTCCCGAAAGCGTAACATCGATTGGCGCGAGTGCGTTCTACGGATGTACAGGTCTTAAAGACGATAACGGTTTTGTTATTATAGGAAATACTATATTTGATTATTTTGGAAACGCTACCGAAATTGTAATCCCAGAGGGTGTAACCACTGTTGGTTTTAGTGCGTTTCAGAATAGTTATAACCTCAAAACGGTTACAATCCCGGGCTATGTTAAAAAAATTGACGACAGTGCATTTTATGATTGTTACAATCTTAAAACCGTTATAATTGAAGACGGCGTTGAATCAATCGGCAACAGCGCGTTTGCATATACTTACAATCTTGAATCGGTTACAATCCCTGACAGTGTAAACTTTATTTATAACGGAGCTTTCCACGATTCAAAATATTATAATAATGAAAGTAATTGGCAGGACGGCGCCCTTTATATCGGAAACCACCTTATTGGTGTTAAACGAGACACAACAGGTGAATTTGTTATAAAAAAGGGCACACTTACCGTTGCGGGCGGTGCTTTTGAATGGTGTACAGGAATTACGTCAGTTGTAATTCCCGACAGCGTTGTTTCGATTGGTGAATATGCATTTTTTGGTTGCGAAAGTCTTGCATCAATTACAATTCCAGGCAGTGTAAAAGCAATTGGTGACAACGCATTCCAGAATTGTTACTCACTCACTGAAATTGCAATCCCCGAGGGTGTAACAGCAATTGGTGAGGAAACTTTTTCTAATTGTAATAAACTTGAATCGATAACAATTCCAAATACTGTAACAAAAATCGGAAACAATGCGTTTGCATATTGCACGTCTCTTACCGAGGTTACAATTCCCGACAGTGTAACAACAATTGATGATTATGTTTTCAGTGATTGTTATTCCCTTAAAACACTCAATTTGGGAAAAGGTGTAAAATCAATTGGCAATAGTATTTTTGGCTGGTCAGACATTGTTGAAATAATAAACATAACCGACCTTAAATCTTGGTGCGAAATTGATTATAAAAATTCTTCATCATCTTTGCTTGATTATGATACAAAATTATACCTTAACGGTGAACAACTTACAGATGTTGTAATCCCCGAAGGAACAACAAAAATTACAGATTATGCATTTTATTACTGTAATACTATCACATCGGTTACAATCCCTGACAGTGTAACATCAATCGGCAAATATGCGTTTTACGAATGTGGTAATCTTACATCAATTACAATCCCCGGCAGTGTTAAAACAATAGATGATTGTGCATTTATCTATTGTAGAAGTATGGAATCTGTTGATATTCTGGACGGTGTAACACACATTGGCAGCAATGCCTTTCACGGTTGCTACGTTCTTAAATCAGTTACAATTCCCGATAGTGTAACATCAATTGGTACATATGCATTTCAGCAGTGTCATGGTATCAATAGATTTGCGCTTCCGAATAATCTGACTAAGATTGAAGAGGGTGTATTCTGGAATAACAATATTACAGTTCTATATATTCCTGAATCAGTTAAATATATTGACGAAGGCGCATTTTATACCTGGAACCCCGAATATGCTAACTTAAGATATGTATATTACGGCGGCAGTGAGCAGGACAGACAAAATATTGTTGTGTCAGGCGATAACGGAGCGCTTGACAACGCAGAATGGCTTTATAATAAGACAGGCCTTCCCGAACATGAGTATGACAACGCATGTGACGAATGGTGCAATATTTGTGATGAGTATCGCGAAATAACACATGACTATCAGCAGAGTTATGACGACTGGAATCACTTTGACAAATGTACCGTTTGCGGTCAGTATGACTGGGAAACTTATACTTCGCACGATTTTGACAGCGGTTGCGACCCGACCTGCGAAACCTGCGGTTATGAAAGAGAAGTTTATCACTACTACAATGACGGTTCCGATGAAAATGACCACTTTGAAATTTGTTGGAACTGTTATGATAAAATCAACGTAGCACCGCACAGATATGACAACAACTGTGATAATTGGTGTAACGATTGCGGCCGTTGGCGTGAAATAACCCACGCATTTGGTGAGTTCGTTTCAAACAACGACGCAACACAGTGGAATGACGGTACAAAAACACGTATTTGTGAAGAGTGTGGATACGAAGAAACAGTAATCGATGAAGGCTCAATGCTCCCGCCTGAAACAAGCGGTACTTGCGGTGAAGGTCTTAATTGGGCATTCAACGAAGAAACAGGTCTTTTAACAATTGGCGGTGTAGGCGTTATGGATGATTATCATAACTTCGGCTACACACCTTGGTACTGGCATAAAGAAGACATCAGGGATGTTCAGATTGGTGAAGGCGTAGCATCAGTTGGCGGCGGCGCATTCTCGGGTTGCGTGAATATGGAAACAGTTACAATTCCTTCAAGCGTAACATCAATCTGCTATTCTGCATTCAGCAACTGTGTTGCACTTTCGGCAGTTAACCTTCCCGAGAGCGTAACATCAATTGATTATAATGCATTTGCAAACTGCTCAAACCTCAAAAAAGTATATATCAACAATCTTGAGGCATGGTGCAATATTGCATTTAAAGATACAACTTCAAACCCGCTTTGTAACGGCGCAGCACTTTATGTGAAAGATGCTCTTGTTACAAATCTCGAAATCCCTGAGGGTGTAACCGAAATCGGCAATGCAACATTCAGCGGATGCTCAAGCATTCAGTCGATTTCAATTCCGAATAGTGTAACAAACATTGTTTATAACGCATTCAACGGCTGTGAGAGCCTTAGTGCTGTTGCAATTCCCGACAGCGTAACTGCAATCGGCGACAATGCGTTTACAAGTTGTACTTCACTTGACACAGTTTCTATCGGAAACGGTGTGACAGAGATTGGCGAGGCTGCTTTCTATGACTGCGGCGCTCTCACATCACTCACACTCGGCAATTCACTCAAATCAATCGGCTATAATGCATTTAATGGCTGTGTAAGTCTTGCATCGGTTGTAATTCCCGACGGTGTAGAAAAACTCAGCGAGTCAGCATTTAAAAACTGTTCTGCTCTTGCTAACATAAACATTCCCGACAGCGTAACCACAATTGGCGCAAACGTTGTTTTGGGTACAGCATATTACGAGAACGAACAAAACTGGCAGGACGGCGCTCTTTACATCGGCAAACACCTTGTTGATGTTGACGATGAGTTCGAGGGTGAGTTTACAGTAAAACCCGGTACACTCACAATCGCAAACAGTGCGTTTGCAAACTGCACAGCACTCGAATCGGTTGTTATTGCAGAGGGTATAACAACTCTCAGCCACGCACTCTTTGAAAACTGTGAGAATCTTGTTTCTGTTACAATTCCCGCAAGTGTAAAATCAGTTGAAAACTGGGTATTCGAAAACTGCAACAGCATTAAAGAAATTCATATCCCCAATGTTAAACATTGGTTTGAAATCGAATTTGCAGATCAGTCTGCAAACCCGATCAACAAAGGCGCTTCGCTTTATGTTGATGGTAAAAAGG
>JAZKZG010000093.1:0-27688 GCA_045612565.1 Eubacteriales bacterium
CTTCATATCGTCGTACTGTTTGTCTGTCATAACGCCAAGAGCAACGAGTGCATCTTTTGTTACGAGCGGGTCGCCCTTTTCGTCGTTTTTAAATGTCATTTCAACGTAAGCGGGAAGGTCGCTGCCTTCTTCAATATAATCACCGTAACGGCGGATAAAGCTGCCTACTGCTTTGTAACGGCAGATAACTTCAAGACCGTGGCCGAAAACTTTAGCAGAAAGAACTTCCATTGTTGTATTTTCGAGGTCAGCGTTTACGAAGTGTGTTCTGATACCTGCTGCATTGATTTTTTCAAAGAAATAAATTGACATACGGAGATTTACGTCGCCAACGCCGTCAATTGTAAGACCAACTGAATTTTCGCCGGGATCAAATACGCCGTCTTTGCCTGTGCAATCATCCTTGAATTTTAAAAGGCAATTGCCGTTTTCGAGTGCGTATACGTCTTTTGTTTTTCCTGTGTAAACAAGTTTCTTTTCCATTTTTGAGTTCTCCTTTTATTTCTTAAAAAATTATTTATTTAATAAATCTAAAACTTTTGCGTCTTTTTCAAGAACTTTTGCGGCATCGTCTGCGCGTTTTTTGTCAAGACGGTCTGCAAGAGCCTTGTCCTCTACAGCAAGAATCTGTGCACAAAGTAAAGCGGCATTTCCGCCACCATTGATTGCAACAGTAGCTACGGGGATACCTGTGGGCATCTGTACTGTTGAAAGAAGTGCGTCCATGCCGTCAAGATTTGATGATTTACAGGGTATGCCAATAACAGGCAATGTGGTGTTGGCTGCAATAGCGCCTGCAAGATGCGCCGCCATACCTGCAGCTGCAATAATGGCACCAAAACCGTTTTTACGTGCGTTCACCGAAAAATCACGTGCTTCAACGGGTGTTCTGTGTGCCGAATAGATGTGTACCTCATAGGGTATCTCGAGTGACTCGAGCATATCTGTTGCTTTTTTTATGATGGGCATATCGCTGTCGCTACCCATAACTATGCCTACTTTTTTCATACTGGCAATACCTCCAAATTTTATTTTTCCCACAAAAACATCTTTTGCGGGGACCCTGAACTAAAAAAGGGCATACTTCCGCAGGGAAGTATGCCCAGACGGTCGGCTTAAAATTAAGTTTTTTGTTTCATTGCAGTACTCTGCATAAGGCATCAAAATACATTGTTGTCTCACTTCCGTCAGTCACAAAAAACTACAGAATAATTGTAGCACAAACACGCTTTTGTGTCAACAATTTATGATCTGTTTTTTCATATTTTATATTATATACAATTAAACCTCAAAAGCCACAAAAAAATATGGATAAACCGACTTTTTATTAAATTTCAAAAAAATTTAAAAAATGCTTGACATATGAATATTAAAGGCGTATAATATGCGCATAATCAAAACAAATTCTGCATAAAAATGCAAAAAAGGAGAAACAAAATGAATAAAGAGAATATTAAAAAGGTAGTACTCGCATATTCTGGCGGTCTTGATACATCAATCATCATTCCGTGGCTTAAAGAAAATTATAATAACTGTGAAGTTGTTGCTGTTTGGGGTAACGTAGGACAGGCAGACGAACTTGAGGGTCTTGAAGAAAAGGCACTCAAAACAGGTGCGTCAAAACTCTATGTTCTTGACCTTACCGAAGATTATGTAGATAACTATATCATCCCCACAATGAAGGCAGGCGCTGTTTACGAAGATTACCTTCTTGGTACATCACACGCACGTCCCTGTATTGCAAAGGGTCTTGCAGAAATCGCTATAAAAGAAAATGCCGATGCAATCTGCCACGGCTGTACAGGTAAGGGTAACGATCAGGTGCGTTTTGAACTCGCACTCAAGGCATTCTGCCCCGACCTCCCTATCATTGCCCCTTGGCGTGAATGGGATATCAAATCGCGTGAAGAGGAAATCGAATACGCAGAAGCACACAATATCCCCTTAAAGATTAACCGTGAAACAAACTATTCAAAGGATAAAAACCTCTGGCACCTTTCACACGAGGGTATGGATCTTGAAGATACAGGTAACGAGCCGCTTTACGAAAAAGAAGGCTTTTTGGAAATGGGTGTGTCACCCATCCAGGCACCAGACACCCCCGAATATATCACTCTTGATTTTGTACAGGGAATTCCTACCGCTCTTAACGGCAAAAAGATGACCGCTAAAGAAATTATCCTTGCCCTTAACGAAATCGGTGGCAAAAACGGTATCGGTATCATCGACATCGTAGAAAACCGTCTTGTTGGTATGAAGTGCCGTGGTGTTTATGAAACTCCCGGTGGTACAATCCTTTACAAAGCACACGAAACACTCGAGAGCATCTGTCTTGACAAAATGACTCTCCACGAAAAACAAAAACTTTCAATCACATTTGCAGAACTTGTTTACAACGGTCAGTGGTTCACACCTCTCCGTGAGGCACTTTCGGCATTTGTTGATAAAACACAGGAAAAAGTTACAGGTACAGTAAAACTCAAACTCTATAAAGGTAACATCATCAAAGCAGGTGTTTGGAGCCCCTACTCACTTTACAGTGAAGAAATTGCAACCTTTGGTGAGAGCGATTACGATCAGAAGGATTCGGCAGGCTTTATCAACCTCTTTGGTCTTCCCATCAAAGTACAGGCTATGGTTGACAAACAAAACGGTGAGATAAATGGCTAAAATGTGGGCAGGCCGTACCGACGGCAAAACCGACAGTATTGCAGACGACTTCAACTCGTCAATCCACTTTGACAGCCGTATGTACTCTCAGGATATAACAGGCTCGATGGCACACGCAGCAATGCTTGCAAAACAGGGCATCATTACCGATGCCGAGGCGCAAACACTTATTGACGGTCTTGCGGAAATACTCGACGATTTAAAAACAGGCAAACTTCAGTTTGATATGACCTGTGAAGATATCCATATGTTTGTTGAACAGGTGCTAACAGAGCGCCTCGGTGACGTGGGCAAAAAACTCCATACCGCGCGTAGCCGTAACGATCAGGTCGCACTCGACCTGCGTATGTATCTTCGCGACGTGACCGACGAAATACTTGAACTTATTGTTTCTCTTGTTGATGTTATCTGCGAAAAAGCAGACAAATACCGCGACTGCGTAATGCCCGGTTACACGCATCTTCAACGTGCGCAGCCGATAACCTTTTCGCACCATCTTTTAGCGTATGCTATGATGTTTTTGCGTGATATCGACCGCCTCAAAGACTGCAAAAAGCGTATTAATGTATGTCCTATTGGCTGTTGCGCACTCGCAGGTACCACATACAATACTGACCGCGAGTTCGAGGCAAAAAAACTCGGCTTTGACGAGGTTTGTCAGAACAGTATCGACGGCGTTTCCGACCGTGACTTTGCGGTAGAACTTTTGTCTTGCATCTCGCTTATAATGATGCATCTTTCACGCTTCTCCGAGGAGATTATCCTTTGGTCAAGTTGGGAATTTAAGTTCATCGAACTGTCAAACGAATATACAACAGGCTCGTCAATTATGCCGCAAAAGAAAAATCCCGATATGGCGGAACTCACCCGCGGCAAAACGGGACGTGTGTACGGCGATCTGATGGCACTTCTCACCACTTTAAAAGGTCTTCCCCTTGCTTATAACAAGGATATGCAGGAGGATAAAGAAAGTGTATTTGATGCGGTTGATACAGTCATTATGTGTCTTAAGGTTTTTGTACCTATGCTTGACGGCATTACCGTTATCAAAGATAATATGGCAAATGCCGCAAAGGGCGGATTTATTAACGCGACCGACCTTGCAGACTACCTTGTTAAAAAGGGTATGCCCTTCAGAAGTGCATATAAAATTTCGGGTGCAATCGTTGCCGATTGCATAAAATCGGGACTGGTACTCGAAACCTATCCGCTTGAAAAATACAAACAACACTCGGAACTTTTCGATAACGATTTGTATAATGAAATCGACCTTACAACCTGTGTTGAAAAACGTATTTCTCTCGGCGGTACGTCACAAAATTCAATAGATACCCAACTATCATTTATAAAAGGCAGAGTTTAAAACTCTGCCTTTTTTATTCCATATTTTTTTCTGTATTCTCCGGGAGTTGTGCCGATCGCCTTGACAAACGCCATATGAAAGCCCGAGTACGACTTGTATCCGATTTTTTCGGCAATCTCGTCAAGCGACAGTTTGCTTGTTGTGAGCAGTATCTGCGCCGTTTCCATACGTTGCTTGATTATAAGCATTTTGTACTCCTCGCCAAAAAACTGCTTTACGATCCTTCGTGTCTGCCGTTCGCTAAGATACAACTGCTCTGCCAACCCCGACAGTCCGTCGGGGAAATTATGAAAACTGGAAATGTACTCCTCAATCAACCATTTCTGACGCTGTTTGTTAAGCTGACGCTTTTGTGTCGGCTTTTTTTCATTATAAAGTGTCTTGAACACTTCTATCACCGCATCAAGAAGTATCAGGCCTTCAAGCGTGTGGTCGAGCGGTGACGCGTCGTCGCTTATCACGTCCTTGCACCGTTCCAAGAGCGTACGTATATTTTTGCTCGATACCACACCGTAGTCGGTGATGCTTTCGTATATTTTAAAAATTTCATTTGTCGAATTTTTGTTTGCATCAATGCTGAAATCAAAGCACAGACGTTCCACCTCCTCGTCGGGTGGTGTTTCGGCTTTGTGATAAACCGACCTCGGTATCAGCGCAACCTGACCCTCGGTTAGTATAATCTCTTTGTCAAGCCTTGGAAAAATTATCTTTTCCTTACCTTTGTATACATAGTGAAATTCAATAAAAAAATGTCTGTGCGGCATCTCGTTCAAAAGCGGCAACCGCTGTATGTAATTCTGCGCGTTGCGTATGTGTAGCGTTGCATCTTCAAAGCTTGTCGAAAACACAAATTCCATTGTATACACCTCTTTTAAAAAACTTTAAAAAGCGGAAATATTTTTTTAAAAATATACCTCAATCGAATTGACAGTTGAGTTGATACGGATTAAAATTATTGTAACAAAAGCAAAAAAATATTTCAACCATAAGAGGAGAAAAAATACAATGAATGTAATGGAATTACTTTCCCTTAAAGGCAAAGTTGCAGTTGTAACGGGCGGCTACGGTCTTTACGGCTCGCAGATTACCCGCGCTCTTGCCGAGGCGGGCGCAACTGTCATCACCGCATCGCGCTCTCTTGACAAAAATGAGGCATTTGCAAACGAACTTCAAAAAGAGGGCTTTGACGTCTACGGCGAAAGCTACGACCAGGCAGACGAGCAAAGCATAATTGCTATGCGCGACAGAATCAAAGAAAAATTCGGAACCGTTGATATTCTCGTTAACAACTCGGTACTCCGCGGCTGTTTTGCGGGTGGTTTTGACGGTGATATCGATGGGTTTACAAAAAGCCTTCAGGTAAACGGCTCGGGCTTTTTTGCAGTGACCCGCGCATTCGGTAAAATAATGGAGGACAACAAAAAAGGCTCCATTATCAACATTGGCTCGTATATGGGCGACCTCGCTCCCAATCAGACTCTGTATGAAGGTACAAACGGTACAATGGGCGGCTGGGGCGGCGCCGACTACTTTTACCACAAGGGCGGTATGCACCAGTTTACACGTTTCCTCGCCGCTTACTACGGTCAGTTCGGTGTGCGTTGTAACTGTCTTTCACTCGGCGGTCTTTTCAATAACCAGCACCCCGCATTTTTAGAGCAGTACGCAAAGGCAACCTTCCTTGGCAGAATGGCGAACGATGACGATATTAAGGGTATCATCGTATATCTCGCATCAGACGCATCAAATTATACAACAGGCTCTGTAATCGCAATAGACGGCGGTTACTCGGCAAAATAAAGGAGAAAAACTATGTTTCATATGAGAGAAAGCCGTGTTCTCCGTCAGATGAGAGCAGGCAAAGTTGCAACTTGCACCAAGCTAAATTTAGCAGACCCACGCGCTGCAGAAATTGCCGCAATGTGCGGTTTTGACTGTATCTGGATTGACCTCGAACACGTGCCTAACAGTATGACTTGTGTTGAGGACGCCGTCCGTGCGGCAAAGGCATATGACGTCGATGTGCTTACACGTGTGTCAAAGGGCTGCTACAGCGATATCTGCCGTCCTCTTGAGGCAGACTCGACAGGTATTATGGTGCCGCATCTTATGAGCCTTGAGGAAGCAAAAAAGATTGCTTACTACACAAAATTCCACCCCATCGGCAGAAGACCCATTGACGGCGGTAATGCCGACGGTAAATACTGCCTTGTTGACGTAGCCGATTACATAAAAGAGGCAAACGAACAGCGCTTTACAGTTGTTCAGATTGAAGACCCCGAACCGCTTGCAGAACTCGAAGAAATTTGCGCACTTCCCGGTATTGATATGATTTTCTTTGGTCCTGCTGACTTTTCACAGGGTATCGGTCACCCCTTGGGTGACAGCCCCGAGATTGAAAAAACACAGCGCCTTGTTGCAAAAACTGCCCGTAAATACGGCAAGTTTGCAGGCACTGTGGGAGGCCCTGCAAACTTTGACAAACTCGTAGAGATGGGCTACACCTTTATTTCAACAGGTGCCGATGTTGTGGCACTTTGGAAGTACTTCGGCGATATGGCAAAAGAGGTACAGGGACGTAATATTGTAAATTTGGAGGACAAATAAATGAATTTTCCGCTTGGTGATAAAGAATTAAAAATAGGTATCCTCGGTTTTACCGAGGGTAACGGACATCCGTATTCGTGGAGTGCGATGTTCAATGACTATGACAAGGATGAGATGGAAACGTGCGGTTTTCCTGTAATTCCGCGCTATCTCGAAAAACAGCCAAAGAACACAATCGGTATCGTGGGCGCAAAAATCACCTGCGTTTGTTGTACAGGATTTAAGGGCAGGGAAGAGGCAGAGCATATTGCACGCGCTGCAAATATCCCCACGGTGTACGACGACCCCACCGAGATGATAGGTAACGTTGACGCGGTAATCGTTGCAACCGACGACGGAAACGAGCACGTTGACCGTTGCCGTCCGTTTGTTGAGGCAGGTATTCCTATGTTTATCGACAAACCGCTTGTTAACACTGAAGAAGACCTTAAAACCTTTGTAAAATGGCGCGACGAGGGCGCAAAGTTTATATCAAGTTCGTGTATGCGCTATGCAAAGGAATATGAAATTTTTTACGATAACCACTATGAACTCGGCGAACTTATGTATATCCTTTCGCCGATGGCAAAAAAATATGAGCATTACGGCATTCACGCGCTTGAGGCGATGTATCCGCTTCTCGGCGAGGGCTTTGTGTCTGTAAGAAACACAGGTACTTATGAGCGCTCAATCGTTCATATCAAGCACAGTAGCGGCTGTAACGTAAACGTTGTTCTTGGTGTTGGAATGGCGGGTGCAGGAATGACCGTAATCGGTACAGAGGGTTCGCGCTATCTTACCTGCGGTGACTCGTACTATGCATTTAAAAAACAACTTGATCTGTTTGTAAGATGGCTTCGAACAGGTGAGGAGCCTTATCCATTTACACAGACAATCGAACTTATGAAACTCGTTATCGGCGGACTTCGCTCACGTAACGAGGGCGGACGCGAGGTATTCCTTGACGAAATTAAAGAAAGATAAAAAAACAGGGTCAAACGACCCTGTTTTTTATTGACCAAGGGGATAGGAAAATTTTTCACAAGTTTCAAACTTTGCCGAAGGGTTACCCGAAGGCGTACAAAGGTACGCCGAGAGGCAAAGTTTGGAAGTAGCAAAAAGCAATAATAAAATAGAAAACTATCATTTCTGATAGTTTTCTTTCATTTGATTAATAACAAAAAAGTATTTGCAAACTTATGCAATCAAAATTATACTTGCTTTTTGCGTTGTAGGAAAATTCAACATCCCCTAAAGTGTTGCCCCCATTACGGCTTTGATGGTGTGCATACGATTTTCTGCTTCATCGAACACGATTGAAGCCTCGCTCTCGAAAACTTCGTCGGTAACTTCCATACAATCGATGCCGAACTTTTCAAAAATCTCTTTGCCGATGGTGGTTTTTACGTCGTGGAAAGCAGGTAAGCAGTGCATAAACTTGCAAGTCGGCTTTGCCTGTGCCATAACGTCGCTTGTAACTCTGTATGCAGAAAGGTCGTTGATTCTTTCCTGCCAAACGCTGTCGGACTCGCCCATCGATACCCACACGTCAGTGCAGATGATGTCCGCATCCTTTACGGCATACGGTACAACCTCGGTAAACTCGAGCGTTGCCCCCGTGCCCGATGCAACTGCCATACACTTGTCAATAAGGTCTTTATTGGGGAAATACTTTCTGTTAGAGCATGCAACAAAGTGCATACCCATCTTTGCGCATCCCACCATATACGAGTTGCCCATATTGTATCTTGCGTCACCCATATATACGAGTTTTTTACCTTTAAGATCACCAAGATGCTCTTTGATTGTCATAAAATCAGCGAGTATCTGTGTGGGGTGGAACTCGTTTGTAAGACCGTCCCATACAGGAACACCCGCATACTTTGCAAGTTCTTCTACAATTTCCTGACCAAAACCGCGGTACTCAATGCCGTCATACATACGGCCAAGCACACGCGCGGTGTCAGCGATGCTTTCTTTTTTGCCAATCTGTGAACCTGATGGGTCAAGGTATGTCGAGTGCATACCGAGGTCAGCCGCCGCAACCTCAAACGCACAGCGTGTACGTGTGCTTGTTTTTTCAAAAATAAGAGCGATGTTTTTGCCCTCACACATTTTATGCGGTGTACCCGCCTTTTTCTTTGCTTTGAGGTCGATTGCAAGGTCAATAAGATAGTTTATTTCTTCGGGTGTGTAGTCAAGCAGTTTTAAAAAACTTTTATTTTTCAAGTTCATAGTATTACTCCTCACAGGTCTGTTTGATTATATCAATTGCACGTTTCAAAACGTCCATAGGGATATTGAGCGCGGGTAAAAGTCTTACCTTGTCCTTGGCTGTCAGACATAAAACGCCTTTTTCCATACAGGCTTTTACAACGTCGCCTGCGTTTTTCTTTGTTTTGATGCCCACCATAAGTCCCATTCCGCTTACTGATTCAACAGCATCAGAATTGGAAAGTGTATCAAAAATGTATTTTGATTTTTCGCTTACTTCATTTAAAAATTCATTGTCTAATCTTTCGATGACCGAAAGCGCACCTGCGCAGCAAACAGGATTGCCGCCGTAGGTTGAGCCGTGATCGCCGAATGCAAACACGTTTTCCGCCTTTTCTCCGAGCATACACGCACCAATCGGAAGCCCTCCGCCAAGACCTTTTGCAGTCGAAACGATGTCTGGGCAAATGCCATAGTTCATATATGCATAAAGTTTGCCTGTTCTGCCGTTACCTGTCTGTACCTCGTCAACGATAAGCAAAATGTCATTTGCTTTGCAAAACTCTGCGGTTTTGTTTACAAAATCGCCGTCGAGAACATTAACACCGCCCTCGCCCTGTATACATTCTATCATAATCGCCGCAACTTTATTGTCGGTAACTGTCTTTTTGAGTGCATCAAAATCGTTTGCGGGAGTGTGTACAAAGCCGGGGGTTAGGGGAGTGAATAACTCGTGATAATGCTCCTGACCCGTTGCAGCAAGTGTCGTTAAGGTGCGTCCGTGAAAACTGTTTTCAAGTGTCACGATAGTCGAGTACTCCGCACCCTTTTTAGTTTGTGCATACTTTCTTGCCGCTTTGATTGCGCACTCGTTTGCCTCAGCGCCCGAGTTTGCAAAAAACACCTTTTTAAAGCCTGTTTTTTCACAAAGTAACTGCGCAAGTTTTGCGCACGGCTCGGTATAATACAGGTTTGACATATGCTGTACGGTGTTTATCTGCTTTGTCACAGCGTCAGTCCATACTTTGTCGGCAATACCAAAAGCGGTAACGCCTATGCCTGAACCCATATCAATATATTCTTTGCCGTTTTCGTCGTATACCACCGACCCTTTGCCGCTTACAATTTGTACGTTAAAGCGGTTGTAGGTAGGGGCTACAAATTGTTTGTCGATCTGTTTTATATTACTCATTTTGTCACCATTGTACCCGCACCCTCGTTTGTAAGGATTTCCATAAGAATAGAGTGGGGGATGCGTCCGTCCATAATAATAACGTTTTTAACACCTTTGCTGAGTGCTTCTATACAGCAGTCAACCTTGGGTATCATACCGCCCGAAATCACGCCCTCGTCATACAACTTGTGTGCCTCGTCAACAGTAAGCTCGGGAATAAGTGTTGACGGGTCGTCTTTGTCGCGGAGTATACCCGCGATGTCGGTCATCATAATAAGTCGCTCGGCACCGAGTGCACCCGCAATATATGCCGCCGCGGTGTCACCGTTTATGTTGTATGCATTACCCTCGCGGTCACAGCCGATAGTTGATATAACGGGGATGTATCCTTTTTCCAAAAGGTCGTTTACGGGTCGGATATGTACCTTTGTGATGTCACCAACGTAGCCGAGACGCTCGTCTTTGATTTTTGATTCGATCAGCATTCCGTCCATACCTGAAATACCCATCGCGCGTCCGCCCTTCATTTCAAGAAGGTTTACAAGGGTCTTATTTACCTTTCCTGCAAGTACCATCTGTACAATGTCAACGGTTTCTTTGTCGGTAACGCGAAGGCCGTCAACAAACTCCGGTTTTTTGCCAAGACGTGCCATAAGATCAGAAATCTCGGGGCCGCCACCGTGAACAAGCACAACCTTAACGCCGATAAGCCACAAAAGAACGATATCTTCCATAACCTGTTGTTTAAGGCTTTCGTTAATCATGGCATTGCCGCCGTATTTAACAACAACAATCTTGCCTGTATACTTTTTTATATAGGGAAGCGCCTGGGTTAAAACCTCTGCGCGCTGTGCGTTTGAAAATGAACTGTCTATCATGTGCGGTAATCTCCGTTAATTTTAACATAGTCGTATGTAAGGTCACAGCCCCATGCGGTAGCGCATCCGTTACCGTCACCTGCGCCGATTACGATTTCAATTTTATCTTCAAGTAAAATTTCTTTTGCCTTTTCTTCCGAAAATTCAACGCCTGCACCGTTTTTGCAAACAGCAATCTCGCCTTTTGCAGACTTGAAAGCAACGTCAATCTTTGTGATGTCAACGTCGGCACCGCTGTAGCCAATGGCACACAGTACGCGTCCCCAGTTAGCGTCAGCACCAAACATCGCCGATTTTAAAAGGCTTGAACAAATAACGCTCTTTGCCACGATTTTTGCGTTTTTGTCGTCTTTTGCGCCTGAAACGGTACATTCGAGTAATTTCGTTGCACCTTCGCCGTCACCTGCAATCATCTGACAAAGTGCTATTGTAACAGTGTTGAGCGCTTTTGCAAATTCGCAGAAATCATCATTTTTTTCGGTAATTTTTGTGTTACCTGCAAGTCCGTTTGCAATAACGGTAACCATATCGTTTGTCGATGTGTCACCGTCAATGCTTACCATATTGAATGTGTTCTGAACGTCGTTTTTGAGTGCGCATTCAAGCATCTCGCTTGAAATTGACGCGTCGGTTGTGATGAATACGAGCATTGTTGCAAGGTTGGGGTGAATCATACCGCTGCCCTTGGCAATACCGCCCATTTTGCACACTTTACCGTCGAGTACAAACTCAACCGCAACCTCTTTTGCCTTGGTATCGGTTGTCATAATTGCTTCTGCAGCGTCGAGACCGCCGTTTTCTGAAAGTGCATCTTTTAACGCAACAATGTTATCTTTTATAGGTGTTATGTTAAGCGGTTGACCGATAACGCCCGTCGATGCAACGATAACGTCAGTTGCTTTTACACCAAGAGTATCGCCGACAAGTTTTGCCATTTCGTTTGCAACCTCAATGCCGTTTGCATTGCAGGTATTTGCGTTACCCGAGTTACATATAACCGCCTGAGCCTTTCCGTCTGCGATGTTGTTTTTTGTAACGGTAAGCGGTGCGCCTTTTACAAGGTTTGAAGTATAAACCGCAGCTGCGTCACACTGTACCTCACTGAGAATAAGCGCAACGTCTTTCTTTGTGCGGTTTTTGCGCATACCAACGTGCATACCGCTCGCTTTAAATCCTTTTGCGGCACAAATGCCGCCTTCAATAACTTTCATTTCTCTTCTCCTCTTTTATAAAACCAGACCGCAGGTTTGCTCTGCGCCCATTACAATGTTCATATTCTGAAGTGCTGCACCCGATGCACCTTTTCCAAGGTTATCATAACGTGCTACAAGTAATATTCTCTCGTCGTTGCCGTGTACTGATACTTCCATGCTGTCTTTGCCTGAGTATGCCGCTGCTGACAAAAATCCGCTCTCGTCAGCATTTTCATTAAAATTAACAACCGGTCCGTTATAGTACTCTTTATAAATCTTTTTTACATCTTCTAAACTTGCGTCAATGTCCTTTGCAAAAACGGGGATGGCAACTTCCATACCGCTGTAAAAATCCGATACAATAGGCATAAATGCGGGTGTGGTCAAAAGCCCCGAAATCTTTACCATCTCTTTAAGATGCTTGTGTGTTTGACCCAACGCATACTGACGCGGTGCTTTTAAAAGTGCATTGTCTGTTCCCTCATAATCTGCAATCATACTTTTGCCGCCGCCGGAGTAACCGGTGATTGAAGTACAGCACAAATTTGTATCTGCGTGAAGCACTCCTTTTTCGATAAGCGGTCTAATGAGTGCCACGTATCCAGATGCGTGGCAGCCGGGGTTTGCAATGCGTTTTGCAGCCTTTACTTTGTCATAACCTACGAGTTCTGCAAAGCCATAAGTCCAGCCTTCGTTTGTTCTGTGCGCTGTGGATGTGTCAATAACAACGGTACTTTTATTTTCGATAAGTGAAACAGCCTCAATTGCCGCTGCATCAGGTAAGCATAAAAATGCAATATCTGCTTTGTTAAGTGCCTCGCGTCTTGCCTCGGTATCTTTTCTTAAACTGTCGGGCAAGGTAATCAGCGAAACATCAGTACGTGCTGACAGTCTGTCAAAAATCCTAAGCCCTGTGGTACCTGCGCTCCCGTCAATAAAAACCTTTGTCATAACAAATCCTTTCTTGCATAAAATGAGAATAATATGCACTAATGATTGAAAATACACGAATATTATACACTTGTTATATAATAATGTCAAGCATAAAAATACATAAAATAAAAAAATGGAACAGATTTTTCTGTTCCACTTAAATTTTATCAATTTTAATAAGGTTGGTATTACCCGAAACGCCGTTTGTGACACCGCCGGTTATAACGATTTTGTCATCTTTTTCAAGACTCATTGTGTCACGGGCTATACGCTTTGCGGTGTAAAATAAAACATCGGTCGAGTCAAATTCGTCGCACATTTTGGGTGTTACACCCCACGACAGCGCAAGTTTTCGCCAGTTTTTTATGTCGGTGGTAATTCCCACAATGTCAACAGGGCATCTGAACCGCGATACCATTCGCGCGGTAATACCTGAAAGCGAGCAGACCGCAATTGCTTTTGCCCCGATGTCAATTGCCATTGTGCAGGTTGCGTGTGAAATTGCGTCGAGTGTGCTTCCGATTTTAAACTCGGTACTAATAAACCGCTTTGCATAGTTGATGTTGTTTTCGGTCATAATTGCAATTTTTGTCATAGCACCTACTGCTTCCGCGGGATAAAGCCCCGCCGCCGTCTCGCCCGAAAGCATAAGCGCACTTGTGCCGTCATAAACCGCGTTTGCAACGTCAGAAATTTCCGCTCTTGTGGGACGTGCGTTGTGAATCATAGACTCGAGCACCTCGGTTGCGGTAATAACGCGTTTGCCGAGCATACGGCATTTCGTAATCAGTTTTTTCTGTATTACAGGCACCTCTTCAAACGGAATTTCAACACCGAGGTCACCTCGCGCAACCATAATGCCGTCGCACTCACGGCATATCTCCTCAATATTATCAATGCCCGAGCGGTTTTCGATCTTTGCAATAATATCAACATTCTTTGCACCGATTTCCTTGAGGTACTCTTTTACGTCAATGAGGTCCTGTGCACACGAAACAAACGAACACGCAATAAAATCAATGTCATTCTTTATACCAAAGGCAATATCCTCTTTGTCAACGTCAGAAAGATACTTTTGCTTTAATACCTTGCCCGGAAAACTCATACTTTTTCTGCTTGAAAGTTCACCGCCGACAATCACCTTGCAAACAGCATTCGTTTTGTCGAGTGACACAACCTCAAATTCCATAAGTCCGTTGTTAAGGAGAATCTTGTCACCGATATCAAGGTCGTTTATAAGTCCCTTGTAGTTGACGCTGACGTGGGTGTTGTCACCTTCAACCTCATCGGTTGTAAAAGTAAACGTGTCACTCTCATTTAATATAACTTTGTCGTCTTTAAAGGATTTGATGCGGTATTCGGGCCCCTTTGTGTCAAGCATAATCGCAACGGGCAATCCCAGGTCGTCGCGTACCTTTTTTATAAGGTCGATGTTTTTTTGATGCTCGTCATAGTCACCGTGCGAAAAATTAAGACGTGCAACATTCATGCCGTTTTTACACATAGCAGTAAGCGTTGCTTCGTTATTACATGCGGGACCTATAGTGCAAACAATTTTTGTTTTTCTCATTTTCTTTCCTTCTCGGTCGGGTCAACCATTGTAAGCGAAATGCGTTTTTTTGCGGTATCAACGTCAATAACCCACACTTTTACAATGTCGCCCACACTTAATACTTCTGATGGATGTTTAATGTATTTTTTTGTGATTTTAGATATATGAACAAGTCCGTCCTGATGAACGCCGATGTCAACAAACGCACCGAAGTCAATAACGTTGCGGACTGTACCTTTAAGTTCCATTCCAGGCTTTAAGTCTTCCATACCGATAACGTCTGTGCGCAACATCGGCTTGGGTAACTCGTCACGCGGGTCTCGGTTTGGCTTCATAAGTTCTTCGGTAATATCCTTTAAAGTAATCTCACCGATTCCGAGTTCCTCTGCAAGTTTATCCTTGCCGTAACCTGCAACAGCATCAGCAAGACCCGAAAGGTCAGCACCCTTGCCGTCAAGCGAGAATTTTGCCAGAATTTCTTTTGCTGCTGTATAACTTTCGGGATGCACTGCGGTATTGTCGAGCATATTTTTGCTCTCGGGCACACGCAAGAAACCTGCGCATTGTTCAAACGCTTTCGGACCGAGTTTTGCTACTTTTTTAAGCTGTGCACGTGAGGTAAACATTCCGTTTTCCTGTCTGTAGGCAACAATGTTTTTTGCAAGAGCGGGACCGATGCCCGATACATACGATAAGAGCGGTGCGGATGCGGTGTTAAGGTCAACACCCACCGAGTTTACGCACCCTTCAACAACACCGCCAAGAGCCTCCGAGAGATGTGCCTGCGGCATATCGTGTTGGTACTGGCCTACGCCAATCGCTTTGGGGTCGATTTTTACAAGTTCCGAAAGCGGATCCTGCAGTCTTCTTGCGATTGAAACAGCAGAACGAAGTGAAACGTCAAACTGCGGAAACTCCTCTGCACCGAGCTTTGATGCCGAGTAGACAGATGCACCTGCCTCCGATACCACCATATATGTTATACCCATATCAAGTTCACGTATTACTTCTGCTGCAAAAACTTCTGTTTCGTGTGATGCTGTGCCGTTGCCAATGGCAAACATTTCAACGTTATGCTTTTTAACAAGCAGTTTAACAATCTTTTTGGCCTCGTCTATCTTGCTGTGAGGTGGAACAGGGTAAATAACACCTGTGTCAAGAACTTTGCCTGTGCCGTCAACAACCGCAACTTTGCAACCTGTTCTGTAACCGGGGTCAAGACCGAGTGTAACTTTATTTTTAACGGGTGGCTGCATAAGAAGTTGACGTAAGTTTGCCGAAAACAGCTTTATTGCGCCGTTTTCTGCTTTTTCGCTGAGTTCGTTTCTGATTTCACGTTCGATTGACGGAAAAATGAGCCTGTCATATGCGTCCTCTGCCGCTGCTTTTACTATGTCAGTCTGTGCACCGCTGCCGTTTACATGGTTTCTGCATACTATTTCAAG
Organism: Eubacteriales bacterium; assembly: GCA_045612565.1. Lineage (GTDB taxonomy): Bacteria > Bacillota > Clostridia > Oscillospirales > QAKW01 > RGIG9041. The sequence continues at coordinate 16,009 of JAZKZG010000093.1, forward strand.
TGCGCGGATTCTGTCAAACTCAATCGAAACTTTTAGCATCTTTTCACGTTCGCCGCGGTTGATTGCAAGTGTTCTGTGACCGGGTACTGTGCGTATCGGCTCTTCATATTCGCCGTACATCTCATAAACGCCGAGTTCTTCTTCTGCACCTGCGCTTTTTATTGTGCCGTGCGCCGTGCATACAACACGAAGTCCTTTGCGCACTGCCGCATCGTCCGAAATCATCTCGGCAATAATATCAGATGCACCTTGCAGTGCTTCTTCTGCATTTGCAACACCTTTTTCTTCGTCAATGTATTCTTTTGCCAACTCCACAGGATCAATATCGTTTTTCTGCTCGTAAATGATGTCTGCAAGTGGTTGTAATCCTTTTTCTTTTGCAACCGATGCACGTGTTTTGCGCTTGGGTCGGTAGGGACGGTAGATATCGTCAATTTCTGTAAGAGTGGTTGCCTCTTCGAGCGCTTTTGCAATCTCGTCTGTCATTGCACCCGCTTCTTCAATTGCGGTATAAACTTTTTCGCGCTGAGTTTCAAGATTTCTTAAATATTCGAGTCTTTCCGAAAGTTGACGCAAAATCTGGTCATCAAGTGCGCCTGTCATTTCTTTACGGTAACGTGCAATAAACGGAATTGTGTTGCCGTCATCAATGAGTTTTACTGTGTTTTCTACGTGTGTTTGTTTTAGTTCAAATTCTTTTGTAAGTGTTGCGATAATATCCATTATAGTATGCTCCTGAAATAGTTAAATAAATCTTCGTTTGTGTTAATAATTATGTCAGCATTGTGTTTTTTTAGTTCGTCTTTGCTTCCGTAACCAAACAAAACACCAATGCATTTTATGCCGTTTTTGTGTGCACCGTCAATGTCAAAACATCTGTCGCCAACCATAACGGTGTCAGTAGGTGAAAGGCTGTATTCATGCATAACGCGCGAGATAATAACGTCTTTTTCCACTTTTTCTTCGTGCATCTCAATTCCGCGTATTTTTTCAAAATACTGTGACAGTCCAAAATGTTCCAATATCTCGACTGCAAACCTTTGCGGTTTGCTTGTTGCAACAAAAAGGCGTATGCCCTTATCCTTTAGCATCGAAAGCATTTTTTCGGTGTAGGGGTATACTTCATTTTCAAACTTGCCAACAGTACTAAACCTTTCACGGTAAACTTCAATCGCTTTGGTACATTGTTCATCATTGAACTCAAAGCGTTTTGCAAACATAAGTGCAAGAGGCGGACCTATAAAATCGCACAGAGTGTCGGTGTCCTCTACCTCAATACCAAAGTATTTAAGCGCATGTGCTACGCACTTGGTGATTCCAACCTTGGGGTCTGTAAGCGTACCGTCAAGGTCGAATAAAATATTTTTGTACATCCTTTTACCTGCCAAAATTTAATACTAAAATTATATGATATCTATAATAAAAAATCAAGGGGCTACCGAACGGTAACCCCTTTTATAAACGTATAAATCTAATTAGTATGCAATACCCTGTGCAATCATAGCATCAGCAATCTTTTCAAAACCAGCAATGTTAGCGCCCATGATAAGATCGCCTTTCTTGCCGTATTTTTCTGCTGTGTTGTATGAAGCATCAAAGATGTTTTTCATAATCTGTTTGAGTTTTGCATCAACTTCTTCTGCAGTCCAGCCGTATCTCATGCTGTTCTGTGACATTTCAAGACCTGAAACAGAAACGCCACCTGCGTTAACAGCCTTTGAAGGAGCAACAACTACGCCGTTTTCAACGAGGTATTCAACAGCCTCTTTTGTTGTAGGCATATTAGCAACCTCAACGTAGTATTTAACGCCGTTTGCAACGATTTTCTTTGCATCTTCGATGCGAACTTCGTTTTGAGTTGCGCAAGGCATAACAACGTCAACCTTAACGCCCCAGGGTTTTTCACCTGCATAGAACTTAACGCCGAACTTGTCAGCATAATCCTGAACTTTGTCACGACCCGATGCACGCATTTCAAGCATATAAGCAGCTTTTTCAGCTGTTACGCCGTCTTCGTCGTAGATATAGCCGTCGGGACCTGAAATTGTAAGTACCTTACCGCCGAGTTCGTTGATTTTAAGAACGGCACCCCATGCAACATTACCAAAGCCTGATACAGCAAATGTTTTGCCTTCAAAACTCTCGCCCCATTTTTTAAGAAGCTCATCGCAGAAGTATGCAGCACCAAAACCTGTAGCTTCGGGACGGATAAGCGAACCGCCGTATGAAAGACCTTTACCTGTAAGTACGCCGTTTTCGAAGTTGTTAGCAAGTCTTTTGTACTGACCGAAGAGATAGCCGATTTCTCTTGCGCCAACGCCGATGTCACCTGCGGGAACGTCAACGTTTGCACCGATGTGACGGAAAAGTTCTGTCATAAAGCTCTGGCAGAATCTCATAATTTCACCGTCTGAACGGCCTCTGGGGTCAAAGTCAGAACCGCCTTTTGCACCGCCCATGGGAAGTGATGTAAGGCTGTTTTTGAAGCACTGCTCAAAGCCGAGGAACTTCATAATACTTGCGTTAACTGAAGGATGGAAACGAAGACCGCCCTTGTAAGGACCGATTGCAGAGTTGAACTGTACTCTGAAGCCGCGGTTAACCTGTACTTTACCGTTATCGTCAACCCATGATACTCTGAAAGAAATCATTCTTTCGGGCTCAACCATTCTGTCAATAACACCTTTTTCGATGTAATCGGGACGCTGCTCAACAACCGGCTCGAGTGAAAGTAAAACTTCCTCAACTGCCTGATGAAATTCAGGTTCACCGGGGTTACGTGCAATAACCTTATCCATTACACCCTGTAAATACTCATTTTTAAAACTCATTATTCTCTTCTCCTCTAAAATATGTTTGTGTCACGCGGACAACTGTCCGTCACAGTAATAACAAAACATATTCTACCACTCACTTTTTAAAAAATCAATATCTTTTTTAAAAAATATTCAAAAAGGACAAAAATATGTACAATTTGTCATAATAGTGTAATTGACAATATTAATTCTCTATTGTAAAATATATGATATTCTAAAGAGAAAGAGGAATTAAAAAATGTGCAATTGCGATTGCAAAAAGGCATCAGACCTTTCACTTTTAAAAGATGTGCTTGACAAATATGCATCTGTTAAAGGCAGTCTTATCACAATTTTACAAAAAGCGCAGGATATTTATGGCTATTTGCCTATTGATGTGATTTATCACATCGCCGAAAAAATTGGTTCCACTCCTGCTGAGGTTATGGGTGTTGCCACCTTCTATACACAGTTTAGATTAAAACCTGTCGGTAAGTATCTCATTATGCTTTGTCAGGGTACAGCCTGCCACGTAAATGGCTCAGAAAGAATTGAAAACACAATAAAAGAGCATCTTGGCATAAGCGACGGTGAAACTACCGAGGACGGACTTTTCACTCTCAAAAACGTTGCATGTCTGGGATGCTGCTCACTTTCACCCGTTATGATGATAAACGGAGAGACATACGGCAGTCTTACTCCCGAAAAAACCGTGTCAATTCTTGAGGGATTAAAGGAGGAAAGCAAATGAGAGTTGTAGTAGGTGAGGGTTCCTGCGGTATTGCCGCGGGTGCTCATAAAGTTTATGAGTCTCTTTGTGAATGCGGTATAACTCCCGCAATCACAGGCTGTATCGGTATGTGCTTTTTAGAGCCGATTGTTGATATATATAATGAAGAAAAATTAGAAATGCGCCTTGTACGCGTTACTCCTTCCGATGCAAAAGATATCGCATCGGCTGTAACTTCGGGTGATCTTTCAACCATATCACACCTTGCAATAAGCGATGACGATAACGGTTTTTTACAAAAACAAACTCGTATTGCACTCCGTAATTGCGGTGTTATTGACCCCACCGACATCGGTGACTATGTAAAACGCGACGGTTATGAGGCACTTAAAAAGACACTTTCAATGACTCCTGAGGCAGTTATCGAAGAGATAAAGACTTCAGGTCTTGCAGGCCGCGGCGGTGCAGGTTTCCCGACGTGGTTTAAGTGGAATGCTGCACGTCAGTCGGTATCCGACAAAAAATACCTTATTTGTAACGCTGACGAGGGTGACCCCGGTGCATTTATGGACAGAGCAGTAATTGAGTCAGACCCCCACAGTCTTATCGAGGGTATGCTCATCGGCGCTTATGCGATCGGCGCAAATGAGGCGGTTGTTTATGTACGTGCCGAGTACCCCCTTGCAATTGTACGTCTTGAGGCGGCAATTGAACAGGCAAAGGCAAACGGCTTTCTCGGTGATAACATCCTTGGAACAGACTTTTGCTGTACAATGCGCATAAAAGCGGGTGCAGGTGCATTCGTATGCGGTGAAGAAACCGCACTTATCGAATCACTTGAGGGTAAACGTGGTATGCCGCGCCTCAAACCTCCGTTCCCTGCACAACGCGGTTATAACGACGAGCCTTCAAATATAAATAACGTTGAAACTTTTGCAAACGTTGCTTGGATTATGCAAAACGGCGGTGAAAAATTTGCTGCTATGGGTACAGAACAGTCAAAGGGTACAAAGGTTTTTGCTCTTACAGGCAAAATCAAGCGCGGCGGTCTTGTTGAAGTTCCTATGGGTATGACAATCCGCGATATCATTTACGATATCGGCGGTGGTATCCGTGGTGGACGCGAGTGTAAGGCTGTTCAGCTTGGCGGACCTTCGGGCGGCTGTATCCCCAGTGATAAATTTGATACTGTTATCGACTATAAAGCACTTGCTGCAACAGGTGCAATTATGGGTTCGGGCGGTATGGTTGTTATGGACGATACCACCTGTATGGTCGGTATGGCGAAATTTTTCCTCGATTTTACTGCAAAAGAATCGTGCGGAAAATGTGTTCATTGCCGCATAGGAACCAAACGTATGCTTGAGATTTTAACACGCATCACAAAGGGTGAAGGTCGTGACGGCGATATCGAACTATTAGAAGAACTCTGTCTTGGTATTAAGGATGGTGCGCTTTGCGGTCTCGGTCAGACAGCACCCAACCCCGTTTTATCAACTATCCGTTATTTCCGTGATGAGTATGAGGCACACATCTATGACAAACGCTGTCCTACTTGTGAATGTACTGACCTTGTCACATATTATATCGATGCCGACAAGTGCCGCGGCTGTACACTTTGTGCTAAAAAGTGTCCTGTTGATGCAATTTCGGGTGAGCTCAAGTCACCGCATACCATAGATGCCGAGAAATGTATCAAATGCGGTCAGTGTAAAACACTTTGCAAATTTAATGCAGTTTGTGTGAAATAAGGAGGCGATACATAATGGAAAATATTACAGTAACAATAAACGGCAAGGTATGTACCGCCAAAAAAGGCACAACAATTCTTGATGTTGCAACTGCAAACGGTATCGAAATTCCCACACTTTGCCATCACAAAAACGTAAAACTCTACGGTGCATGCGGAATTTGTATCGTCGAGGGCGAAAATATGCCAAAACTTATGCGTGCTTGTTCAACTGTGGCACAAGACGGCGCGGTTTATTTTACCGAGTCGGAACGTGTTAAAAAGGTTCGCAAAATAGCACTTGAACTACTTATGAGCGACCACGAGGGCGATTGCAAAGGTCCTTGTACTCTCAACTGCCCCGCAGGTACTGACTGTCAGGGTTATGTAAAAGAAATCGCAAACGGCAACGACCGTGAAGCCGTCAAAATAATAAAAGAAAAGGTTCCTTTCCCTGCGTCAATCGGTAGAGTGTGTCCCCATCCATGTGAGACCGCTTGCCGCAGAACAAAGGTTGAGGACGCTATTTCAATAGCATTTTTAAAATCATTCGCAGCCGATAATGTTCTTAAAACCAATCCGTATATCCCCACCCCCGAGGCACCCACGGGTAAAAAAGTGGCTGTTGTGGGCGGCGGACCTGCAGGTCTCAGTGCCGCATATTATCTCGCACTCAAAGGTCACAGTGTTACAGTATATGATATGATGGACAAAATGGGCGGTATGCTTCGTTACGGAATTCCTGAATACCGTCTGCCCAAAAAAGTTCTTGATGCTGAGATTGCCGAGATTGAATCTGTCGGTGTTGCAATGAAGAATAATGTAAAAATCGGCGACGATATTACTCTCGATTCACTCAAAGCCGACTTTGACGCAGTAATTGTTGCAATAGGCGCCTGGAACAATATGGGTCTTCGCTGTGAGGGAGAAAATCTTGAGGGCGTTATGGGCGGTATCGAATTTTTGCGCAAAATCGCAAAAGGTGAGTCTACAGGCATCGGCAAAAACGTTGCAATCGTCGGTGGCGGTAACACTGCTATGGACGCTTGTCGCAGTGCTGTACGTGCAGGAGCCGAAAATGTTTATGTAATCTACCGTCGTACCCGTGACGAAATGCCTGCTGAAGATATTGAAATCGAAGAGGCAATGGAGGAAGGCGTACAGTTCAAGTTTCTCACAAACCCCGCTGAAATCATCGGCGAAAACGGTAAAGTTTCTGCTGTTAAACTTCAGATTATGGAACTCGGTGAGCCTGACGCAAGTGGACGTCGTGCACCTGTTGCTGTTGAAGGAAAGTTTCAAATATTAGACGTAGATAATGTTATCTGCGCTATCGGTCAGAAGGTAAATGTTAAAGGTTTTGAAACTCTTGAACTTAATCAGCGCGGTATCATATCAGCAGATGAGCGTACCTTTGCAACATCGGTAGACGGAGTGTTCGCAATTGGTGATGCTACTAATAGAGGCGCATCGATTGCCATTGCCGCAATAGGCGAGGCAGGAAAGTGTGCAAATGTTGTTGATGGATACCTTAACGGTATGGAAGTGCCTTATAAAGCACCTTTTGTATCCGAAAAGAACCCAACACCAGAATTTTTTGAAAAAGTCGAAAAATGCGCACGTATCAAAATGCCGGTTCGCCCTGCAGACGAGCGTAAACATGACTTTAAAGAGATAAATTTAGGCTTTAATGACGCTGACGCCAGAGCTGAGGCAAAACGCTGTCTTGAGTGCGGATGTCACGACTACAAAGACTGTAAACTTATCAGATACGCAAATATGTACGACCTTGATGTCAAGCGACTTGAAGGTGATAAACACGATTGTTTTATTGAACGCCGTCTTGTAAACATCGAGCGCGATCAGGGTAAATGTATTTTGTGTAATCTCTGTGTGCGTACCTGTCGCGAAAATGCAGGTAAGGGAATACTTGGTCTTGTTGACCGCGGATTTAAAACTGTTATCCGCCCCGAATTTATGGGTGACACTTCACCGTGTGCAGACTGTCGTATGTGTGCAGAACTTTGTCCCACAGGCGCACTTAAAATCATAAAATAACAAAAATGAAGTCGGAAAAGTTTTCCGACTTCTTTTTTTGTAAAAAAGTGTTGTTTTATTAGTATTAATATGTTAATATATTAATTAAAATATTATATAATGGTGATATTATGGAACAAAAAGAAAAAATTATATTCAGCGGAATACAGCCGAGCGGTACAATCACGCTTGGAAACTATATCGGTGCGGTTCGCAACTGGCCAAAGGTGGCAGAGAAGGGCAACGGTCTTTTTTCGGTTGTTGATATGCACGCAATTACAGTAAGAAATACTCCCGCTGACCTTCGTCAGCGTACACTTTCAACACTTGCAATTATCTTAGCGGCGGGTGTTGACCCCGAAAAAAGCCTTGTTTTTATTCAAAGTCATGTTCCTGCACACGCTGAACTTGCGTGGATACTCAATTGCTATACAATGTACGGTGAACTTTCGCGTATGACACAGTTCAAGGATAAGTCAAAGCAACATGCCGACAACATCAACGCAGGACTTTTTACCTATCCCACGCTTATGGCGGCAGATATCTTGCTTTACGGCACCGACCTTGTGCCTGTTGGCGTTGACCAGAAACAGCATCTCGAACTTGCGCGTGACATCGCAATCCGTTTTAATGGTATCTATGGTGATGTGTTTACAGTTCCCGAAGGGTATATCAATTCGGTTGGTGCACGTGTTATGTCACTTGCTCAGCCCGATAAAAAGATGTCAAAGTCTGATCCTAATCCAAAATCGTATGTAAGTATTGTCGAAGAAAAAGACAGCATTATCAAAAAATTCAAAAGTGCTGTTACCGACAGTGATAACACAATTAAGTTTTCAGACGATAAACCAGGTATCAGCAACCTTCTTTCAATCTACAGTGCAATCACAGGCTGTACAATTGAAGAGGCTGAAAATAAATTCCAGGGCTTTGGCTACGGTGATTTTAAACTTGCAGTAGGTGAGACTGTTGCTGACGAACTTGCACCACTCAAAGCAAGATACGACGAACTTATGAAAGATAAGGCATATCTTGAAAAGGTGTATACCGAAAGTGCAAAAACAGCAAATTATCTTGCAAACAAAATGTTATTTAAGGTTCAAAAGAAAATCGGATTTATCAAAAGATAAAAGGGTGATAAAATGACAACCATAGACTATATCTGTCTTTTCGGCGCGTTTTTGTGTGCACTCATCGTGTCGTTTGCGGGCGCTCCCGTTGCAAAAACAATCGCACATAAGATAGGTGCAATCGATGTTCCCAAAGATTCGCGACGTATGCATAAAAAACCGATTCCGCGCCTTGGCGGTATTGCCATTTTTGCAGGTTTTTATATCTCGGCAATCATATTTGATACAGGCTATTTGTCGCGTGAAATCCGCGGAATGTTAATCGGCTCAATTATAATAGTAGCACTCGGAATGTTCGATGATGTTCTGGCTTTGAAGCCAAAACAAAAATTCGGCTTTCAGGTAGTGGCAACACTTATCCCCACCGTTTGCGGTGTGCGTATTACCGGAATCCCCAATTTTTTCAGTCCTACCGGTGAAAACTTCAATCTTCCCGTCTGGGCGCAGTACTTTGTAACAATCGTGTGGATGCTTGCAATTCTCAATGCTGTCAATCTTCTTGACGGTCTTGATGGTCTTGCAGTTGGCGTTTCGACAATTATGTCAGTGTGCGTTACAATCATTGTTGTACTTTTGCACTCTCCCGCTGTTGCAATTCTTGCGGCAGCACTTGCAGGCGCCTGCCTCGGCTTTATACCCTATAATTTCAACCCTGCCAAAATGTTTATGGGCGATACGGGTTCGATGTTTATCGGCTACACACTTGCTGTTATGTCGGTTATGGGTGTATTCAAAGCGTATGCAATTATTGCATTTGCAATCCCGTTTTTAATTTTCGGTCTTCCAATATTCGATATGGTGTTTGTGTCAATCCGTCGAATACTCAACGGTAAATCGCCTATGAGTGCCGACAAAACCCACCTTCACCATCGTCTTATCGACCTTGGCTTCAACCAAAAGCAAACAGTTGCAATTATGTATGCGATTGCCGCAGTCCTCGGTCTTACTGCAGTTCTTATTGCGGGTGAGGGCTTTATGCGTGCGGCGGTTGTTGTACTCATTGTGTTTATTATTGTAATTATGTGTTCTGTAATTATGTACAAGCATAAAGTTCATAAGGAGATAAAAAATGACTGATAAAATAAAGGTAATGACAGTTTTCGGCACACGTCCCGAAGCAATAAAGATGGCACCGCTTATAAAAGAACTTGAGTCTCGTGATGAAATCGAGAGTATTGTTTGTCTTACAGGTCAGCACCGAGAGATGCTGATGCAGGTGCTTGACACATTTAAAATAGAACCGGATTTCAACCTTGATATTATGCGTCCCGGTCAGACAGTTACCACTATCACTACCGATGTCTTAACGGGTATGGAAAAGGTTCTTAAAGACTTAAAACCCGATGTACTCCTCGTTCACGGTGATACAAGCACTACCTTTGCGGGTGCACTTTCGGCATTTTATAATAATGTCCGTATCGGTCACGTAGAGGCAGGACTTCGTACTTATGATAAATATTCTCCGTTTCCGGAGGAAATGAACAGACAGATGACATCGCGTCTTTGCGATATGCACTTTGCACCAACTGTTCAGAATAAAAACAACCTCTTAAAAGAGGACGTGAAAGACAATGTGTTCATTACAGGTAACACCGTAATCGACGCACTCAAAACCACTGTTTCGGCAGATTATGAATTTGTTAACGAAACACTTAAAACAATCAACTTTAACGATGCAAAATACGTTCTTCTCACAGCCCACCGCCGTGAGAATCTCGGAAAACCTCTCGAGCAGATCTGCACAGCAGTAAAAATCCTTGCAACAGAAAACCCCGATGTTCGTTTTATCTATCCTATGCATCTTAATCCCTTGGTACGCAATACCGCAACATCAATACTTGGCGCACTCGATAATGTAATTCTTATCGACCCTGTTGATGTGTGTGATATGCACAACCTTATGGACCGTTGCTATATGGTAATGACAGACAGCGGCGGACTTCAGGAAGAGGCTCCCGCACTCGGCAAACCTGTTCTCGTTTTACGTACAGAAACCGAGCGTCCCGAGGCGGTTGAGGCAGGTACTGTTAAGATTGCGGGTGTTGAAACGGACGATATCGTACGTCTTGCAACAGAACTCATCCGCGACCCCGCTGCTTACGAAAAACAGTCAAAGGCAGTTAACCCTTACGGTGACGGAAACGCTTCGGCACGTATAACTGACGCTATTTTATATTATTTTAACAAAGCAAACAAACCAAAGGACTTCGGTGAATAAAATAATGAAAAACAGTTTTGTTACTGAAAATGAACACATAGAAACAGCACAGCCCTCGCGTTTCAGGGCGTTTTTGTCGCGCCCTATCGGAAAATTCCTGGCATCAATGTTTTTGACTTGGGTTGTTATGGGCAGTATAAGTTTATTTTTGCTGTACGGTCCGTGGAGTGGTTTTCGTACTTTTATGATCACATCTACTGAAACGACCATAAACCACAAATACATTTCAAGAATATTCTTTTCCGATGAAACCATAAAAAAGGTTATGGACTCAAATACTGTTGTTGAGTTTGAAACAACAGTTGATACAAACCACGTTAATACCATTGTAGAAGAAAGCACAACAACGCTTACCGAAATAAGCAAAGACGGCTATAAGGCGTGGAAACTTGAAGTTTCTGACCCCTCAAAAGTACAACTCGGTATTTCAAAATATTTTGGTATAAAGGGTCAAAAAATGCCCTACCTTTTACAAAACTATCCGGATGCAATCGCCGGTATCAACGCAGGTGGTTTTGGTGATGCATCGGGCTGGGGTAACGGCGGTGTTGTAATGGGTTATTGTATGGCTGAGGGTGAGGTGCTCAACTATCCAAAAAAATCTATTTACAACATAATCGGCTTTGACAAAAACAATGTTTTAATCCTCGGTAACTTTACAAGAGCCGAACTCGAGGAACTTAATCTTCGTGATGCTGTTGAGTTTACACCGTTTCTTATAATAAATGGTGAGGCGGCAGAAATTAAAGGTAACGGCGGTTGGGGTACGGCTCCGCGTACTGCAATCGGACAAAAGAAAGACGGCACAGTTGTGTTCGTTGTAGTTGACGGACGTCAACCTGGATATTCGATGGGCGTTACCATGAAACAACTTCAGGAGATTATGGTTGAGGCAGGTTGCTATAATGCGGCAAACCTCGACGGTGGCTCGTCTACTGTTCTTTCGTATGAGGATGAAATTATCAATCAACCTTCAGGTTCTGATGCTGACGGTATGCGCTTTATACCAAATGCATTTATAGTTATGGAATAGTTATGATA
>JAZKZG010000094.1:0-80993 GCA_045612565.1 Eubacteriales bacterium
GCTCATTCGGCGAACGTGTGGCACTTAATACCCCAATTCAGGGAACTGCTGCCGACATAATCAAAATTGCAATGGTAAATACCCGCCGTGCGCTTATTAACGAAGGCTTTAAAGCAAAACTGATTTTACAGGTGCACGATGAACTGATAATCGAGGCTCCCGAAAACGAAAAAGATGCAGTAATGGCGCTTCTTAGTCGCGAGATGGAAAACGCAATGACTCTTAACGTGCGCCTTGTTGCCGATACGCAGTGGGGAAGGACGTGGTACGAGTGCAAGTAAGACTTGCAGACCAAACCGACCGCGACTTTTGCATAGCACTTGCACAAAAAACACTCGGCGCGGGTGCAGCAGTTGCCGACTATTTTGAAAATGACTGCTATTTTGTATTTGTAACTGACGGCGGTTTTGGTGCCGTTATGGTAAACTATGATAGTGCCGACCTTCTTGATATTGCAGTTGAACCTGACTTGCGTGGGCAGGGGATTGGCTCGTGTCTTATGCAGTTTATGTGTGATGAGTGTAAAAGACGCGGTGTAAACGAAATATTTTTAGAGGTGCGTGTCACAAACACACCTGCAATTGCGCTTTATAAAAAGTTTGGCTTTGAACAAATTTCAATAAGAAAAAATTATTATTCGTCACCATCCTGTGACGGATGTGTAATGAGGAAAGAATTATGAACATTTTAGCAATAGAGAGTTCTTGTGATGAAACCGCGGCTGCGGTTGTAAAAGACGGACGCGAGGTACTTTCAAACGAGGTCTATTCGCAAATAGATACGCACAAAATATATGGCGGGGTTGTACCCGAGATTGCATCGCGCTGCCATATCGAAAAAATAAGTGTTATTGTTGAAGAAGCAATAAAAAACAGCGGTCTTACGGTGGATGATATCGACGGTGTTGCGGTAACCTCGGCACCGGGGCTTATCGGTGCGCTTCTTGTTGGCGTCAACTTTGCAAAATCGTTTGCTTATGCCAACAAAAAACCGCTCATACCCGTTCACCATATCCGTTCGCACGTTGCGGCAAACTACATAACAAGTCCTGATCTTGAGCCTCCGTTTTTGGCACTTATTGTTTCGGGCGGTCATTCGCATATAGTTCTTGTAAATGACTATACCGATTATAAAATAATTGGCAGAACGCGTGACGATGCCGCTGGCGAGGCTTTTGATAAAGCTGCGCGTGTTATGGGTCTTGGTTATCCCGGCGGTGTGTATATGGATAAACTCGCAAAAGAGGGCAACCCGTGCGCAATAAAGTTTCCGCGCGTAAGTTTTGATGATAATCCTTATGACTTTTCGTTTTCGGGTGTTAAGACCGCAATAATCAACTTTTTACACAATGCCGAGCAAAAAGGTGAGCAACTTAATCTTGCTGATGTTGCAGCATCATACAGCAACGCAGTAACTGACGTTTTGTGTGATAAATTCTTGGCGGCGGCAAAAGAGTATAACATAAACACTCTTGCAATCGCGGGTGGTGTTTCGGCAAACTCAATGCTTAGAAAAAAACTGACCGAGCGCATAAATAAAGACCAAAAACTCTATATGCCCGATCTTTGTCTTTGCGGTGACAATGCCGCAATGGTTGGCGCCCAGGGATACTATGAATATTTATCGCAAAATGTCGCAGGGTGCGATTTAAATGCACGTGCAACCGCTTCAATTGAAGATACATTATGTAAACTTAAATGACGTAAAAGTTATTAACCGAATATGCGTTTGCGCGTCGTCGGTTTGTTGTCGAAAAAGAGCAAATTTACCTGTGGACAAGCGGTTTTAAGATATGTTCAAAACTCTGTTCAAAATGTTAAAAACATTTTTTGTAAAAAGATTATTTTTAAAAATTATGTCTATTAAAATAATATTCGAGTGCTGTGAATAATTATAAAAATGTCACAAAAAGTCAAAATTTGTACGCATTTTGATATATGAAATAGAGTGCTGTGACACTATAATATATAAAGAATAAAATTTGGAGAAAAATTATGGGAATTTATGAAGAATTGGTAGCAAGAGGGCTTATTGCTCAGGTTACCGACGAGGACGAAATAAAAGAACTTATAAACAATGGAAAGGCAACTTTTTATATTGGCTTTGACCCGACTGCAGATTCATTGCATGTTGGTCACTTTATGGCTCTTTGCCTTATGAAGCGTTTGCAGATGGCGGGTAACCGTCCCATCGCACTTCTCGGCGGTGGCACAGGCATGGTTGGTGACCCTTCGGGCAGAACCGATATGCGCAAGATGCTTACCGAAGATGATATTGCACACAACATCGCTTGTTTTAAAGAGCAGATGAGCCGTTTTATCGACTTTGGCGAGGGTAAGGCGATGATGATAAACAATGCCGACTGGCTTATGAACCTCAATTATGTTGAGGTACTCCGTGAGGTTGGTGCATGTTTCTCTGTTAACAATATGCTCCGTGCAGAGTGCTATAAACAGCGTATGGAAAAAGGACTTTCGTGCCTTGAGTTCAACTATATGATTATGCAGAGTTATGACTTCTATCACCTCTACAAAAATTATGGCTGTAATATGCAGTTCGGCGGTGACGATCAGTGGTCAAATATGCTTGGCGGTACCGAACTTATCCGTAAAAAACTCGGTAAAGATGCATACGCAATGACCATCACCCTGCTTATGAACTCAGAGGGCAAAAAGATGGGCAAGACCGCAAACGGTGCGGTATGGCTCGACCCCAAAAAGACAAGCCCCTATGATTTTTATCAGTATTGGCGTAACGTTGCCGACTGTGATGTTTTGCGCTTTATAAGAATGCTCACATTCTTACCTCTCGAAGAAATCGATAAGATGGATTCGTGGGGGGGCGCACAGCTCATCACCGCAAAAGAAATTCTTGCATACGAACTCACAACTCTTGTTCACGGCAAAGAAGAAGCCGACAAGGCACAAACTGCCGCAAAAGCACTTTTTGCAGGTGGCAGTGACAACTCAGATATGCCTAAGTGCGAAATCGAGGTTGACGGCGAAATCAATATTATGGACCTTATGGTAAACGGCGGACTCGCTCCTTCAAAGTCAGAGGCAAGACGTCTTGTGACCCAGGGCGGTGTGTCAATTGACGGCGTTAAGGTTGACGACCCCAAAACAATGCTCTCACGCGAAAGTCTTGCAAACGAGCCTGTTATTAAAAAGGGTAAAAAGAACTTTTACAAGATTATTTTGAAATAATTTTATAACACCTCTCATATAGTTTATGGGAGGTGTTTTTATATGCAAAAACAAAAAGGTTCATTTATTATAACACTGCTGATAATCGCGCTTTTTATGTTTGCGGGTGTATTTTACATAAAAACTTCAAAACCACAGCTTTACAGCGCGGCAATAACTTTTGTAAAAGAAACAATATCAAAAGCGCAGGGGCTGGCGGAGGTAAACGCCGAAGTGTTTGATGCCGTAAAAACCCCAAAGGGCGAGATTTTAAGTTCGGCAGAGGATATTAATTTTGATTACTTGTCGGCACACTCGGTAACAAACTCAAAAATTCCCGTTGACAATGCAGTTATAACCTCGCCCTACGGCAACCGCATCGACCCTGTTTATAAAACGTCGAATGCAACGCATCATGGAATTGACCTTGCCGCTTGTGAGGGCAGTGAAATCTACAGTTTTAAGTCGGGCGTTATTGAAAGCGTAAAAAACGATGATATATTCGGTAACTGTGTGCTTATAAATCACGGTGATATATCATCGTTTTATGCGCATATGTCAACTGTTTGCGTTGCCGAGGGTGACAGCGTAATCACAGGTCAAAAAATCGGCGTTATCGGCTCCACAGGAAAAAGCACAGGCACCCACCTTCATTTTGAAATACGCAAAGACAGTGAGCGTATTGACCCTACGGAATATCTTTATGAAAAGATATAGTATATCCCCGCTTTTAATAATATTTATGACGGCGTTTGTGCTAATTGACGGAAGTTTTTTTGCACTGCTTACCGTTTTGTTTTCGCTTTGGCACGAACTGTGGCACATAATCGTGCTTAAAATAGTGGGCGGAAAAATAAAAGGGCTTAGTGCAATCGGAGTCGGAATAAAACTCAGTTCAAATATGTTAAGTTACAGGCAGGAACTGGCTGTTGCACTTGCAGGGCCGGTTGCCTCTTTTTTTATGTCACTTATATTTTTGCCGTTTGCATTAAAAAACGAGTATGCGATGTTTTGCGCTTTTTCAAACCTTGTCATATTTGCAATAAACATACTGCCCATCTTTCCGCTTGACGGTGGCAGGGCTCTTTATTTTTTATTATGTAATAAACTGATGCCGTCATCCGCATCAAAAATAACAAAATGCGTAACTGTCATATTTTTGTTGCCTCTTTCTGTATTATCAGTTATAATATTAATAAAAACAGGCTATAACCTATCTCTTATGCTTATCTGCCTGTATTTATTGGTACTTTTTTTAGGAGTTAAAAATATATGACTGTTAATATGCAAAAACTAAACAGCATTTTACCGCTTGTGCAAAAACCCGCACGGTATACGGGCGGTGAACTGTTTGAATGTGTAAAGGACAAGCAAAAGGTGGATATCCGTTTTGCATTTTGCTTTCCTGATATATACGATATCGCAATGTCCTGCCTCGGTTATCGAATTCTTTACGGTGCGCTCAACTCACAGGATAATATCTGGTGTGAACGCGTGTGTGCGCCGTGGCCCGATATGGAAGAACAACTGAAACAACAGGATATAAAACTCTTTTCGCTCGAGAGCAAGACCGAACTGTGCGATTTTGACATAGTTGCATTTACCTTGCAGTATGAAATGTGCTACACCACCGTACTCAGTATGCTGTCTCTTGGCGGTGTACCCGTAAAAAAAGAAGAGCGCCAAGGTCTTGACAATATTGTAATTGCGGGTGGCCCCTGTGCCTATAATCCTGAGCCTCTTGCCGATTTTGTCGACCTCTTTACAATCGGTGAAGGCGAAAACCAACTTATCCAACTGTCGAATGCGCTCAAAAGCGCAAAGGACCGCGGTCTATCGCGCGAGGAGTTTTTTAAAGAGGCAATCAGAATTGACGGCGTTTATGCCCCGTCACTCTATGAAACAACCTATAATGATGACGGTACTATTGCATCTTTTAAACCGCGATTTGACGATGTACCCGAAACTGTCACCAAGGCAATTATAAAAGACCTCGACGGTGTGTATTTTCCGTCTACACAAATTGTGCCGTATATCGACACGGTACATGACAGGGTAACAGTTGAACTTTTCCGCGGCTGTATCCGCGGTTGCCGTTTTTGTCAGGCGGGTATGCTTTGCCGACCGATACGTTCAAAATCGGTAGATACACTCGTAAAACAAGCCGAAACACTTCTGGAGTGTACAGGCTATGAGCAACTATCGCTCTGTTCACTTTCGTCGAGTGACTATCCCGATATCGAGCGGCTTGTGGACGAGCTTTTAAAACTCACCGAGCCTAAAAAAATCAATCTTTCGATGCCGTCTTTACGCATTGATAATTTTTCAAAAGAACTTGCCGAAAAAATAACCCGCGTTAAAAAATCAACCTTCACTTTTGCGCCTGAAGCAGGTACACAGCGTCTGCGTGACGTTATTAACAAAAACGTCACCGTAGAGGATATCGACAAAAGTTGCCGTATGTCGTTTGAAAACGGAAACTCGTCGGTAAAACTCTATTTTATGACCGGTCTTCCTACCGAAACTATGGAGGATGTAGAGGGCATTGCTGACCTTTCGGCACACGTTATGGATATCTTTTTCTCGGTTGATAAAAACAAGCGCAACCGCAGGGTGACTGTCACCTCGTCGGCATCAATCTTTGTTCCTAAGCCGTTTACGCCGTTTCAGTGGGAGGCGCAGGACGATTTTGACACAATATTCCAAAAACAGAGTTTACTTCGTGAGCGCTTTAAAACAATTCGCGCACAGATTGCAATGCACGAGCCGTATATGTCACATATCGAGGCGGTACTTGCTCGCGGTGACCGACGTATTGGCGCAGTGCTTTATGAACTGTGCAAAAAGGGTGCGCGTCTTGAGGCGTGGGACGAGTATTTTGATTACGAAAGTTGGAATACCGCTTTTGAAAAATGCGGTATTGATCCGCACTTTTATGCAAACCGCAAACGTGAGTTTAGCGAGATTTTGCCGTGGGACTTTATAAAGGTTGGTGTTACAAAGGCATATCTGCAAAAAGAGGCAGAGTGCGCCTACTGTGAAAAAACAACCCATAACTGCAAAGAGGGCTGTACGGGTTGCGGTGCGTCAAAACTTTTGGAAGGAGGACAGTGCGATGTCTAATGTTCCGTTTAAAGAAGTACGCGTAATATTTAACAAAACAGGGTCTGCAATGTGGTTTTCGCACCTTGACCTTATGCGCGCAATATCAAGGGCGCTCAGACGTTCCAACCTTGATATCTGGATGAGCGAGGGATTTACACCGCGCCCACATATCGTGTTCACTCCTCCGCTTTCACTCGGGTACGAGAGTACCGCTGAAATAATGGATTTCCGCTTAAATCTCGGCGCAAAACTTGATGCGGAAAAACTCAAAGACTGTTTTCCTCCCGCACTCAAGGTAAACGAAATATATTTCCCCAAAACCAAAATGAAAGATATCGCGTTTGCCGACTATGAAATAACTTTAACAACAGATGCAACCGCCAAAAGCATTGCCGACTTTTTTTCGCATCCCGTCGAGATGGTAAAAAAGACAAAGCGCGGTGAGTCGACCGTTGATATCACACAGTTTATAAAAACTTTTGAAATAACCGAAATGGGCGGTGTTGTCAAAATAAAAACGACACTCAGTTGCTCGGCAGAAGCAACCCTCAATCCGTCGTATATGCTTACGGCACTCGAGCAAAACGGATTTTCTTTTTGTTATCCGGCGGTGAGCCGTACAGGATTCAGAACCGAAAATTTAGAAATTTTCAAATAAGTTATTGACCTTATTAGTTTTAAAATGTAATATAAAGATAATTTGAACATTTGTGAGGTAAAAAGTTATGAACACCCCCGAAAAACTCTATGAGTTAACAACCGCTCCTGCTGTGTTTGCAGTAAAAGATAAGTATCAGATTATGGCTATGGCACGTTCGGAACTACTCTTTTGGGTAACTGTTAACGGCAAAAACTATTATGACCATTCAAACGGTGTTATCCGCTCAAAAGAGGTTATTCACCGCGTAACAGTGCCGATGAAAGAACTCGACTCGGCAAAAGAATATACCATAAACTACCGCAGAATGATAGAGCGTAAACCGTATTTTTCAGAGACCGAGGACATCGTGTCGCAGACATACGAGTTTAAGCCGGTATCGGAAAAGGGTCCCATTAAAATCTATCATCTTTCAGACACACACGGAAAATTTGACCAACCTGCAAAGGCGGGTCAGTACTTTGGCGACGATATCGACCTGCTCATTTTAAACGGTGATATTATGGACCACAGCGGTGATGTTAAAAACTTTGATCTTGTATATAAACTCTGCGATGCAATAACAGGCGGTTCGCGCCCTGTTGTTTTTTCACGCGGTAACCACGATACCCGCGGTATATTTGCCGAAAAAATTGCCGATTATACACCAAACTACCACGGCAACTCATACTATACTTTCCGCCTTGGCAGACTTTGGGGTATTGTTCTTGATACAGGCGAGGATAAGCCCGACAGCCACGCAGAATACGGTAACACAATGGCGTGTCACGAGTTCAGATTGGAAGAGGACGAGTTTATCGAGAGCGTTATCAAAAATGCTGATGAAGAGTATAACGCAAAAGGTGTTGAATACCGTCTTGTAATTGTACATAACCCCTTTACTTGCACAATCCATCCGCCGTTTGATATCGAACAGGAACTCTTTGGTAAATGGGTAAAACGTATTGGCGAGACCATCAATCCGCAACTTTATATCACGGGCCATCTCCATGGCACAATTGTGTCGCATATCGGTGACAAACTCGACCATAAGGGTCAGACCTGCCCCGTAATCGTTGGCTCGAGATATTATAAAAACGAGAATAAAAAGCACGTTCACGTTGGCTGTGCAATCACACTTGACAAAAAAACTGCCAACGTAGTTTTTAACGATAACTTTGGTGAGATTCATTCAAGTTCCGAGGTTGTAAAACTTAAAAAGTAATTTAACACTAAATAATAATTTAACCCTGCACAAACTGAAGTGCAGGGTTAATCTATTATAAATATGTCTTCAAATTCAACATCCAATATGTTTTTTATATGGATGATTTCGTCGGGATAAAGGTGACGCTGACCTACTTCGATTTTTGCAACGGCACTTCTTGTTATATCGCACCCAAGTAACTGTAGCCTTGCCGAAAGCATTTCTTGTGTGAGTCCCGCTTTTTCCCGTAAATTTCTAATGTTATTTCCAATCAGCTTTTCGATTTTTTCGTTCACATTGTTTCTCCTTTGCTCTTATTCGGGTGCAAAATGATTGACTTTATTATACTGTTGTGATAAATTAGTATTGCACTTATATAGGTGCAATAAACAAAAAAGGAGAAAATTATGAAAAAACGAATTTTAAGTTTTGTACTTGTTTTGGTAATGGCAATCGGATTTTTGCCAACCATTTCAATTGCCAATGCTACAACTTATGGTGATCTTACATATGAAATTTCAGATTACAATATTACAATTACCAAATATGTTGGAGAAGCGACAACAGTTGAAATCCCTGCCTCAATCGATGGCTATCCTGTGACATCAATTGGTAATAGTGCATTTTACGAATGTTCAAGCCTCACATCGATCACAATCCCCGATAGTGTGACATCAATTGGTGACGATGCATTCTCAGGTTGTACAAGCCTCACATCAATCACAATTCCCGATAGCGTAACTTCAATCGGTGCTTATGCATTCAAATATTGTACAAAACTCACATCAATCACGCTCCCTGATACCGTAAACTCAATTGGTTGTGAAGCATTTTATGATACAGCATATTATAAAGATGAACAGAACTGGGAAATTGGGATTTTGTATATAGGTAAACATCTGATAGAAGCAAAAAAAGATATATCAAGTGATTATCCTATAAAACAGAATACTCTTACAATAGCAGACAAAGCATTTTTTGATTGCGATTCCCTTGAATTAATCAGAATCCCTGATAGCGTAACTTCAATTGGTGATTCTGCATTTGCATATAGCGCTCTTACATCAATCACAATCCCTGATAGTGTGATTTCAATTGGTGATTCTGCATTTGTATGGTGTGAGAGAATTTCATCAGTCACAATGGGTGTGGGAGTTACCTCAATTGGACGAAGAGCATTTGGGGGATGTACAAGTCTAAAAAATGTATATATAAAAGATCTTTCAACTTGGTGTAAAATTGATTTTGAATATGATTCACAATATCAACAATATGCTTCGAATCCGTTATCTAATGGAGCATATCTTTATCTGAATGGTGATATCGTAGAAAACTTGGTGATTCCATCTAATATATCATCAATCAATAATTATGCATTTTACGGTTGTGCAAGTTTCAAATCAATATCAATTCCGAATAATATTACTTCGATTGGTGATGATTCATTTGGATCTTGTTCTAATATTGAAAAAGTATACATAACCGACCTCTCTGCTTGGTGTAAAATTGATTTTAAAACCAGACAATCAAACCCGCTTTGTAATGGTTCTGATTTATATTTAGATGGTAACAAAATAACAAATCTTGTTATTCCATATAACATAACTTCAATTGGTGATTATACATTCTATAATTGTGAAAGCCTCACATCAGTCACGATCTCTGATAGTGTAACTTCAATTGGTGAATATACATTTTATAATTGCGACAGCCTTGAATCAGTTACAATAGGAGATAGCGTAACCTCAATCGGTCTTGAGGCATTTTCTTATTGCGAAAGCCTTGAATCAATCACAATCCCTGATAGCGTAACATCAATCGGTGCTTATGCATTCTATTATTGTAAAAACCTCACATCAATCACAATTCCCGATAGCGTGACGTCAATCGGTGATTGGGGATTTTATAATTGCTTTAGCCTTGAATCAATTACAATCCCCGATAGCGTAACCTCAATCGGTAGTGGTGCATTTTGTCATTGCGAAAGTCTTACATCAGTCACAATAGGAGATAGCGTAACTTCAATCAGTGAGAAGGCATTTTATTATTGCGACAGCCTTGAATCAGTTACAATAGGAGATAGCGTAACATCAATCGGTGGTAATGCATTTTATCATTGCGACAGCCTTACATCAATCACAATTCCCGATAGCGTAACCTCAATTGGTGAGAAGGCATTTTATTATTGCGAAAGTCTTACATCAATCACAATTCCCGATAGCGTAACATCAATCGGTGATAATGCATTTTATTATTGTAAAAGCCTTACATCAATCACAATACCCGATAGCGTAACCTCAATCGGTGGTGGTGCATTTTGTTATTGCGAAAGTCTTACATCAGTCACAATAGGAGATGGTGTAACATCAATCGGTAGTGATGCATTCCATGGTTGTACAAGCCTCACATCAATCACAATCCCTGACAGTGTAACCTCAATTGGTGATTATGCATTTTATTATTGCGAAAGTCTTACATCAATCACAATTCCCGATAGTGTGACATCAATTGGTGACGATGCATTCAGTGCATGTACAAGCCTCACATCTATCACAATTCCTGATAGTGTGACATCAATTGGTGACTATGCATTCTCTACTTGTACAAGCCTCACATCAATCACAATCCCCGATAGCGTAACCTCAATCGGTAAATGTGCGTTTTATAATTGTTTTAACCTCGAATCGGTTACAATTGGTAGAGGGGTAAAAAGAATAGGTGTTGATGCTTTTCTCGACTGTTTGGAACTTGAAAGTGTATACATTTCTGATATTAAGGCTTGGTGTGAAATTAGTTTTGAAATCAATAATATGTACTATTATAGTTGCTATGCAAATCCGCTTTATCTGCAGCCCGATTTGTATTTAAATGGTTGCAAGGTGACTCATCTTGTTATTCCAAAAGGTGTAACGTCAATTATTGATTATGCATTTTATTGTTATGATAAATTTGAATCGGTTACAATTCCTAATAGTGTAACATCAATTGATTCTCATGCGTTTACAAATTGTGATTTAACAGACATATATTATGAGGGTAGTGAAGAAAAGTACCAAAAACTTTCGGGCAGGCCATCTGCTACCAATATGCACTATGAATACATCTACAACCCGCCTGTGACAAACAGCACAACAGGTGCAACATATGCATCACTTACCGAGGCACTAAACACCGCCAAATCGGGAGAAACAATCAGACTTTTGGCAGATGTTACCGAACAAACGGTAATTGTATCATCGGGAGTGACTGTTGACCTTGGTGGTTATAACCTCACAGCAAATCACTTTATTGCGCTTAACGGCAGTAACGTATATGACAGCAACACTTCAAGCAAAGGCAAAATATATGTTGCCAAAAATAACGTTACATTCAGTAAAGATAACACACAACTTCCTGTGTATGATGCCCAAAACGGATGTTATCAATTCTTAAAAATCAACCTTGCAAGAGCAAATAAATTTGTATATTCAAACGGCGCGTATACAGCAGAGCCTGTATTTGGTGACTCGGCAAAAATTGCAAACGGTATTGCAAAAACGCTCTTTAGTCAGGGTGCTGCCAAGAGCGGCGTAAATGTACGCATACGCGTTTCATGGGTTGACAAAAACGATACATACACCGCAACACAGGATTATACATTCAAAGACAGCGAAGTAAGTAAAGTTGTAAACAGTTTCACGGGCTCAAAATATAATACAATCTTTGGCGCAACATTCAGTGAAGCAGTGCTCACACAGGGTGATTCGATTGAAATCTCAACAATTGTAGACTCAGGCACAGGAGTGGAACTTACAAGTAACACAATTACAATTATCACATAAAGCGAAATACGTATAAATAAAATTCACCTCCACTTGTCAGTGAAGGTGAATTTTTTCTTAAAGCAAAAACCAGAGGGGGAATATATCATAATTTGTATAAACTGTTCATAAATCTCACGTTAAAACAATTATCAACAAAAAAGGGAGAGTTTGAAAACTCTCCCTTATTCTAAAATATTGATATCATAAAATTTGTAATCAAATCTTCCAAAAAAGTCACGTTCGCTTGAGTGGTCGGCGGCAAAAATCTTGCCGCTTTTTTTAAGTATCGCAACCTTTGTGTTTTTTGAAAACATTGCTTTTGCTTTTTTGTGCATCGGGTCGGTCAGTTTCAAGGGCTCGGGTATTTGCAGTGCTGACGCGCACGATAAAAGGTCACACACCAATTTTTCACGCAAGATATCGGCATCAACGCGGTCTTTAAAGAACTCAAAAATCATAACTGCATAGTCAGAAAGTGCTTTATTCTGACCGTCTGTTTTGTTGCCGAACTCAAAAAACAGTTTGAATGGAGTACAGCCTATAGCTACCAACAAATAGTCGATTGTAAACAAAAATCGACCGCTGTTATACATTCTGTCGAGTGCATCCTCACAGCGTTTGAGAGTCTTTATTTCGTCGGCGCAAATCCATGGCGTCGATACCACCTCATACGGCGGTGTGTCGTTAAATTCGCAAGGATATTTGTCGGATTGTTCGCGCATATCGGCACCGTAAAGCAGTTTTAAAAATCCCATCTGGAGCATATGTGCGCGTAGGTCAAATCCAATATTAAAACTGTTTTCAAAACTATTTATATCCTCGCCCGTAAGCCCTGCGATAAGGTCGATGTGAATGTGCATATTGCCAAAACCGATCAATTGTTTTATGTTGTCAATCAGCCGTTTGGTGTTAGTTTTACGGTTGATTGTTTTTAAAGTATCCTCATTAAACGACTGCATTCCGATTTCGAGTTGCACAGCGCCCTTTGGCATCTTTGAGAGCAATTCCATCGTGCTTTGCTTTAGTATATCGCCTGCAATTTCAAAGTGAAAACAAACACCCTCGGGTATATTTTTGCCGTAGTTTTGCAATATGAACTCGAGTATTTGGTTTGCGTGATTTTCGTTTGCGTTAAAGGTACGGTCGACAAATTTTATTGTCTGCGTTCCGCTGTTTGCGAGTTTTATCAAATCCCGCTTTGTCTGCTCTATGTCAAAAAATCTAAGTCCCGATATTCTGCCCGAAAGGCAGAATGCACAGCGAAACGGGCATCCGCGCGATGATTCAATATAGCAGATTCTGCCTTTTAACGCCTCAAAATATTTGTCGGTATAAGGTGACGGCGGAGTTTGACTGTAGCAAGTCTCAGGAATTGTCACAATGCCGTCATCGTTTCTGAAACAAAGCCCCGACACATCGTTTTTGTCTGAGTTTTTTAAAAGCATATTCAAAAATGCAGGGAATGCAAATTCGCCCTCACCCGCAAGTACATAGTCGATAAACGGATATTTTACCAAAACATCTATCTGACGATATGCAACCTCAGGTCCGCCGAGTACGATGGCACAGCCGAGTTTTTGCTTTAATTTTTCACAGATGTAAAGAGTCTGGGTAACGTTCCATATATATGTGCAAAACGAAACGATATCGGGGCGCTTTTCTATAATATTTTCGCAGTATTTGTCAAGGTCGCCATTTATTGTGCCTTCAATTATTTCGTAATTGATTTTATTCGGCAGAAATTTGTCAATACCTGCCGCAAGGCACCAAGGTGCGCTTGACATATGTACATATTTGGAATTTAAACAACCAATAATAAGTTTCATTAATTCTCCTAATTAAAAACCGCAAGAAATACTTGCGGTTTTATATTGTTATTTAGATAGCATTACCTTGTCGCTGGTAAACTCACTTCCGCTTGCCTTTTCAAAAAGACCGAGAAGCTCCGCGATTGTGAGCTTTTTCTTTTCTTCACCTGAAACATCAACAACTACTCTGCCCTCGTGCATCATAATGAGGCGGTTGCCGTGCGCGATTGCATCGTGCATATTATGTGTAATCATAAGGGTGGTGAGTTTGTTTTCGGTGACGAGTTTGTCGGTGATTTCAAGCACTTTTGCCGCTGTTTTGGGGTCGAGTGCTGCGGTATGCTCGTCAAGAAGCAAAAGCTTTGGTTTTTTTAGAGTTGCCATAAGCAGCGTTACTGCCTGACGCTGACCGCCCGACAAAAGTCCTACTTTTGCTGAAAGACGCGATTCAAGACCGAGTTCGAGTGTAGCGAGAAGTTTTTTATACGCCTCGCGCTCCTCTTTTCTTATGCCCCACACAAGTTTACGCTTTGTGCCGCGGCGAGCCGCGATACCGAGATTTTCTGCAATCTCCATATCGGGTGAGGTGCCTTTCATCGGGTCCTGGAACACGCGTCCGAGGAACTGTGCGCGTTTGTATTCGGGCATATTTGTAACGTCAACGCCGTCAATTTCAATGGTGCCGTAATCGGGCTTCCACACACCTGCGATAGCGTTTAGCATTGTTGATTTACCTGCGCCGTTACCGCCGATAACGGTTACAAAATCGCCGTCATTAAGTGTAAGATTAAGACCTGACAGCGCAGTTTTTGCATTTACTGTGCCGGGATTGAAAGTTTTTTGTAAGTTTGTGATTTTAAGCATTGTCGTCACCTCCGCAGTTTATGGGCAGTGGCTTTTGCTTTGTAAAATATTTGCCCTTTAAATAGGGTACCGCAAGGAACAGTACAACTATTATTGCCGAGAGCATTTTGAGATAGTCGGTTTTGAGTCCCATCATTACAACAAGGCTGTAGATTATGTAGTACACAATTCCGCCGCTCACAACACCGATAAGGCTTACAACAAAGTTGGGCTTTATCTTGAGCGAAACCGAAAGACCGATAAAGATTGCTGCAAGGCCGATAACAATTGCGCCTTTGCCGTCGTTGATGTTTGCAGAACCTTTGTACTGCGCAAGGAGTGCACCTGCAAATGCAACGATACCATTTGATATTGCAAGTCCGAGAACTTTGTTAAAATCAACGTTTACGCCTTGTGCGCGGCTCATATCGGGATTGTCACCTGTCGATTTGAGTGTAAGACCCACCTCGGTATAAAAGAACAGCCACAATACAACAATTGTTGCCGCGATTATAATTCCTGCCACAATAATTGCCATAAAATTGTCACTCATAGAGAGCATAAGTTTGTGTGTGCCGCCAACGAGTGAGGCAAGTGATTTACTGCCAAGAATTGCAAGGTTGACCGAATAGAGCATAAGCTGTGTCAAAATACCGGCAAGAATTGACGGGATACCGAGTGCGGTATTGAGAAGTCCTGTAACAATACCCGCAAGTGCACCTGCCAAAAACGCAATAATAACACTTAACCACGCGGGAACACCGTTTATTATAAGTACTGCGCAAACACATCCGCCGGTACAAATAGAGCCGTCAACGGTAAGGTCGGCAATATCAAGAATTTTGTAGGAGATATAGACACCGATTGCCATAAGTCCCCATATTAGACCCTCTGCTATCGCACCGGGTAATGCATTTAAAAAAGCCATTGGTTTACCTCAAAAAATGATTATTTGCTTTCGGGAACAGTTATACCGAGCTGAGCGCAAAGGTCAGCATTGTATGCAACTGAAGGAGTAAGTGTTTTAACTTCGAAATCAGCAGGAGTTTTGCCGTTTAAAAGAATTTCTGCAGCCATTTTACCTGTTTCGCGGCCGAGTTCTTCATAGTCGATTGCAAGTGAAGCATAGCAGATAGCGCCGCCGTAACTTGTGTATACAGGAACCTTTTTGCCGCTGCAGATTGTACCTACGATTGCGTCGTTGTCGGCAACAGTGTTGTCTGAAGGAACATAAACTGCCTTACATTCACCTGCCATTGCTGTAACGAGAGCCTGAAGTTCGGTTGTTTCCGAGAATGTATATGCCTTTACAACAATCTTCTTTTCTTCGAAAAGTTTTTTAACTGCTTCGTACTGGATAACTGAGTTTGACTCGTTTGTGCAATAGAGAACGCCCACCTGATCGCCTTCTTTAAGACCGAGTGACTCAATCATCATTTTTGCCTGTTCGTCAAAAGGAACAGCGTCTGATGTACCCGAAACGTTTGCGGGGATGTTACCTGCAAAGGTATCGTTGTAGTCGGTAACAGATGTGCCGAGAACGGGGATGGTTGTTGTGGCATTTGCTGCTGCAAGAAGTGCGGGAGTAGCGTTTGCCATAATAAGATCAACGTTCTTTGATGTGAAAGCCTTTACGATAGTTGTGCAAAGGTCTGCACCGCCTGCAACCTGTGTATCGAACGTAACAGTCTTACCTGCTTTTTCGAGTTCTTCGGTGAGTGCTGCAATAAAGCCGTTTGTTGCTTTATCGAGTGATTCGTGTTCCATAAGCTGACAGATACCAACGGTGAAGTCGGTCTTTTCGCCGCACGATGTAAGCGAAGCCATAAGGCATACGCACATAACCAAAATTGTGATAAGTGAAATAATCTTTTTCATATTTTTTCTCCTTTTAAAATAAAAACGCACTGCATCAAAAGATGCAGGGACGATTATAAACCGTGTTACCACTCTGCTTTACTCTTTTTTCGCAAAAAGAGCCTCTTCGGGTGCACATTACACCCTTGCAATATAACGGTTGCAACCGATACAGCCTACGCAGTAAAAACCTTCAGCTAACAGCTAACAAAATGAATTCACCTGTCTTTGTGATACTGTTTTGCACCAACCAACAGTTCTCTGGATCACGACAAACGGGTTACTGATTTTTGCTCAAACGCTTTTAAAATACTATATGATTATTTTATATAATGAAATGCTCTTTGTCAAGGAATTTTTTTGAATAATTATACAGTATAGCAAAAGCGATGCTTATCGGCTATTCAAAAGAAACGGGTTTTGTCTGTTCTGTTGCAAAAGCGTTGGGACCGGGGTCGGACATTGAAAAATACATTTTTGCCGCCTTGGTAGTACCGAAATCACGATTTGAACCTGAGTTTTGCACCTTGTTAAAGGCATCGCGGAACATCTGATTATGCGCTTCTTCGCGGTTTAGCAAAAAGTCGATTGTTTCGCGCACCTTTTTATCGTTTATCTGGCGGTAAAGATATTCATAAACTACTTTGGCGCGTTGTTCGGATGCGATATTACTCAAAAGGTCGGCGCACAAATCTCCGGTTACTGTCACATAGTCGCCTGTCCATGAATACCCCGAAGCATTGATAAGCCCTGGATTTAGACCAAGCAGTACGTGTGACTGAATTTCACCTGCAGGTACTCTGTCGGCACATACATCGTGACCGTTTAAGAGATTTATGGCTTGTGCTACCATTTCCATATGACCGAGTTCTTCCGCGGCAATATCCAAAAATAAGTCTTTTATCTCGGGGTCTTTAATTCTGAAACTTTGCGACATATACTGCATAGCCGCCTTGAGTTCACCGTTACCGCCGCCAAGCTGTTCTTGTAAAAGTGCCGCATACTGCGGGTTTGGTTTTTCGATTTCAACAGGATGAAAAAGTTTTTTTTCGTGTTTGAACATTTTGTTACCTCCTTATATATCCTATAAATATTTTTCTGTTTTTTTGCAATTGTATTCATAGTTTTTATATGCATATTTTTCTGTAATTGCAAAAACTAATTGTAATATACGGAGGAAATAATATGAAATCGATTTGGGAACAACAATCATCAAAACCTGAGTTCAAAACTCTTGACGGTGACAAGAATACTGATATTTTAATAATCGGCGGAGGGATAGCAGGAATTTTATGTGCCCATAAGTTATCGAAATCGGGTGTCGAGTGCACAGTAGTTGAAGCAAATGAAATATGCGGAGGCATAACTAAAAACACTACGGCGAAAATCACAGTCGGACACGGACTCATATATGATAAACTTATTAATCGCTTTGGACAACAAAATGCGCAACTTTATCTTTCGGCACAGATGGATGCACTCAAAGAATATATCGCGTTATGCCGTGATATAGACTGCGATTTTCAAAACAAAGATTCGTATGTCTATTCTCTTTATGACACAAACAAAATCGAAAAAGAAATAAAAGCACTTAATAAACTCGGTATAAAAGCCGAATTTTCGGATGCATACGAACTTCCGATTGCGGTTGCGGGTGCGGTACGTGTGAAAAATCAGGCACAGTTTAATCCGCTTAAGTTTTTGTATGCGGTTGCAAAAAAACTTCCGATATATGAACATACAAAGGTGATGGAATTAAAAGAGAACAAAGCATACACAAACCGTGGTGTTATCTCCTTTAAAAAATTAGTTGTTACAACTCATTTTCCTATTTTTAATAAGCACGGCGGATACTTCTTAAAACTCTACCAGCACCGTTCTTATGTTGTTGCGCTCAAAAGCGTACCGCAATTGAGCGGTATGTATGTTGATGAGTCTGATACGGGACTTTCTTTCAGAAGTTTCGGCGATGTTTTGCTTTTGGGCGGCGGAGGTCACCGAACGGGCAAACAGGGCGGATGCTTTAGCGAACTGGAAGTATTTGCAAAAAAACATTATAACAATGCAAAAATTGTTGCAAAATGGGCAACACAGGACTGTATGACGCTGGATGGGGTGGCATATATAGGTCAGTATGCAAAATCAACTCCGAATGTGTATGTAGCAACTGGCTTTAATAAATGGGGAATGACCAATGCAATGGCGGCGTCAAATATTTTGTGCGACATTATTTGTGGCAGACAAAACCGATATGCAGATGTGTTTTTGCCTTCGCGGAGCATACTTCATCCGCAGTTGGCACTTAACGCCTTTGAATCGGTGATGGGAATTATAACTCCCACAGTACCACGATGTCCGCACCTTGGCTGTGCTCTTAAATATAATCATGCCGAGCATACGTGGGATTGTTCCTGCCACGGCTCACGTTTTACAATAAACGGCAAACTTATCGACAATCCCGCCACCGATGACCACAAAACAATAGGCAAATAAAAAAATCCCCGAGGGGATTTTTTTAATGGAATTGTGAATTATACAGCGAGTGGTAAAAACCGCCTTTTTGTATTAGTTGTTCGTGGTTTCCCTGTTCGATAATTGCACCGTCTTTTACCACAAGGATGGTATCGGCATTCTGAATTGTCGAAAGCCTGTGGGCAATTATAAAACAGGTCTTATTCTTCATAAGTTCGGTCATTGCGTTTTGTATTTGTATCTCGGTACGTGAGTCAACGTTTGAGGTTGCCTCGTCAAGAATGAGTATCGGTGCTTTTGACAAAAACGCACGTGCGATGGTTATAAGTTGTTTCTGACCTTTTGAAATGTTTACACCGTCATCCGAAAGTATGGTGTCATACCCGTCGGGAAGTGATTCGATATATGAGGCGATTTTTGCTGACTTTGCCGCCGCATAAACCTCCTCAGGCGTTGCATCTTGTCTGCCGTAAACGATGTTATCGTAAATGCTACCGCAAAACAGCCAGGTATCCTGAAGTACCATATTAAACGCAAAGCGCAGGTCTTGTCGCTTTAATTCGACCGACGGAATTCCGTCTATCAGGATTTTTCCGCTCTGTGCATCATAAAAGCGCATAAGCAGATTTATTATTGTTGTTTTTCCTGCACCCGTGGGTCCGACTATAGCAACAGTCTGACCTTTATTTGCGGTTACCGAGACATTTTTGAGTATTGTTTTATCCTGTGTATATCCAAAAGTTATGTTTTCAAGGCAGACATCGCCGTTTACATTCTTTAACTCTTTTGCATCTTTGATATCTTCTTTTTCGGGTTGCTCGTCAAGTATTGCAAATACACGCTCCGCGGCAGAAAATGCCGACTGAAACTCGTGAAGGATATTCGAAAACTCGTTTATGGGACCTGCAAATTTTCGTGAGTACTGCACAAACTGAGCAACACCGCCAAGAGTTATAAAGAATACCGATGTTGCAAGTACGGTGCCGTTTTGTGAGAACATATAAAGTATTCCGCCGATGACGGCAACAAGTGTGAGCGAAATATTGTTTATAAGGTTTATGGTCGGGAAGAGCAGTGCGGCATTATATTCCGCTTTGTAAAATGCGTCCATTGCTTCGTCATTTATTTTGTTAAAGCGCGACGAGATTTCTTGTTGTTTTCCATAGGCAGAGATTGTACGCGAACCTGTAAGCATCTCTTCGGCAAAACCGTTAAGTTCACCGTATTTTTTGGCTCTTTTGCTAAAAAGAGGGCGCACTTTTTTTGAACGGTAGCGGGTAAACAGTATCGATACGGGAACGGTCAGCGCAAAAATGAGTATCATCGGCTTTGAAATCTGCCACATAAAAATAAGCGAACCCACAACGGTATAAATACTTGTCATAACCTGTATGAGATCGTGTGAGAGGGTGCTGTTTATGGTGTCGATATCGTATGAAAGGTGGCTTATAATGTCACCTGTTGCGTGGGTGTCGAAATATCCCACAGGAAGTGTTGTCAGTTTTTCAAAAACCTGTTTGCGCATTTTGTATATGATACGTTGGCTCAGGTTTATCATAACAACCGAAAGAATGTATGAAAGCAGTGCCGAAATCACATAACAGCCAATCATATATGCTATGTTTTTCCATACAGCATCAAAGTCAACACCGCCCTTAAATTCAATCGCATCAATTGCCGCACCCGAAAATCTGGGGCCAAGGAGTGACAGTTGGTTTGAACCGAGTGTTAAAATCAGCGCTGTAATAAACAACGGCCATTGTTCCACAACGTATTTACTCAGGCGCAAAAATATGCCTTTTTTAAACTTTTTCTTAGTCAAGGAAAGCACCTCCCATCTGTGAGTCACTTATCTCTTTGTATTCGGTACAGTTTGTAAGAAGGTGTTCGTGTTTTCCATAGCCGATTATTTCGCCGTCTTCGATAACGAGTATCAGGTCGCAGTTTTTAACTGAACTGACGCGCTGTGCAACGGTAATAACGGTGGAATGCGGGAGTGACGTCGAAAGTGCAGTGCGCAGATTTGCGTCGGTTTTATAGTCGAGCGCCGATGACGAGTCGTCGAGTATGAGTATTTCGGGTTGTCCTGCGATTGCACGTGTGATTAAAAGTCGCTGACGCTGACCACCCGAGAGATTGGTGCCTCCCGATGATACGCTGTGGGCATATCCGTCAGTAAATGACGAAATAAAATCGTGTGCCTGTGCAATCTTTGCTGCGCTTATAATGGTTTGTGTAGAAATGTCGCGTCCGAAACGGATATTTTCTTCTATTGTGTCAGCATAAATAAAATCATTCTGAAAAACAACACCGAACATATCGGTCAGCGTATCGCGGTCATATGAGCGTATGTCTTTGCCGTTTATACGGATAACACCGCTGTCTGCGTCATAAAAACGCATAAGCAATCGCAGAATTGTCGATTTGCCGCTTCCCGTGGCACCGATAATGCCTAGTGTCTGTCCTTTTTTTAACTCAAACGATATATCTTTTAAGTTGTTTTTCTTTCCGAGATACGAAAAGTTTACGTTTTTAAAACTGATATGTACCGACGCATCGCCTTTGCCGTCGTCCTCAACGTCAACAAGTTCGCTTTTTTGTTCCATAACCTGCGAGATGCGTTTTGCAGATGCGGCACACTTTGTGTACATGACAAACATACGCGACAGCGACATCATTGCCATCGATATAAGTGTAAAATACTGCATAAATGCAATAACGGTTGACGAGGAAGACTGATTACGTGCTACAAAATATGCACTGACTGCAACAACCGCAACAATGCCCAGATTCATAAGCAGTGTCATAATAGGGTTTACCACACCCATAATTATTCCCGCTCGGCTTTCGTTTTTTCTGAGCGTAAGATTGGCGCGGTCATAACGCGCGTTTTCATAATCCACCTTTGATAGTGCTTTTATAACACGGATGCCCTGCGCGTCTTCGCGCACAACGCGTACCATTCCGTCGACCGACTGTTGCACCTTTGAATAGAGCGGCACACCCATTCGTGATATGCTGTATACAACCGCAAAAATAAGCGGTAGCATTGCAATCATAACAAGCGCCAGTTTTTTGTCCATAGCCATTGTGATGATTGTTCCGCCAAGCAAAAGTATCGGCGCACGTATGCCCATTCTCTGCATCATTCCTATAAAGTTCTGCACATTGTATGTATCAGAAGTTATTCGCGATTCGAGTGACGGAATGGTAAATTCATCGGTGCTTCTTGCCGATAAATTAAGTGTTTTCAAAAACAGATTTTTTCGCATCTGTGTCGAAAATCTCATTGTTGTTTTTGCTGCCATTCTGTTGGCAATTATATTTCCAAGACAGGCAATAACAGCGCAGACTGTCATTAAACCGCCAAAAAATATAATCTTTTTTACATCATTTGCTTGTATGACATTGTCAAGTATGTAACTCAGCAAAAAAGGAATTATAAGTTCCGCGACTGTGCCGAGCATCTTTATGCTTGTTCCCGCTATAATTCGTTTTGTCAGCGGTTTTATGTATGAAAAAACCCACTTCATTTGTTTTCCTCTTGATTTTCAATAATTTCTCTTGCACGGTCTTGCATCCGTTTTAAAACCGAATCGAATATGTCGAGTTCATCCTGCGGTATATCTTCCGATAAAAGTTGCATCCATTCTGACGATGCTTTTTTTATATCCGGTACAACACCGAGCATTTTTTCGGACGGATAGACCGAAAACTGACGTTTGTCATTCGGCAGAGGTTTTCTTAAAATATACCCTTTTTCTTCAAGGTAATTAAGATTTCTTGTAACGGTACTTTTGTTGATGCAAAGTTCTTTTGCAAGTTGCTCTTGTGAGCGTCCGGGCTCACGGCAGATTGCAAGGGCAAAAGCATAGTGAGAACTTTGCAGCTCTTCGGCACATACTTTGCTGTGCCTGTAAATTGCTTGTGAACGGCTGATGTTATTTAACATCTTCATAAATTTTGACATATTATACTCCAAAAATAGTTGCACACGCAACAGTTTCGTATGCAACTATTTTAACAAACACTTTAGAGTATGTCAACATTGACAAAAAGTTTATCAAAAAATATAATAAAATAAAAAAGTATTGGAGGCATTATGAATTTTACTGAAATTGCAAATAAAAGACAGTCTTGCCGCGCTTATGACACCAACCGTGCGGTAGAAAAAGAAAAAATCAACGCAATACTCGAATCGGCACGTCTTGCTCCTTCTGCCTGTAACGGTCAGCCGTATTACATCACTGTGTGTCATGGTGATGTTGCAAAAAAGGTTGCAAAAGCAACCGAAGGTGTGGGTATCAACAAATTTGCCGCTGATGCTCCCGTACTTATGGTCATTTCCGAAAAACCGTATAATTCCACCGCCGCTCTCGGCGCACGTCTTAAAAAGAACGATTACCGCTCAATCGATATCGGTATCGTTGCGGCATACATCACCGCCGAAGCAACTGCACAAGGTCTGGGCAGTTGTATTCTCGGTTGGCTCGATGATGCAAAAATCAGGGAGATTTGCGATATTGACGGTACAGTCCGCCTTGTTATAACCTTAGGCTATGAAAAGGACGGCACTCTTCGCTCCAAAAAGAGAAAGTCACTTGATGAACTGTCAAAAACAGTGAGGTAGAATATGTTTGATTTTAAAGATAAAGTAGCGGTTGTAACGGGCGGTGCAAGAGGCATCGGCAAGTGCATCCGTGAGCAGTTTGAACGTGCGGGAGCCACCGTTTATGTTATTGACCTGCTCGATAATGATTGTTTTGTGGGCGACCTTTCGGATAAATCCACCCTCGAGCGCTTTGCCAAAAAAGTAATTGATGAAAACGGCAAAATCGACTATCTTATCAATAATGCCGCACCAAAATGCGTTGGTATAAAAAGCGGCACCTACGATGAATTTGAATACGCGATGAGCGTGGGTGTGACCGCTCCGTTTTACCTTTCAAAACTGTTTGCGCCGTATTTTTCAAAGGGCGCAAGTATTGTTAATATTTCGTCATCGCGCGACAGAATGAGCCAACCGCAGACTGAGAGTTATACTGCGGCAAAAGGCGGTATCTCGGCGCTTACCCATGCACTTGCGGTAAGCCTTGCGGGAAAAGTGCGTGTTAACTCAATCTCGCCCGGCTGGATTGACAATAACTATACAGTCTACGAGGGCGCCGATGCCGTGCAACAGCCTGTCGGCAGAGTGGGAAATCCACTGGATATCGCAAACGCGGTAATGTATCTTTGCTCAGATATGTCGGGCTTTATCACAGGCGAGGATATCTGCATTGACGGTGGAATGACAAAGCAGATGATTTATCACGCTGACCACGGATGGAAACTAATGCTATGAGATTTTTAAAAGGATTGATTATAATGTTTATGTTATTTAATTTAACTGCTTGTCATAACGATTTTGACAGAACTTTTGTTGACGGTTATTGGCAAATTTCTGCCGAGGAAGCTCATATGATTATGTCGACAAAAGAGGAATATGCAATAGTAGACGCCCGTACTCAAGAGGAGTATGACGAGGGTCATATAGAAGGCGCGATTATGATTCCTGAATACGAAATCGGCACTCGTGCCGAAAAAGAACTTTTAGACAAAGAACAGTTAATACTCGTTTATTGCCGAAGCGGCAGACGAAGTAAAATTGCATCAAAAGCACTTGCAGAGTTGGGCTATACCAATGTGTACGAATTCGGCGGAATAATCGACTGGCCGTATGATATTGTAAAATAATAGCAAATGAAAAAGCAGTCCCGATGGACTGCTTTTTGTTTTAACAACTTATTTTTTAACTGATTGTTGATATCAGAGCCTTTTTTTGATTTTTTACATCATACATATTAAAATCAGCTCGTCTGATAACATCTTCGGCACAATCATTTTTTTCATACTTGGAATATCCGATAGAAACAGTTAATTGGTAGTATTCATTTTTAAAATTGTCTGCAATAGTTTTTTCAAAACGTGTCAGCAGATTTTCCACGTTGGCATTTTTTCTTAAAATTATTGCAAATTCGTCGCCGCCGATTCGGTAGCACTGACCGTAATTGCTGAAAATTGATTTGATGATACGTGAGATAATAACCAGACATTTATCTCCGTATGGATGACCGTAGGTGTCATTAATGTATTTAAAATCATCTATATCCAGAATTATTACCGTTTGGTTTACTTTAAATTCTTTTATTTTTTTGATATATGTTCCCTGGTTAAGAACACCTGTGAGTTTGTCAAAAAGATTTGTAAATTCAAGGTTATATGCATAATATATACACAAACAAAAAACGACAGTTATTCTTGTTGTGTATACTTCCTCTTTAAAAATTTGAATTGAACATGATAAAAGAAAACACAAACTCAATAAATAGGCAAAAATCTTGTGCTGTAAAAATCCTTTACGTGAATATCGCAGTGTTTCGTAAAGTAAATATATCACTGCAAAGAAATATGAAATTATATATACGAAAAACAAGCTGCCGCGATGATAATTATTTTGTGCATCTATATAGAATAACTTGTTTGATACAATCAAAATATGATAGATAAGCACATAGGCACCGATGCCGATAGCGGCTTGTTTTAAACGGTGAAATCTTGCAATGGTCATTGCAAAAAACACAATCAGAATCGGTGTAAGAAGAAACCCGAAATAATTTGATAAAAAGTTAATGGGTTTAAATTCAGATGCACAACCGTTTGAAAATATAGACATTACTTCACAAATTGTTACGAAAACCGAACCCAAAAAAACGACGATAAAACCTTTTTTGTGCGCGGGTAAAATATATTCGTTTGTAACGGTTAAAAACAGCATACATAAAACCGTCATGAAAAGAATGGGGAGTGTATACAGGTATTGGGTTATCATTTAATTCTCCTGGTATATTTAACGTCTTAATAACATTTAGTCTGTTCAAATTAAAAGAATGTTCATATCGGACTAAAGTCCGATATGAACACTCGACATGGTCGGGATGACAGGACTTGAACCTGCGGCATCCAGTTCCCAAAACTGGCGCGCTACCAACTGCGCCACATCCCGAAAATGCTATAATATTAATCAGCAACAATTAACACTATAGCATTCTATCATTTTTTGTTTGCAATGTCAAGAAGCATTTGCATATAAAATTCACTATGTCAGGCAATTTTTTTGACATAACATATTTCACCGATTGCCTGAAAGGTTGCAAACGGGCAAATAACAGCATCATAACACTGCACAGAATGCAAAACCTTGTAATTATGGTTTATTTAAAATTTTTTGCGGATTATAAAATAACATATCCAATAAATTACCACAAGTGTCATTGCTGAAAGTGAAATCCACCTCGCAATATTATGCATATTTAAAAACGACAAGATAATGGTTGCCACGCACATTATCACAACATAAATTATAAACGCAGCGCTTCTTGATTTGTGCATAATCTCGATATTTCGTTCGTCAGTTTCTGCAATTTCATATTTTTTGATGCTGTCATCATTTTTGGTGATTATAAAATGTTTTTTTATTCTCGCTATACCGATTATTAAAAGGGTAAACCCAAAAGCTGAAATAAAATTGTTATCGGTTTTAGTTATAAGTTCGGTTGCAATCATAAATATTCCAATTATAATATAGGTGATGGCAACAATGAGTCTGTTTTTAAGTCTTTTTCTATAATCCATAGTTATTCCTCCTCAAAAATAAAAACCTCTTCAATTGTCATATCAAAGTATTTTGATATTTTGTGTGCAAGTGTAAGCGATGCGTTGTATTTTCCGTTCTCAAGCGAAATTATTGTTTGACGTGTAACCCCCACAGCCATTGCTAATTCGTCTTGTGTAACCTTGCTTTGCTTACGCAGTTCTTTTATTATATTATCCAAATGATCGCCTCCTAAAAGTAAAGTATGATTTACATTACTATTTTAAAACATCAGTTGCAAAATGTCAAGTTTATTTTACATTTTGCTGTTCAAAAAAATAATTGACAATCGTTAATTATTTGGTATAATAATATTAAAGCTATGACGGAAAAGCCGTCTTTTACACCGCTTAAGAGAGAAAACGGTTGGTGCAAGTTTTCGCGGGGTAGGGGAAATCGGTACCGCTTCCCGAGCTGTGCCGCAAAATACGGCGCCGCGTGTTCGCGTTATGAACCAAAGAGTTAAACACCAAGGTGGAACCGTGTAATTTTTTGCACCCTTGACATTTGTCAACGGGTGCTTTTTATATTTATTTGGAGGAAAAAATTGTGGAAAACGTATATTCATTTGAAAATCCCGAATTTAAAAAGACATATTGGCATACTTGCTCACACATAATGGCGCAGGCAGTAAAACGCCTCTATCCCGAAGTGAAACTTGCTATCGGACCCGCTATTGCAGAGGGTTGGTACTATGATTTTGACCTTGAGCATTCACTCACTCCCGATGACCTCGAAAAAATTGAGGCTGAAATGAAAAAAATCTGCAAGGAAAAACTTGCTATCGAGAGATTTACTCTCCCTCGTGACGAGGCACTTGAATTTATGAAAGACGAGCCGTATAAGGTAGAGCTTATAACAGAACTTCCTGATGGCGAAGAAATTTCGTTTTATAAACAGGGCGAGTTTACTGACCTTTGTGCAGGTCCGCATATGGATTCAACTTCGAGAATCAAGGGCAACGCAATAAAACTTCTCGCGGCTACAGGTGCATATTGGCGCGGTGATGAAAAGAACAAGATGCTTCAGCGCGTATACGGTGTTGCATTCCAGAAAAAAGAAGAACTTGATTCGTTTATCGAGGCACGTGAGGAGGCAAGACGCCGCGATCATAACAAACTCGGTCGTGAACTTGGCTATTTTACAACCGTTGACTCAATCGGTCAGGGCCTTCCGATACTTCTTCCCAAGGGTGCAAGAGTTATCCAACTTTTACAGCGTTGGGTTGAAGACATCGAGCAGGAACACGATTATCTTCTCACAAAAACACCGCTTATGACAAAACGCGACCTTTATAAAATTTCAGGTCACTGGGATCACTATCTTGACGGTATGTTTGTGCTTGGCGATCCATACGACGAAGAAAAAGAATGCCTTGCAATGCGTCCTATGACCTGCCCCTTCCAGTATCAGGTATATCTTAATCAGGCAAGAAGTTACCGTGAACTTCCCATGCGTCTTGGCGAGACCTCAACACTTTTCAGAAACGAGGACTCGGGCGAGATGCACGGTCTTATCAGAGTGCGTCAGTTTACAATCTCCGAGGGTCATCTTGTACTCCGTCCTGATCAACTTGCTGAGGAGTTTGCAGACTGTCTTAGCCTTTCAAAATATTTCCTCGGAACAGTAGGTCTTTTAGAGGACTGCTCGTTCAGATTTTCACAGTGGGATCCCGAAAACACCAAAAAATATGAAGGTACACCTGAGCAGTGGGCAGAGGCACAGGGCATTATGGAAAAAATTCTTGATGACCTCGGCGTTGAATATGAAGTTGGTGTAGGCGAAGCCGCTTTCTACGGTCCTAAACTCGATATCCAATATAAAAATGTTTTTGGTAAAGAGGACACAATCGTTACAATCCAGATTGATATGCTTCTTGCAGAAAAATTCGGTATGACCTATATCGATACCGATGGACAGAAAAAACTTCCGTATATCATTCACAGAACAAGCCTTGGATGTTACGAGCGTACTCTTGCATATCTTATCGAAAAATATGCGGGTGCACTTCCCACCTGGATGGCTCCCGAACAGGTGCGTATTCTTCCCATTACCGATCGCGCACTTGAATATGCAAATGACATAAAAGCAAAACTTTCGGCAAATAAATACCGCGTAAC
The DNA here is from genome assembly GCA_045612565.1 of Eubacteriales bacterium. GTDB lineage: Bacteria > Bacillota > Clostridia > Oscillospirales > QAKW01 > RGIG9041. Next base: position 28,731 of record JAZKZG010000094.1, read on the forward strand.
AATTGATGACAGAAGTGAAAAACTCGGTTACAAAATCCGCAGTGCACAGATGGAAAAGGTTCCGTATATGGTTATCATAGGTGATAAGGATATGGAAAATAATACAGTTTCAGTCCGTCATCGCTCGGGCGAGGACCTCGGTGCACTTTCGTTTGACGAATTTGAAAAGATTCTTCACGATGTTGTTGCAAACAAAGAGAAAAAATAATCATACCATGTAAAAAGGGATAGAATCGATTGATTCTATCCCTTTTTATTTACTTAATTAAATAATCTTTATGGAACTTAGTAAACATTACGCTGGCTTCGGCACGGGTACCTGTGCCTGTTGGGTCAAAACTTCCGGCACCTTTACCATTTACTATATCGGCCATTTGACAGATATAAACGGCTGTTTTTGCCCATTTGCTTATTTTACTGTCATCAGCAAAATTCTCTTTGCTTTCAACGCTTTTGAAGGTGATGTTTTTGAGTTTGGCAAAGTTTACAAGCATAACACACATTTGCTCACGTGTTACATTTGTATTAGGTTCAAACTTACCTTTGCCCATACCGTTTACAACTTTGTTCTCACTTGCCCATTTGACGGCGGAAGTATACCATTTTTTAGATGGAACATCATTGAATGAAGTTGTTACATTGCGGTTAGAAGTATCAACGCCTGTAATATTTGCAAGAACTTGTACAAATTGTGCACGTGTAATGTTCATCGACGGTGAAAACTCAGTTTTACTTGTGCCTGTAAAGATGCCGTGTTCTGCGACATAATCAACATATTGCTTAAACCATTTTTTTGCGGGAACATCATTAAATGATTTTTTGTTTATTATTTCTGTGCGTTTTTCTGAACATATTGTACAAGTAAATTCTTTGCTACCTTCTATTAGATAGGTTGCTTCATTTACGATTTTTCCATTGTTCCATTTGTGCCCTGCCGCAGGAATTGTTTCGGTTTTTGTTTGGGCGCAATCTATGCAAGTATATAACTTTGTTCCTGCTGATGTACAGGTTTCTTTTAATGTGACTGCACCTGTATTCCAATTATGCCTTGCATTAACTGTTTCGGTTTTTTTCTCGTTACATTCAGTACAAGTAAAAGTTTTTATACCATTGGCGGTGCATGTGGGAGGTGTCGTGATTACTCCGGAATCCCACTTGTGTTCTCCTTTTACATCACGAAATTCAAAATGATTACATACGCTGCAAGTTCTTTTATCTTTTCCGGTTATAATGCATGTCGGAGAAACAAAACTTTCCCAAGAACCAAATTTGTGGTTTGAGTTGCATTTGTTTTCTACTATAGTTAAATACGCAGTTTTTTGTGTGGGTGCAAAATGCCATTCATAGAATGAATAAAATTCCATATAGTATTTTATTTTATATTCGCCTGGGGAGAGATTTAAATGTTTGGTATCTATGTTTATAGTAACGTTGAATGTCCAATTGCCAAGTACTGCACCGGATGCTGAGGCAACTTTATTACCACTTGAATTATATAAATCTACATAGTAATTTTCATTTTTGAACTCTCTGAATATGGTAAAATCCAGTCCTATGCTATCTCCAACAACTACACTGTTAGAAATATTATCAATAATAATTGATGGATAACTTGCTGCATTAGCAGGTAAAATAATTAAAGATATCATTGTTACAAATACACTGATCATTGACCAGAATTTTATTTGCTTTTTCATTTTTTCCTCCTACATAAAAATATATTTTCATAATACAACAACTAGAGGTTGTTGTCAATAACTAATAATAAGTTTTTTATTTAACTAATAAAAGTTGTTATCCTATAAATATAAGGCAAAAATAAAAGGAGAACGGCTTGGCATGGTTAAAAATTTAAAGAGTTTGCGCATTGATGCGGGTTACAGTCAAAAACAACTTGCAGATGTTATAAATGTAAGTCAGCAATCAATAAATAAATATGAAAACCACGATGTTGAACCAAATATTGAAACACTTATTGCCATTGCAAAGTTGTTTGATACATCGGTTGATTATCTTATAGGACTGACAGATATAAAAAGAAAAATCGAAAATGTTTATAAATTTGACCTTAACGATAGTGAAAAAAACGTGGTTGATATGTTCAGACAACTAAATGACGGAGACAGAAAACTGATTATTGAATTGTTGCACAGTTTACAGCAAAAAAATAACCGATAAAAAGGGCAGATACTGTTACAGTATCTGCTCTTTACATATTTTTAAAAAAATCACTTTTTTACATAAATATATAGAAAATTTCCATTTACTTTTACTGTTGGCTTTTTTATAATTTGGTAAAAAGGAGGCGACTTTTTTATGAAAAAAGTAAGAATAGGTGTTCTTGGTGGATATCGCGGCACAAGTATGATTAACTATTGTAAATGCGCAGGTAATGCCGAGGTTGTAGCAATTTGCGACAAGGCTCCTGATGTTCTCGAGGCACAAAAAGAGACTACAAAAGGTCTTGACATCACATTCTATGACAACTTTGACGATTTTATAAAGCACGATATGGATGCTGTTGTTCTTGCAAACTATGCACATCAACACGCACCGTTCGCCATAAAAGCGATGGAAGCCGGTCTTCACGTGTTCTCAGAGGTTCTCCCCACACAGACAATGAAAGAGGCTGTTGAACTTATTGAAGCGGTTGAAAGAACAGGCAAAATCTATGCCTATGGTGAAAACTATTGCTATATGCCCGCGCCTTATGAAATGAAAAAACTCTACAGAGAGGGCAAAATCGGTGAGGTTGAGTACGCTGAGGGCGAATACATTCATAACTGTGAGTCAATCTGGCATTCAATCACCTACGGTGAGAAAAACCATTGGCGAAACCTTATGTATTCGACGTTCTACTGCACACACTCACTCGGCCCGATTATTCATATCACAGGACTTCGTCCAGTATCTGTTATCGGTTACGAGGGCATAGGTGCCCACCGTAAAGAAAGAGTAGGCTCAAAAGCAGGTGGCTTTGGCGTTGAGATGGTAACACTCGAAAACGGCGCGGTCGTAAGAAGCGTACACGGAGGTCTTTATACAGGCGGTAACTGGTACTCAATTTACGGTTCTAAGGGCAAAATGGAAAACGCAAGAAGAACAGAAAGCCGCGATAATGTTAAAAAACTCTATGTAAGATATGATGAAAACGAAGGTGAATATGATCTTAAAGAAGAAGCATATTTCCCTGAACGTCCTTATGATGAGGTTTCAAAATCATTCGGACACGGCAGTTCGGATTTCTATTCAATGTGGAATTTCTGCGAAAAGGTTCTTGGCAATCCGGATGCTGACATAATTGATGTTTATGAGGCACTTGATATGTCACTCCCCGGTATGTTTGCATTCCGTTCAGTTCTTGCAGGTGGTATTCCGATGGATATCCCCAATCTCAGAAACAAGGATGAACGTGAGAAATGGAGAAATGATACGGCTTGTACCGATCCCGAGGTTGCAGGTGATATGTTAATACCCACACGCAGTGACGGCACACCTGATATCCCCGATAGCGTTTATGATGCTATGAAAGAAAAATGGGATGCTGAATGCAACGATGACAGTGAAGATAACTACAGAAATCTTGCGCTTAAACAAGGCGAAGGCAAAATATAAAAGATACCAAAGGAACAGACTTTAAAACTCTGTTCCTTTTTAAATAAAATAAAAAACGCTTAACCGATTGGTTAAGCGTTTTTAAGTACGTCAAAAAGTGCCAGAGATTAATACTTGCGCTTTCTTGCTGCCTCTGACTTTTTCTTTCTCTTTACGCTGGGCTTTTCGTAGTGCTCTCTTTTTCTGATTTCAGAAAGAACGCCCGATTTTGCGCACTGTCTTTTAAATCTTCTGAGTGCGCTGTCTAACGACTCGTTTTCTTTAATGCGGATTTCAGCCATTATTGATTTCCCTCCCTCCGCTATGTGACCAATAAATACTATGCTTGTACATAGACAACAAATATTATAAATAAATCACGTCAAAAAGTCAATAGCAAAATAAAAGTTTTTATTTGTTTTTGTTATAAATTATCAAAAGACCTTTTAAAAGCAGTTCGTCATCATAAATGATATCTCGGCGCATACAAAGGGGTGTTACAAGCCCCGCAAGACCGCCTGTTGCAATGACTGTACATTCTTTACCGAGTTCGTTTTCGATACGTGTGATCATACCGTCGATAGCGGCGGCATTACCGAGCATAATTCCGCTTTTTAAGCAGTCAACCGTGTTTGTTCCAATAACTTTTTTTGGCTTGTCGTATGAAAATCTCGGAAGTTGCGATGTGCGGCTGATGAGTGCATCGGTAGAAACCGCCATACCTGTTGTGATTGCACCGCCGAGGTAGTTTGCGTTTTCGTCAATTACCGAAAAAGTGGTGGCGGTACCCATATCTATTATTATCTGTGGTAGCGGATATTCGTTGATTCCCGCAACTGCGTCAACAACAAGGTCAGAACCGAGTTGAGCGGGATTGTCTATCTTTATCGAAAGACCTGTTTTGATGCCCGGACCGACAACGAGCGGAGAGACATCACAATATTTTTCGATTGCGCGGCAGATAGTGCCTGTGACCTGCGGCACTACCGATGAAATGATTGCGCCTTCAATTGCTTTATGGTCGTAACCGTGCATATTGAGTGCGGTTTTTATCATTACCGCATACTCGAGGTCGGTTGCGGTCTTGTTGGTGGAAGTGCGCTCTTTGAGGCAGATTTCATCATTTTTAAACGCACCTATAACGGTGTTTGTGTTTCCTACGTCAATTGTTAAAATCATACCGCTACCTCTTTTTTATAATGTTTGCCGATTTAACGGCAACAACAACAGCCGATGCCAGAAGTGCTGCAATAATTGCTTCGATTGTGCCGTTTATTGACACTACCGATAGAATTACACCGATAATTGCATCATATGCAATACCGCGAGCCGCGGCATAACTCTGACCGAAAAACAGGTATATCATACTCATAACAAGAATTGTATTTGTAAGCGAACCCGCAACCCCGCCGATAAGACAGGAGAGTTTTTGTCCGCATTTATTTTTTAGTGCTTTATATACAAAATACGGCACAACACCGCATAGTATACGCGGTATAAAGCATATAACAAGCGCCAACGGACTTCCGCCCATACCGTCGCCAACCTCCACAAACGGCGAAAAACAAAACGACGTGAGTGCGGGTGCCATTGTGTTGTTTATAAGGCTTGTAAGTCCAAATACCGCACCAAGATACGCGCCCGACTTATAGCCGAGCAGTATTGAGCCGATTATGACGGGAATATGCACTGTTGTTGCCTGTATTGCCAGTCCCGGTATGCGAATGTAGCCAATCTGCGGCACAAATGCAAGTAAAAGCACCAGTGCTGTGAGCAGTGCGTTTTGTGTTAAAAAAAGCACCTTTGAATTTTTCATTTTAAGTTTCCTCCTTTGCTAATGTTCCCTTGGGGGATACAGTGCCTAAAAACTTAAAAATAATATATCACATATTTTTTACAATTTCTATAGATTTGGTGATTTTTTTGTGCTATCATAATAAAAAAGGGGGTATTTTTATGTTAAAAGGAAAGCACATCGTAATCGGCGTAAGCGGTGGAATCGCGGCATACAAAATGCCGAATGTAGCGCGTACGCTAAAAAAACTCGGTGCAAAAGTCACCGTTATTATGACCCAAAATGCCACCAATTTCATAACGCCCACAACCTTTGAGTCACTGCTTGGTACAAAGTGTCTTGTAGATACTTTTGACAGGAACTTTGAGTTTTCGGTTGAGCATGTGGCAATAGCCAAATCGGCTGATGTTGTGCTTATTGCACCTGCTACTGCCAACGTTATAGGCAAAATTGCGGGTGGTATTGCCGATGATATGCTCACAACCACCGTTATGGCGTGTACCTGTAAAAAAATCATTGCTCCTGCAATGAATCATAATATGTATCACAACCCGATTGTTGAAGATAATATCCAAAAACTGCAACGCTTCGGTTATGAGATTATTCCTGCTGACCGCGGTATGCTTGCAAATGGCGATATCGGCGACGGCAGAATGCCCACAGAAGACGTACTTGTTGACTATGTTATCCGTGAGTGTGCATACCAAAAAGACCTTGTTGGAAGACGTGTGCTTATAACAGCGGGTGCAACGCGTGAGGCTATTGACCCTGTGCGTTTTATCACCAATCATTCATCGGGCAAAATGGGTGTTTGTCTTGCACGTGCGGCAATGCTCCGCGGTGCTGATGTTACCCTTGTTCACGGTCATATGGAAGTGGATGCTCCGCGTTTTGTAAACGCAGTCGCTGTTACGTCGGCAAAAGATATGTTTGATGCGGTGACCACACTTGCACCGCAATTTGATATTATAATAAAGGCGGCGGCAGTTGCCGATTTCACTCCGTTTACCGTGGCACAGCACAAAATCAAAAAAGCAGATGCCGATATGTCAATTCCGCTGTCGCGTACACAGGATATTTTAAAATACCTTGGCGAACATAAAGAGAGCGGTCAGATAATCGTTGGGTTTTCGATGGAAACGGATAACGTTATTGAAAACTCGTCAAAAAAACTGCGTTCTAAAAACTGCGATATGATTTGTGCAAATTCAATTGCAACCGACGGTGCGGGTTTTGGCGTTGATACCAATATTCTGACGCTTATAACCGAAAAAGAAACTACTCGGCTCAAAAAAATGTCAAAAGACGATGTCTCACATGAAATACTAACAAAAATCCTTAGTCTTTAACTAAGGATTTTTTTGTTTAAATTACACAAAATCGGCTCTTCAAATTCTACTTTGTATATGCAAAAAATGATTGCATATATATTCTATAAATAGTAAACTTAGATTAAGCATTATATAAATTAAAAAAGGAGAAAAACCAAATGAAACGAATAATTTCTTGGGCACTAACGGTTATGATGATAATCGGATGCTTAGGTAGTTTCTCAACAGCGGCATTTGCTGCGGTTGATACAAGCAACCCGATTTCAATAACCCAGTGGCACGATGAAACAGGCATCATCAAAGACGGCTTTGGTGTGCTTGTGCCCGATAACACAACAACATCAACTGTTGAATTTGTGTGGCAGGGCGGCTACTATACCGCAACTGTAGGCACCGATGCCTTCAAAACAGTAGCGGCAGCACGTAGTGCGGGTAAAAAACAGTTAATCCTACCTGCTTTAACCTACGGCAAACTCGATATTTCGGGTTCAATCGAACTGTACGGTAACCACTTTGGAAAAAATCCCAATGTTATTGGCGAAGACAGAACACAAGACTGGACACTGAATGAAGAGTGGAAGAGCAATGTAACAACCGTTACAGGCAACATTAATATTCAAAATGTTGCAACTCCCACATCGGTAAAGGGAACCGTCATTGTTATTGACGGCTTAAAACTTAACGGCTCATTTATGGATAATGCACGTAATGTTTCAAAGTATCCCACGAGCATAAAACTTTCAAATATGCATTTTGGATTTACAACATCAGCAACCCGCATTTTTGAACTTGCTAACAAAAATGCAAACAATGCTGATGAGTCAATTCTGAATGTGGATAGTTTTATTGTTGAAAATTCACGTTTTGATTACCCCAATAAAACAGATTCAAACCGCACATTCAACGAATACAGTCCCAAAACACTCATAGTTAACAACAACTATTTCGGTAAGGGCTTTTCACGTCTTGGATGGTTCAAACAACAGGTGTCGGTTAAAGAAGGTCACCTTGAACTGTCAAACAACTATTTCAGAGAAGGTAAATACATAATAAACCTTTGCGGTGGTGTAAACGTATTTAAGGGTAAATATACCGATACAAACAGCGTTGCCAAGTTCAACAACAACATTGTTTATAACTCGGCTGTTGACGGTGCACTTGAAATAGGCCCTGCTTATTTTGCAAGTACCGAGGTTATGGGAAATGTGTTTGTTGACACAAAAAATCTTGATAAACACGCCATTTCGACTCCTATATACAACGAAATGTTTGCAGGTGTAAGCTATGCTGATGTAATAACCATCAAAGGCAACCGCTTTGTAGGTGTATCTGACCACCTTAAATTAAACGAGGGTACCGTAAGCCTTTCAAAAGACAATGCAAACTATCATTCGATGTATACCGAAGATTTTGCAAACGCTCAGAACGGCACACAGATTTACGGCGCACTCAAAGACAGCGACTATTACCTCGACTTCAATGCAACCACCCTTGCATCAGAGGCTGTTATGAAAGCAGACCGCGAGGGTATGAGTGTTGTTTCAAAATCAAATGTTGCATCAATTGTAATTGCAAAAGACGAAAACTATATCCCGTCACTCAAAACAGTAAAAGACGTACCGTTTACTCTTTATTCTGACAAAGAGCATAAAAATGCGGTAAGCACAATTTCGGGTGCAGACGTCGGCGACGGCAGACTCTATTATGCAAGAGCAATCACCGAAACAAACGTTGTAATCGACTATACTGTTGTGATTTCGGCTGGCGATAAAAACGCACCCGCTTATGAAGGCGCATACCTGCTTTATGACAAGACTGAGGATATGCCAGTGGGCGCAAAATTTGTTGCGACCTATAAGGGCAAAGAATATACCTTCACAGTAGGTGTTGACGCATTCCCGTCACTTGCACAGATAAGCGTACAGCACAAAAAAGACGAAACAATCAACGTAATTATGCTTTCAGGTGCTTATGAAGGCGGCTATAACGTTACAGGCGACTTTAACATCGTTGGTGACAACACAGTCCTCAAAAATGGCTTCAAGACCGACGGTCCTGTTAAAATTGCGTGTGTGGGCGACTCGATTACCGAGGCGGTAATGTATGGCGGCCGCGCAACATGGGGCTATCCCGCACGTCTTAACGACCTTCTTGACGCATCATACGGCGAGGGTAATTACGAAGTTAAAAACTTCGGTAAAGGTAACTCGTCACTCCAACAGATTAATACAACCACAACAACCAATTTGAAAACTGCCAACCGTTCGCAGTATAATCAGGGTTCGTGGTATTATTCGGCACTCAATTACAACCCCGACGTTGTAATGGTTATGATCGGTCATAACGATACACAGGTAGCAGAAACCGATCATATCTATAAATCGGCGGCAAACTATAAAAAGTATTATGTTGACCTTATTGAGAGTTTCAAAGAACTCCCCTCAAATCCGCAGATTATTGTTGTAAGCTGTCATGCAAGAGCGGCGGGATTCCGCGGAGATCTTGTTGAAAGATGTATAATCCCTGTTCAGAAAGAACTTGCAGAACGCTATAACACAATCTTTGTAGATACGTTTACCGTAACAAACGGTATGAAAAATGCCGCCGACGGCGTGTACTCAACTGACGGACTGCATCTCACACCCAAGGGCTATGCTCTTCTTGCAGGTCTTATCAAAGACGGTACCGACGGTATCTATTCATCAAAACGCGCTGTTACACTTGACGGCGTTACAGTTGACGAAAATGCCGAGGTTGTAACAAAAACCGCAAAAATCAAGATTGCTGCTATGGGTGATCAGACTACATACGGTTCAAAATCGTATATTAACTATCCGACAGCACTCGGTCAAATCCTTGGCGATGGCTATGAGGTACGCAATTACGGTGAATGTGATATAACCACCAAAAACTATTACACTGATAAAGAATACGGCGAAATAGGCGACTATCAGTCGGCACTCGCATGGAAACCTGATGTTGCAATTCTCGGCTTTGGCGCGAACAACAGTACAAATACTGCATTTACAAACAGTTATCAGTCGATGATTGACGAACTTAAGGCACAGGGTACAAAGATTTATCTTCTGACTTCGCTTAAAAAATCGATTAATACCAAAATAACCGAACTTGCAGCAGCAAATGAACTTGAAGTAATTGATATCTATACCTATGCAAAAGAAAATCTGAGCGACTATAAACTGTCAACTTACCTTTTTGACGAGGTGGGTAACACCAAGTTTGCAGAATTTGTTGCAAAAGAGGCTTTTGACGTTAATCCCCCTGAAAAAGCCACTGAGTTTGTTCTTGGCGGACAGCAGTTTAAAGACTATACTTCGGACTATATCCCCGTAACAGATGCACCGCTCTTTACACAGCGCGACGACAGCGCTCTCACAATCAAAAACGATGCAGTTGCCGTTATTGAACTTGCATCCAAAAAGACTTCGGGCGACAGCATTATTGCACGGTGGGACGGACAGTATTATAAATTCACTGTCGGCGTAAACGCATTCGGCACACTCGCCGAGGCACTTTCAACCGATGTAAAACAGATAATCGTTCCCACAGGTCTTATTTCGAAGTTCGAGGTAACACGCTCGGTTGAAATTTACGGTGCAAACTACAACATTCATCCGTGGACTGTTGAAGGCGGCGAAAAGGTTGTTCAAAGTGCCGATTGGGGTAAATACGGCGAAAGTGTAATTTATCAGACAGATATCGTTATCACTAAAGAGGCTGTTGGCGCAAATATCCTTATTTCAGGCTTCAGAATGACACGTGGCTTTAACGATACCGCTCGTCCGCTTTCTTCTGAAAATACAAGCATTACTCTCAAAAATAATATTCTTGACCGTTGCTTTGAGACGGGTGATTTCCGCGAATTCAATCTCCTCAACGCAAACAATACAAATTCATCGAACACATCGGTTGAAAATAATGACGAGTTCACCATCAAGAATATGATGTTCCAGAATCACTCTCCAAATACAGGTCATGCACTGTTCCAGGAACAGTTACCGTCATTCTTTACAATTGACGGCTTTGGCTGTAATTCAAAAATGACAACCTTTGGCTTCCCCAAGTGGGGCTATGGTACAAAGCAGGGTAAAATGACCCTTAAAAACTGCTTTATTAAAGACGTAAATGCTTCTTCATCGCGTTTCCCGTATCTTATAAACTTCTCGGGTCATTTTGGAAGCGCAAACCTCACTGACCAGCAGATTTCAAATCTTGATTTATCACTTGAAATAAGTAACAACACCTTTATCGACTGCTACACCGGCGGTACAGATGGCGCAGTTATTATCTGGCCGGCATCGTATACAGATATTGTTGTTGACGGCAACACTCTTGTTTCGACAAATGATATTAATAACCGCGGATTCCAGTGGAAAGGTCAGTCGGATTTCCGATCCAATGATAAAAACTTTACCGATAGAATTACATTTAAAAACAACCGAATCATCGGTTACATTGCATCGCACTATGTAAATGATCTTACAAAACTCGATCTTTCGGATAACTATTTCGAAACATACACACTTTCGTACAGAAACGGTGTGACAGGCGATATTCCTGCCGATATCGACGCAAACTACTATCTCGATTATAAACTCACAACCCGAATCGGCGATATGGCACCAAACAGCGTAAACGCTATCCACGCACTTTCGGTTGATAACGTAACACGCACAATCTCGGGCTTTGCGACAGGCGATATTGCCGAACTCGGAATGTCAAACGACATAGGCGTTGAATACACATTCTATTCGGATGCCGAGTGCAAAAACGCTATCACATCGCTTGATGTTGAACTCGGAAATGCCTCAAAGGCTTATGTAAAAGCAAAACGTGGAAATATCCAAATTGTTTATACACTGTATGTAATTGGTATAAAAGATGTTGCGGATATCGGTTCTGCCGATACCAACACAACCCTTGAGGGTATTGATGATGCAACACTCTGGTACCCCTCACTCTACGGTGCGCCCAACGGTATCAAGGTAATTTCTTACTACGACGGCAAACCCGTTGAGTTTACAACAGGTGTTAATGTTGCTTCGTCAGCAGGTGAGATGGGTCTTTACGGTGACGATATCATCTTCCCCGATAACATCACCGAAATCGACGGCCTTGAACTTGTTACTGCAGTAAATGTTTACAGCGCGGTTGCAAACATCAAGGGCATCAAGATGCGTAAGGTTAAAATTGCGTGTGTGGGTGACTCGATTACCGACGGTGTAATCAATGGCGGACGTCAGGATTCATACCCCACCACAATGCAAAACCTCCTTGGAACAAACAGTTATGATATTCAGAACTTCGGCGGCAGCGGTGCTACCGCACAGTATATCGAGTATCTGCGCTTAAACGCTAATGAAGGCGACCGTGAGCGTCAGTACAGAGTACTCCGCAAGTCGATGTACGAACAGAGTATTGCATACAACGGTGACGTTGTTATCATCGGCCTCGGTGCAAACGACTCGGCTGTTAATGAGCCTGTACGTTGGCTTTCAAACTATAACTTTATTGACCAATATATTGACCTCATCCGTGAGTATCAGTCACTTCCCTCAAAACCCGCGGTTTATATTACAACCACCACGGCACGTTATGACCAGGCAGTTGCAACTGTACTCATTCAGGAAAATATGCGCTATATCGAGCAGGTAATTGCCGATATTACAGGTGCTGAGATTATTGACCTCAACACTCTTATGGACTATATGTTCAAGTCTACCGCAACCGAGTATTCCAGCGATAGACTTCACCCCACCGCAAAAGGATATCACGAGATGGGTAAAATTATCGCAGACGAGGTGACAAAAACACTTGCACCTATCGGCGAAAATACTATCACTGTAAACGGCGGTACTGTTTCGGGTGTGATAGAGTCAAGTGTTGCAAAAACAAACCTGGCTCTTAATGATAATACACTTGTTATCGACTCGCAAATCATCAACGGCAGCAATATTGTAGGTGTTGATCTCCACAACGCTGTTGTTAAAAAGAATGATAAAGTTGTGTCGGAATTTGATGCAGCTGAACTTATCACAAGCGGCGGCAGTGTTAAGGTTGACCTTGGTGTTGCCGATGTTGAAACAACCTATCAGTCAACTCCCGCAATTACTGTTACAAACAACAACCCCGCAGTGCTCTTACAGGCAGTTCAGGCACAGAACGAGGGCGCAGATAACTTTGAATGTGAAGGCATCAAACAACTTTTGACAGTTGACACAAGCACACTTTCAAATGAAGAGGCACAAAATATTATCAGCGCAATCCGCACCGGCAAACACGTAATGACTGACGTTGATGCTACATTGCCAGACTGTGAAAACGGCGGAAACAGCGCCCACAAGATATGTATCTACTGTGGACACAAAGAAGGCTTTGTTCCAACTGAACCGAATGGTCACGAAACCGTTAAGGTGACAGGTAAAAAAGCAACCTGTACAGCAGATGGTTATAAAGATTACTTCAAGTGTGAAACTTGCGGTAAAATCTTTGCTGACGAAGCTGCTAAGACTGCAATTGCAGATCTCGAAGCATGGAAACTTGCAGACGGTAAGATTGCAAAAGTTGCTCACGTTTGGGGCGAATATGTTTATAACAATGACGCTACAACCGAAAAAGACGGCACAAAGACTGCTAAATGTAACAACTGTGACGCTACAGACGTTAAGGTAGCAGAGGGTACAAAACTCGAAAAACCTGCAGATAAACCTGCAGATAAACCTGAAGACAAACCCGAAGAGAAGCCTGAAGAAAAACCCGAAGTTGAAATCAAAGATACTTCTAAGATCTTCAAAGATATCAAGGCTAAAGGCTGGTATAGAAATGCGGTTGACTATTGCTACAGCTACGGATTTATTGCAGGTACTGCAAAAGATACGTTTGGCCGCACAACCAACGTAACACGCGGTATGTTTATTACGGTTCTCGCGCGTATTGCCGGCGTTGACACAACAAGCAAGGGCGTTAATAAAGTTGAAACTAAGTTTACTGATGTTAAATCGGGCAAATACTATACTGCTGCTATCAAGTGGGCAAACGAAAATAGTATTGTAAACGGTACAAGCAAAACCACCTTTGGTCCCGATAATGCAATCAGCCGTCAGGACCTTTGCGTAATGCTTGTGAACTATGCAAACTTTATGAAAGTTGACCTGAAGGCATCTGTAAAAGAACTTTCGTTCAAGGATGCAAAAACCATCAGAAAGTATGCAAAAGATGCCGTTAAGGTTTGCCAGATGGCAGGTATTGTAACCGGTTATGCAAACGGAAACGAGTTTGATTTCAAACCTCAGAATACCGCATCACGTGCCGAGGCTGCACAAATCCTTTATGTATTCCATCAAACCTTTATAGCAAAATAAATTAAAAAGAGTAGAATCGAAAGATTCTACTCTTTGTTTTTTTGTGTTCTTTATAACGGAGGTGGCTTATATCATTATGTAGCCGTGGGTGTGAAGTATTGTACCGCCGTCTTGCAGATATTTTTTAAGACTTTTTTGAAGTGAAGTATTTTCGGGCGCGTTTTGTACATTGCCGTCAAAATCAAAGCCGAATACACGCTGTTTTGCCTGTGCGCTGTCATCTTCGTCAACAGTTGTTTTTGTCCATAGACGCATAAACTTTACGATATTTGAGTTTTCGTTCAAAATTCTTGTAAGATTTTCTGAAAGTAACCACGATGAACAAACAAACCTGTCGGGAGTATTTTTGGGAAAATACTTTTTAAAGAACTCACGTGCGATATCAAATGATGCGACGCACTCGCTTTCGATGAGCGGTTCGTCCTGCGGAATGTGTGTGTTAAGGACCTCTTTTCCATCCTGCTCAATTATATGAAACTGCAGACGTCCGAGACGGAACATTTGTCCTGTGTAATGATACCACAACCAGTCAAACTCGCCGATGCCGATTTTGCCTGTGACAGTTTTATAGTTTTTAAACCATACGTTTACATCTTTAAGCGTTGCAACGGTGATTTCACGCGGAATACCGCGCTCACTGTTGATTTTAAGTGCATAGTCTGCCAAAAAGCCGAGAACGAATACCGTTTCCATACCTTTTTCGGGCTGGGGCATTTTTCCTGCAATAACCTCGTCGGCAAGTTCACGTGCGCGGTTTGCGTACTGCACGTTTGCAAGAATTGCGTCGCGTATTTCGTTACTCTCTACAATTTCTTCAATAAAAAAGTCCATAATTTATTCTCCCATTTTAGGCAGTTCGTGTTTAACGTCGCCGCCTGACAAAAATCTCATATAGTTTTTGTTATAAATCTTTTCGCGCGTGGTTTCGTCAACACCGAGTTCGTCAAAGAGATTTCCGTCGATTGTAAGCCATTTTTTTACCCATTCACTGCCGTATGCAACGGTTGTCTGGTCGGTACCGAACATAATGTTGTCAGCAACATCATAGCCCACCGTAAACAACTTTGTAATAAGGTCGCGGCGGTAGATTTCGGGTGTGCCGGGGGTGAGGTCAAAAAACATTTCGCTTGATTGTTTGTGGTTGTATGATTCAAGGAACTTGCCATAAACCGCGATGCACTCGTCATACCACGGCCAAGAACAGTGAGCAAGTGCAAACTTGGTCTTTTTGAACTCGAGCATACATTCCCAGTCGACAGGCTTATTGTATTTTGAACTGTCTTTTCCGCTCCACAAAATGCCTGTATGGAATAAAACAGGAAGCCCTGTTTTTTCGATTTCAGTAAGCATTTCCATGTTCTCTTTGCAGTAGACATAGTGGTTTTCGCAAATGATTTTAAAAGCGCGTATACCGCTTTCTTTGGCATCGTGAATTTTGTCTTTTATATCCTTTTCAAAGGGGTTTACCCACAGCATAGGGATAAGACGCTCGTCTGAATTTTTGCACCAGTCCATAACGTTTTTTACGCGGTCGCGGTAATCGAGCGACAAAAGGTTCTCTTTTGATTCGAAAGGCGCTGCCGAGATAATTCCGCCGCCGTAAATACCTGCACTCTCAAGATTGTTTAAAAGACGTGCGCTGTCGGGTACACCTGTGTCAACGTGTATGTGCATATCATAAATTTTCATAGAATACCTCTTTTAGATTATGTTTTCAACAATATATTTAATAGCGTGTTGTTCGTTTGAACAAATTATTTTGTCGCAAACTTCCTTTAGTGAGTCACTTGCATTATCAACCGCAAGACCAAGACCTGCATCCTTGATAAGCGTCAAATCGTTTCCGCTGTCACCGACACCGATGGTTTGGCTAACGTCAATTCCAAGTTTTTTTGCAAGAGCGGTAAGTGCCGCACCCTTACCTGCAGATTTGCTGAAAATTTCAAGGTTATACGGCCACGAATCCGCCACCACAATTTCCCCGATGTCACTTAACTGTTGTTTGCATTTTTGCATTTCGGTTTCGCTGTGGAAAAATATTGACATTACCTCGACATCATCGAGCGAGTAAACAAACTCTTTATATCCTTCTTTTAAAACGGCGTATTCGGTAATTACCCCTTTATGAACGTTGTGAACATTATAAAAACGATAGTCGCTTTCTTTTTGATATTCAGCATCAATATAGCAAATTCCATTATGGCGCAATGTGATATGAGTTTTGTAACTGTAAAGAGTGTCGAGCACCTTACCCACAATCGCTTTTGACATACACATTAAAATCTTTTCGCCGGTAAGCGTGTCAATTGCGGCGGCACCGTTTGAGTAGATATAATAGCGGATATCAGAATTGTTTATTAGTTCAGGTGGCATTTCCGACATTGTTCTGCCCGATGACGGCACAAATAAAATGCCACGCTCACACAGTTTTTTTATTGCATCAATGTTTTCGCGGCTTATTTGAGTTTTGTTATTATACAAAGTACCGTCAAGATCGCAGGCAATAAGTTTATAATTCGACATATAATATCCTCATTTATATATAATGCGTATTTCTATTTCAAGTGGTAACTGAAAAAAGTCGACACGGACAAAACAGAGTCCGCGGCGATGATGGCGCGCCCGACTGGATTCGAACCAGCGGCCTTCAGAGTCGGGGGCTGACGCTCTATCCAACTGGGCTACGGGCGCATTTGCTTCATTCTAACATATATATTTTACAATTTCAATAAATTATAAAATATTATTGATTTAGAATAAAATATATAATATAATATTAAATTGAAAAATTATGCAGAGGTAAAAAGCAATGGAAGATAAAAATTTACAGTTAGCAGAACTTTTGTTCTCACACGTTACAAAAACTCCCGACGATATGGAAACGGAGTTTGCCGTTCGTGATTTACCCGAGGGCGCAAAGGTTACACGTATTGCACCCAGCCCCACAGGTTTTGTTCATTTCGGCAACCTTTTTCCTGCAATGATATCAGAGCGTCTTGCACGTCAGAGTGACGGTCTTTTCCTTCTTAGAATTGAAGATACCGACGCACAGCGTAAGGTTGAGGGTGCGGTTGAAACAATCATCGATTCATTTGCGCACTACGGTCTCCAGTTTGACGAGGGCGCATCAAAAACAGGTGATATCGGTGCTTACGGACCTTATTTTCAGTCGCAGCGCGCACACATCTACCACGTTTTTGCAAAATCACTTGTACAGCAAGGTCTTGCATACCCCTGCTTTTATACTAAAGACGAACTCGAAAAAATCCGTGAAGAGCAGGAGGCAAAAAAAGTGCTCCCCGGTGTATATGGTGAGTGGGCAAAATACCGCGATGCCGATATTGACACCGTAAAAGAACTTATCGAAAAGGGCGTACCTTATGTTGTACGTCTTCGTTCACCCGGTGTTGTCGGTGGCAGAATTAAGGTAACCGACGTTATCAAGGGTAATCTTGAACTCGACGAAAACTATGTTGACGGTGTTATCTTAAAGAGTGACGGCATTCCCACATACCACTTTGCACACGCGGTTGATGACCATCTTATGCGCGTAACCCACGTTGTACGCGGTGAAGAATGGCTTCCGTCTCTTCCGCTTCATATCCAACTCTTTAAAGTACTTGGCTTTAAGGCTCCCAAATATCTGCACATTTCACTGCTTATGAAACAGGACGGCACCTCAAAGCGTAAACTTTCAAAGCGTCACGACCCTGAAGCCGCACTTTCATACTATAAAGAAGTTGGTTATCCCGCAGCGTCGGTGCGTGAGTATGTTATGACACTCCTTAACTCAAACTTTGAAGAGTGGCGTATGCAAAATCCCAAGGCTCCGCTTGACGACTTTAAGTTTACCACCGCAAAAATGAGCCACAGCGGTTCGCTTTTCGATATAAACAAACTCGACGACGTTTCTAAAAACGCAATCAGCGTTATGACTGCCGACGAGGTAACATCACAGGTTATAAACTGGGCAGAAGAGTTCGACAGCGAACTTTATTCGCTTCTCTCACGTGATGAGGACTATACAAAGAGCATTTTTGCAATCGGCAGAACAGACGCAAAACCGCGTAAAGATCTTGCAAAATGGAACGAGGTCCGCGCCTATGTAGGTCTTTTCTTTGATGAGTTGTTTGCAAATATTGATGCAATGCCGGCTAACGTGTCGGATGACGATATTGTGGCAATCCTCACACAGTTTAAAGACAGTTACGATATCGCTGATGACAGCAGTGCATGGTTTGAAAAATTAAAGGTTATTGCCGACAACTTAGGCTTTGCGCAAAAACCGAAAGACTATAAAAACAATCCCGATATGTACAAAGGTCACGTAGGTGACATCAGCATGGTGCTTCGTGTGGCGGTTTCGGGCAAAACAATGTCTCCTGACCTCTACAGCATTATGCAGATTATCGGTAAAGACAGAACTTTCGCACGAATTGATGACGCAATAAAGAGTATTAAGGAGAACTAAAATGGAAGAACTTACATCATTTTTTATACACGATATCATTGATAAAGATATCGAAAACGGCCTTGATCGCCGTATTCACACACGTTTCCCGCCCGAACCCAACGGTTATCTGCATATCGGCAGTGCAAAAGCAATTTTTATAAACCACTATACCGCACAAAAATATAACGGTCTTTTCAATCTTCGTTATGACGATACCAACCCCGTAAAAGAGGATGACGAGTATGTAAAGAGCATTTATGAAGACCTCAAATGGCTCGGTTGTGACATAAACGGCGGTGTATTTTACGGTTCTGACTATTTTGATAAATGCTATGAGTACGCTTGTCAACTTATCCGTCAGGGCGATGCTTATGTCTGCGACCTCAACGCCGACGAAATGCGCGAATACCGCGGTACACTCACAGCCCCCGGTAAAGAAAGCCCCTACAGAAACAGAAGCGTTGAAGAAAACCTCGCACTTTTTGAGAAAATGAAAAATGGTGAGTTCGAAGATGGTGCCTGTACCCTTCGTGCAAAGATTGATATGTCGAGTTCAAATATGAACCTCCGCGACCCTGCAATCTACCGCATCAGCCACACCCACCATCACCGTCAGGGCGATAAATGGTGTATCTATCCGCTTTATGACTTTGCACATCCCATTCAGGACGCACTCGAGGGCATTACACATTCGCTCTGCTCACTTGAGTTTGAAAACCACCGTCCGCTTTATGACTGGGTTGTTGACAAGATCGGTTTTGAAAATAAACCCCATCAGTATGAATTTGCACGTCTTAACGTTACAAATACAGTTATGAGCAAACGCTATCTTCGTGAACTGGTTGAAACAGGCATTGTTGACGGTTGGGACGATCCGCGTATGCCCACACTCTGCGGTCTTCGCCGTCGCGGTTACACACCCTCATCGATTATTGAATTTGTAAAACAGGCGGGTGTTTCAAAGGCATTTTCAATTGTTGATATCGGTATGCTCGAACACTGTGTGCGTGATGAACTCAACTACTCGGCGCAAAGACGCATCGCGGTAATCGACCCGATAAAAGTTGTTGTTGATAACTATCCCGAGGATAAAACCGAGACCTTTAAGGTATCAAATAACCCCAATGACGAAAACGCAGGAATGCGCGAAGTATCATTCAGCCGTGAACTGTACATCGACCGTGCCGACTTCCTTAAAGAAAAGGTTGGCAAGTTCTTCCGTATGTATCCCGGCGGTGAGGTTCGTCTTATGAGTGCATACATCGTAAAATGTACAGGCTTTGAAGAGGATGAAAACGGCAACGTTACAGTAATTCACTGTGAGGCTGATCTCGAAACAGGTTGTAATATGCCCTCTGACGGCAGAAAAATTAAAGGTACAATCCACTGGGTTAACGCAAATGATTGCGAAAATGCAAAGGTTATCAAGTACGATAAACTTTTCACCGAAGAAAACCTTGTTACAATGGAAGAAGGCAAGACCTATGGCGATTATCTCAATCACGATTCTGTTATTGAGTTTAATAATGCCAAAGTTGAACGCGCACTTGCAGAGGCAAAACCTTCTGATAAGTTCCAGTTTGTAAGAACGGGTTATTTCTGCCGCGATACCAAAAACACAGATGAACTTGTATTTAACTCAATTGTTGAACTCCGCGACAGCAAAGGTAAATAAAATAATAAAAGCAGAACCAAACGGTTCTGCTTTTTTTTTGTGAGATTGTTCGTTTTGTTCGGTTTATTTGCTTTATAATATTATTATAAAGGAGAACAAAACTATGAAATTTATAAAAATACCAAAAGAATTTTTTAAAAACCCCTACTATAAAAATTTATCTTCAAATGCAAAATTGCTGTATGGTCTTTTGCTTGACCGCCGTTCGCTTTCCGAGTCAAACAACCTGACCGATGACAACGGCGAAACGGTTGTGTATTGTACACATAAGGAGGCAAAAGAATTACTGTGCATAGGCAAGGATGCCTGTGATAAAGCATTTAATGATTTAAAGACTGTAGGGCTTTTGCGTGTCGGGTTTCTCGGTGTTGGAAAAACCTGTATGCTATATATCAAAAAACCGTTACGCCATGTCGGAAATTCAGTACATACCGTATCGGGAATTCAGTATACAAATAATACTGATTATAATAAGACTGAATTAAATAAGACTGATTATAATAAAGAACTTGAAGATTATTTTTTGAATTTTTTCTCGGATTCGTTCGACAAAGACGGTCATTGTATTTAAAATTCAATCGAAACAAGGACATCTCTGTATGGTGAAACGCTATTTACTGTAGCCTAAAAATCAGACTTTTTATCATACTTTGCACCTGAAATGTGTATATTTTTTATACTTTTGCTTGTTTTTAGGTGAAGCGTGTCGATTTCGTCGGGGTGAATGTTAAAATAGGCGGTGTGAAGAGTATTTCCCATAACATTAAATCACACTTTGCGGTAAGTTCACGGTTGAAATGTTATGCATTGGGTGTGGCGCCTTTGGAACTAAGTATTTGTTCGATTTCCTGTTGTGTCAAACTGTGCATAAGCGGAGGTTCGTATGCAATCACGCCTGCCTCGTATGCAAATTTTAAAGCCTTTGTCTGACGGTTAACGGGGTTGCCGTCAACCGAGTAATCGAGCTTGTCAAAATCAACGCCCGAAAGATTAAAATACATTAACAGAAACTGTGTGCATCTCATCGGAACGGCTTTGAGTTCAGGGGTTGAGTTTTGTGAAAGACCGCGTTCCAGCCACTCATAAATCATAAGTGTGTGCCACTTGAGGTCGGTAGGCTTTTCAACTACAGCTTCCTCATATTTGGGGTTAACTTCGAGTTGTTTCTGTTCGTCTGTTAAAAAGTCAGTGGCTTTTGGGGTGGTCTGGCTAAGTTTTTCTTCGCTTATCTGCGGACTTATATCAGATAGGGTTGCGTGTTTTGTGCCTTGGTCGGAGTTTTTGTGTTCGCCGAGAGTTTTTTTGCTGTATGTGTTGACAGTGCCGTAATTTCCGCCGTCGCCTATGTATGCGCATCCGCCGAGTGCATCATATATGCCGACAGTGATTTTCTTTAGTGTATCGGTATCAGCACCTGCGAAAAAGGTACATTCGCCGTCTGTGAGTTTAAGTGTTTCGAGCCACAGCCGTTGTTTTTCGGTGTAACTGTTTGAAAGCCCTTTGCGGTTGGTGTCGCACACTATAATATTAACGTCGCCGTAACGTGTGTTAAAGAACATTCCGTTATGATTGCCGTTTTGGGTAATTCTCAAAATTTGTGAAAGATATGGCGCATAGTCGCCGTAACACTCGCCCTCACCGCGCGTGAAAATAACGGGTTTTGTACCGCCGCTGAGCGCGTTTGCAAAAACAAGAATGTTTTTTATAAAGTCATTTTGCGTGTAAATGCCATCACTCATATTACCGCCCAGCACAATCACATCGGGTTCAACACTCAGCGTATTTTTTGCCTTTACTGCCGCTTCAATGCCGCCGCAACCCGAAAATGATGCAACCGATACGCTTTTGCCTTTTTCAAACTCAGCAAATGTATATGGCTTTGATGTGACGG
Source organism: Eubacteriales bacterium (assembly GCA_045612565.1). Classification (GTDB taxonomy): domain Bacteria; phylum Bacillota; class Clostridia; order Oscillospirales; family QAKW01; genus RGIG9041. Next base: position 50,852 of record JAZKZG010000094.1, read on the forward strand.
TGAGACCGATGTCGGTCGAGGTTGCTTCGTACATATAATTCTCACCATAAGCGCCGTATGCACCAAGGTATGTTGTTTTTATTACATAGGTTGCACCTTCCAGAATACTTTTTGGCACCGCGATTGAGTGTACTGCGTTTGATACGGCATTACCCGCTTTTGCGTCGGTAAAAGTATAGATTTTGCCGTCTTTTGCGGTAATTTCTGCCTGTGCTTTTGTGAGGTCGCTTCCTGCGTCCGCAACAAATACTATATTATACATATCACCGCAGTCAAAAACGGTGGGCGGTACAGTTACAGTCGGCGAGTATTTGGAGCCTTTTGTGGCAATGCCTGTACCGCTTACGATTTTTTCGAGCGGAGCATTCTGCACGTACTCTGTATTTTGTTTTTGCTCTTTAGGTGTTACTGTTTTTTGAACTGTTCTGGCAGAGTGGGTAAATACAGAATTGAGGTTGTTATCCCACACCTCAAAGTTTATGTTGTCACCCGATAACTTTAAAACTCCGCCGCGGAAACCGTTTGACATAAGACCGCCGTCAATCAAGATGGGATACTGCGCACCCGAAAACTCGGCGGCAACGTGGCTGTGTCCCGATATCTGAATATCGGTGCCGTATTCCTCTAAAATTTTAAAACATTCGCTTGAATATTTTCGGTCAAAAAATCTCGGCGAGTGCGAAAGCGCAATATGGTATGGCTTTGATGCGTCATAACCGCCCATATTCTGTAGCCAGTTGAGTTGGCTTATGAGATAGTTGTCAAAATCGACAAGTCCGCCGTACTCCACCTGATAGTCGGGCTTGTCTTCGCCGCAGTCACCCACGATAAACGATGCGGGACCGAATTCAACGCGCCCATACATATTTCCGCCCTCAAATGCGAGGTATCTGTCAATAAACTGTGCAAATTCACCTCGCGCCTCGTGATTTCCGCGAACATATATAACGGGTATCTCACCGCGCGAAATAATGTACGCTCCGTCAAGCAACGCCTCGGCAAAATACATATCGTTCGGCAGTGCGTCGGTGATGTCGCCGTTTAAAACAATGAGGTCGGGACGTCCGATTTTTTTGTCCATAATGTCACGTGCCATTTCGGCACGTTCAAATTCGGCAGGTTTTAGGTGTAAATCCGAAAAGAATGAAATATTGATGCTATTTTTATCTTTATCGCCATAAAAAGTCTGTGTTTTGCGCACTTCACTTTCATAAGAAATTCCGTTTTTGGTGCTATTTTCCACCTCACGCGCAACAATTGTGTACGCTCCCGCGCTATCGAGCATTGATTTTGGAACACGCACCGAATGTATGTAATCGTCGGTGCGGATAACGCCGTCGTACTCGTCGGCATATACATAGGTTTTGCCGCCGTAACTGAGTTCGACAAAGGCAGCCGAATAGTCATCAGTTGCAAAAACAATGTTATATTCGTCGGGACCCGATAAAAACACCGTCGGGTTTGTAAGAATTTTCGCTTCAGCGTTTGCCGAAAACGTAAGTCCCGATATCAGAATTAATGCTGTGAGTATTATGCAAAAAAATCTTTTCATTAAATTTACCTCTTTTTATATGTAAAATAAATATAACATTATCGGTTATCTAAGTCAACATTTGCAATTGACATATTTTAATAAAAATAATATAATGAAGACAAAAAATAGCCTCCTTTGTATAACGGGAGGAAGACCGATGCACAGCGTTGGTGGAAGGATTGTTATTATGGAAAATTTAGCAAAAAAAATGTCAGACGTAGGTATTATCCCCGTTGTTGTAATTGACGATGCAAAGGATGCACTTCCCCTTGCACGTGCACTTAAACAGGGCGGTATTGAGTGCGCCGAGGTTACTTTCAGAACAGCGGCGGCAGAGGAGAGTATTAAAAGAATTGCGGCTGAGTACCCCGAGTTTTTAATTGGCGCAGGAACCATTCTCACACCCGCACAGGCAGATTGTGCAATGGCGGCGGGAGCCTCGTTTATTGTAAGCCCCGGTCTTAATCCCGAGGTTGTGCGTCACTGTATAGATAAAGGTTACCCCATTATCCCCGGTGTTTGCACACCCAGCGAGGTTGAACTTGGTCTGTCGCTTGGTCTTAAATATCTTAAATTCTTTCCTGCAGAGGCGGCAGGCGGTCTTAAAATGATAAAGGCAATGTCGGCACCCTATGGAATGGTACGCTTTATGCCAACGGGCGGTATCAGCGCAAAAAATGTCACCGAGTACCTTGAGTGCAAAGCGGTATTTGCCTGTGGCGGCAGTTGGATGGTGCCAAAAGATATGATTGCAAACGGCGAGTTTGATAAAATTGAACAACTTACCCGCGAGGCAAAATCACTTGTTAAATAACAAAAACGGAACTTTAGTTCCGTTTTATATTTTTAATTTTGTTGGATAATATTGCAGTTTTTGTTCAATATCAGAAGGAGTTGGGATAATGATCAAAAAAGAAAATAAGACACGTTTTTTAAATATGACAACACTAACGATTGCAGGTGTTTTATTGATATTGCTCTCAGCTGTTATTTTGTTGTGGCACGGCAATGCAACCAGTAATCAATCCGTATCGGCTTTAGTGGCTCAGATATATTTTGACGGCGAGTATCGTATTGCTGACGGTGACTGGCAGAAAATCGAAGACGGAAAACACATTTCTTCTACAGAGGGAGATGTGACCCTGCGAGGTAATTTCCACATGTTAGCACCGGATGGTGAGTATGTTGGTATTTATAGTGGTGATATTCCGATTGCTCTTTATACAAATCATATTAACCTTACATTTTATGAGAAGGAAAAAGAACCCTTTATAATAGATGTGGAAAATCATTTATACGGAAATTCTGCCTGTCACGAGGATTGGACCGCTCATACTATTACAAGCGAAGAACCAATCGAGATACTTATTCATAATCCACATAGTTTTGGCAATGAAACTGCCATTGACGAGATGCTTTCCAACACGGCTTTATGGACGGATATTGAGTTTGAAAAAGGAGTTCTTGAAAGCGGAAGATACCAAAGAGATATCGGTTTGTTGTTTGTTATTGTTTCTCTTTTGTTTTTGGGAACTGCCCTGTTTTCGACACTTATACATATAAAAAACAACAAGACACTTTGGTTATTCGGCATCGTAATTTTGTTTGCCGGCGCATACCTGTTATATGGTGCTGACGGCGTGTCTTTCTGGAGCAAATCCGTTGTATCAAATACGACGATTTTGGGATGCTCAATGATGTTCTATATGCTCTTCCTTTCTATTGCGCTTGTACACTTTTTGAGAAGTACAAAATCAATTGGTACAATTGCCGTTGCACTTCTCGGTTTTGTTAACTTGGTTTTTTTAATTCTGCCTATCTTAACGGATATTTTGTTTTATGATATGTGGGTTTATTGGGCTGCTGCTCAAATACTTGTAAACATTATTTTGTTTGGATGCCTTATACGAGAGTTTTTTGTTACAAAGGGAAAAGAACGTTGGCTTTATATCGGCCTGATTTTGCCGCTTATCTCTTTTGGCGTTGATGTTATTATGACTGACCTTGGATTATGGCAGGGCGGACTTGCATCTGAATACATTTTTATTGTTTTCTTTATTGCCGCTATGGTAGCAGTGCTTAAAGTCATACCAAACAGCATCAACACTCTTGCCAAAGCCAAAGATTTGGAAACCGAGAAAATCATATTAAATGCTCAGCTTACCGAAAGCAGAGTTTCTACTATGATGAGTCAGATTCGTCCGCACTTTATTTATAATACCCTCGGCAGTATCGAACAACTTTGTAATATTGATCCGCCAAAGGCAGGAGAACTCGTTCATAACTTTGCGAAATATCTTAGAGGTAATTTTGGAGAACTGGATAATCCCAAGCCGATTTTGATGTCAAAGGAAATGGAGCACGTACATCATTACATTAGTATCGAAAATGTCCGTTTCCCCGATATGACGTTCTCCTTTGTAATGAATTCGGACGATTTTTATATTCCTGCACTTACTATTCAGCCAATTGTAGAAAATGCGATTAAGCACGGACTTATGAAATTGCAAAAAGGCGGTACAATCCGTGTAATTTCCTATGAGACCGATAGCCATTACTGTGTTTCGGTGGAGGATGACGGTGTGGGATTTGATACGGCTGTTTTGCTTGACGAAAGAAAACACGTGGGAATCCGTAATATTCGCGGAAGATTAAAGGCGATGGTAAATGGAACCCTTGAAATCGAAAGCACACAGGGCGTTGGTACCAAGGTCCTGATAACTATTCCTAAGGAGGCAGGCGAATGATTGCAATAGCAGTTGACGACGAAATATTAATGCTTGGTGCTTTGGTAACAGCAATTAAAGCATCACCCGATATCTCTGAAGTTTCTCAGTTTTCCGACTGTGATGAGGCTCTTACATTTGTGAAAGAAAATTTGGTTGATGTTGCCTTTTTGGATATTAATATGCGTGGTATGGGCGGACTTGCACTTGCAAAAAAGATACTTAATGCGTGTCCCGATTGCAAAATTGTATTTTGTACAGGATATGAGGAATATGCTATTCCCGCCTTTAAATTACATGTCTCAGGATACTTAATGAAACCTGTATCAGCCAAAGACGTGCAGGCAGAGATTGATAATATAAAAGGTATTCGTCAAAAAGAAAAACCGCTTACAGTGAAATGCTTTGGTAATTTCGAGGTCTATGCAAAAGGTGAAAAGTTGACGTTCAGACGTTCAAAAACAAAAGAACTGTTTGCGTTTTTGATTGACCGAAACGGTGCAGGGGTTACGGTTGCAGAAATTGGAGTTGCACTCTGGGAAAATGATGAAGAGGAAAAAAACCAAAACTATATCCATCAATTATTTCGCGATCTGCGCCAAACTCTTGAAGCAATTGGTATGGAAGAGATTTTTGAGCGAAACAACTATCTCTATTCTGTGAATACCGAGAAAATTGATTGTGATTATTATAATTACTTAAAAAGCGGAAAGCCTGAATTTATCGGCGAGTATATGTCTCAGTATAGCTGGGCAGAAGGAACTTGCGGATTGCTTTGGGATAGAAAAACTAAATAAACCTACTTGTTAAGATAAGCCGTCTGTTTGACGGCTTATTTTTTATTTGTAAGAAGTTTGTCATACCGTAAATGATATACTGAAGCGGAAAATAGGGTAACTATGCCTTGTAGCAGATGTTAAGGCTTTAATTTAAACGAAATAAACATAAATTTCTTTAAAAAAGATGAAAAAATGTGATTAAAAAGATATAAAGGAAATTTAATTGTATGACTATTGAAATTAAGAAAAACAATCAGGAAACCATCATCGAGGTTGTAGGAAGACTCGATACTATTACTGCCCCCGCACTTGACAAAACTATCAACGAGGATATCGGAGATACCAAAAACCTTGTTATTGACGTAAAAGGTGTGGAGTATATCTCCAACGCAGGACTTCGTGTGCTTCTTGATGCACAGAAGAAAATGCAGAAGGTCGGTTCTATGAAAGTGACGGGTGTTTGCCAAGAGGTTATGGAAGTATTCGATATGACAGACTTTGCCGATATTTTGGTAATTGAATAATGGAACTTATGGCCCCTGCTTTTTTTACTGTATATTCAATCGTTTTTTTGCGGTTGGATTGCTGTAAAAATAAATTACGATATTAGACCCAAAATCGAAGGTGAATATATAATGAATGAAAATAAATTATTAATGAAACAAAAATTTAATAAAACACATTCTATGCAGTTTCGTGTTTTGGCTACCATAATTTTCGCAATGCTTACAATAACGGTTTTTATTGGTGGCATCAGCATTTACGAGGTGGACCAATACATACAGGATGAGTCGGAAAACTTTGTTGTGGTTGCTTGTGAAAATGAAGGCACACAGATTGACGATATTTTTGATGATATGGAAAAATCGGTCAAGATTATGGAAAGCTACATAATGGACTTTTTTACCGAGGACGTCATTGTGGAAGATCGCAATTTTCAGGAAAAAGTTGTCAATAGTACCGACAAAATGTTTGCCGAAGTTGCCAAACACGCAAGTGGTGCAGTTGCCTATTATTTTCGGTTAGACCCTGCGATTTCAGATGGTAAAATGGGATTGTTTTATAGCAAAACAAAAGAAAATGATGAATACGTTTCTTTGGAACCAACCGATATCTCACTTTATGAAAAAGAAGATACCGAACACGTTGGTTGGTTTTGGCAGCCTTACCAAGCCGGAAAACCTGTCTGGATGTTGCCTTACTATAACCAAAATAACAATATTTATATGATTTCATATGTGGTACCGATGTATCATAAAGAAAAACTTATTGGCATTGTTGGAATGGATTTTGATTATACGGTTTTATCAGACCGCGTACACGAAATTAAAATTTATGAAAATGGATTTGCTCATTTAGAAACCAACGGAGTTGTTATTCATGACGACAGTGTGCTTGATGAAAAAATCACACACGATCCAAATAAATATCTGCGCGTATCAAAAGAGTTGAAAAACGGAATGACGCTTGTTATTTCTGCAAGTTATGATGATATCCGACAAATTCGATATGAAATCAGTATTGTGATTTTGTTTGCTGTTTTAATACTGTCTGCGTTTTTTACAGTGGTGGCAATTATTGTTGTCAAGAGAATCGTTGCCCCACTCAAAAAAATTGTCGATGCGGCGGTAAAACTATCAAATGGGGATTATGATGTAGAATTTGTACATAGTAACGTTTCCGAAATAGAACTTTTAAACACGGCTTTTGAAAATATGGCAACGCATTTACACGAGCGCGAACGAGAATTGAGCTTTTCTGCCAAACGTGACTCTCTTACGGGTCTTAGAAATACCACATCGTATAAAAGTTGGGTAGAAGAGTTTGAAAAAGAGATTGAAAATAAAACCGCAGAGTTCGGTGTTGTTGTTTTTGACTTAAATCAACTTAAGGAAACGAATGATACATATGGACACGATGTAGGCGATAAACTTATCGTTACTGCCGCAAAAGTGATTTCGGATGTTTTTAAAAGAAGCCTCGTTTTCAGAATAGGCGGAGATGAGTTTTTGGCGGTTCTTCAACACAAAGATTTAGAAAACTGCGAAAAATTATTTGCTCAGTTTGATTTGGAATGTATAAAGACACGTATTGAAGAAACACCTATCAGCATTGCAAGAGGTTTTGCAAGGTTTGACCCGGACCGCGATTTATACTTTAATGACGTATTTAAACGTGCAGATAATGCTATGTATGAAAACAAGAGAAAAAGCAAAAAAGTTACGGTTTAAAAACGATTTGAAGCCCAGTTACTTTGTAAGATGACATATTATAAAATGTAAGATCCGCAAGGAAATCGCCTTTTGAAAGGAATCTTGGAATATGACGGATAAAGAATTTAAACGCTTAAGCAGAGCGCAGTTGATTGAGATTATCTATCAACTCCAATTGCAAATCGACCAACTGAATGAGCAAAAGCAAGGTTTGGAAAGCGAATTAGCAGACAAACGTCTTCGTTTGAGCGTTGCCGGTAATATTGCTGATGCAGCCCTTGAAATTAATGATTGCTTCCGTAGTGCACAAAATGCAGCAGAACAATATTTAAATGAAATTAAAGCTATCCGTGAAGAAACCGAACAAGAGCGACAGACGATAATTTCGGAGGCACGAGCGCAAGCGGAGGAAATCATTGCGGACGCAAAAAAGACGCATGGCGATTACGATTCTGCGATAGATACGATTTTGAATGAATTTAGGCAGAGTCATTCGGATAACGGGTGATAGATATGTTACATAGTAAGAAAAAGGAAGTATCGCTTCCAACAAAAAAGCAGGTTGAAACAGAACGAAAGCGATACCGCCGTCAAAAAGCCTATAATAAAGCCCTGCGCGGAACAGTATACGTTTTAACGATAGTAGCCGCTGTTGCCGTGTTGATTGCAACACTGATATTACCTGTTTTGCAAATTGAGGGAACCAGTATGGAGCCGACGTTATCAAACGGTGATATCGTGTTACTTGCAAAAACAACCCGTTTTGACCGCGGAGATCTTTGCGGATTCACCTGGAACAACAAACTTTTAATAAAACGAGTAATTGGTCTGCCGGGTGATTGGATTGAGATTGATACCGACGGAACGGTATACCTCAATGGCGATAAATTGGAAGAACCTTATGTGGAACATAAGGCTTTGGGAGAATGTGATTTAGAGTTTCCTTTTCAAGTGCCGCTGGAGCAGTATTTTGTAATAGGAGATATGCGTGAAAGTTCTATCGACTCTCGCAATACGGTAATTGGATGCATTCCAAAAGATCAGATTGTCGGAAAAGTTTTCTTTAGAGTATGGCCGTTTAAGAGCATACGATTTTTTTAAATAAACAATGTATTTATAAAAGGACAAGCGTTTATGAGTTTCATTGAACAATACTTGTTACAATTGAATACCGAAAAACGACGATGGCGATGTGCTATAGCAATTTTAACAGCATTGTCACTCATCGTTGCGCTTGTTACCGTGTGGAATTTGCGTATGACAGGCATTACGATTGCAAACAGCGCATCTTGCGGATATGAGGAACACCAACATACAGAAGATTGTATGCAACAAGACGTCCTGATTTGCACTGTGTCGGAGCATATTCACAAAGCCGAATGTTATTCCGATCCTAAAGCGGATACTGAAACTTCATTAGATTGGCAAAATATGTTTGCCAACTACCCTTATACAGGTGTTGTTCGAGAGGATTTAGTCGGCATCGCCAAAACTCAGGTGGGATATACTGAGAGTCAGTTGAATTTTGAAGCCGGAGACGACGGTGTACGGCGTGGTTATACAAGGTATGGCGCATGGTACGGAGCGCCCTATAACGATTGGTCTGCAATGTTTGTGTCGTTCTGTCTGAACTTTGCAGGAGCGGATTGTTCGGTATTTCCTAACAGTTCCGGCGCTGCAATGATGGCAGAACTTTGGAAAACACACGAAAAGTATATTCCTGCGGGAGATTATGTTCCGCAAAGCGGAGATATTGTATTTTTTAATAACAACACTGTAGGTATTATTACTGAAATATTTAACACCAATTTTTATGTAATCCGTGGTGATGTACAGAATAAAGTTACCAATGATATGATGTCGCTGAATGACCCGTCTATTGTTGGCTGGGGATGCACAGAAACACCTGTTCACAGCGATAATGTACCGACAGATGACTTGTTGGATATATCAGACGGACCTGCTTTTTTCATTATAGAAGGAAACAAGATAGAACAACCGGCACGAAGATTTACCTTGAGAGCTAACCGTGCAATTATGCAACTGATTCCTTATCTGGAAGCCAACGGCGGTAACTATTTTTTAACATTGTTGGACCTTAACAATAAGGAACTGCCCAAAGATGAAAACGGAAATTACATTGCTGTAGCTAACGAAGGCTATAAGTTGACCCTCACCTTTAATAGCCCGAAGGGATTTTTACCGGGAACGTATCAGTATCAGATTTCCAACGGAATGATGGTAGATGGCGGTAACGGCGAATTTGTTTTGACTGACGGAACCAAAGTTGGTACCTGGGAGGTCTCTGATACGGGTCTTATTACTCTTGAGTTCAACGAGCAGATAAATAGCCGTACGGACATAACTATTAGTTCAACGCTTGGTATCCACTTTCAAGAGCAGGATGACCTTATTGATTTTGACGGTTTAATCACTGTTAAGATTGAGCCGCCCGTTCAGCAAAAGGACCCAACTGTTTTGTCAAAATGGGGTTCTCCCAACTCGAGTGCGAAAAAAATCAATTGGACGGTGCGAATTGACGGACATACGGATTCGCAGATTCCCGGTAACATTCTTACCGACCAACCCACACTAAGCGATTGGAGCAGACCACATAGTTATACACAATCAGACATAGATGGCGGTCTGACCTTTGGTGTTTCAGACCCGACGGGAGGATGGCATGCATGGACTGTTCACGCTGACGACCCACATCTTGTATGGGATGAAACGGGATGGTCCTATAAGATTCCCAAAACTGTTATATGCGACTATTGCGGACAACTGGAATTGGGCAATGATGGGTGGTCCTATCTTATAAATTATACGTCTACCCCCACAGAACTCAACACTCCCGGTACCTTTGACTATGAGAACAAGGTCACAGTGGATGGCCAGACAGCATGGGGCTGGAGTAATTTCACTCATGTTGAGATTGAGGCGCAGATCGTTAAGACAGGCTCTTTTGTATCCGATGCAACCGGAGGCGGTTTCCTTTGGGAATTCCAGGCTACAATACCGGGACGTCAGGAAGGACAGAGAGCAGAGTATTCCTGGTTTATTATGGATGAGATGCGTCTTATGGATGATAAAGGCACAATCATAGGCCGTGTACAAAATGATGTCAATCTGTCTACAGTTACGGCAGTCTATAATGGAACGGTTATCCAAATTCCACGCATTCAGGATGCTACGGACGAGGATATGTTCGCCTGGGACAATGCTTGGACAGCAACAGAAAATGGTGTCGGTTACAACCGAACGATAAATCTCCTTTGTCGATGCCAATGTACCACTGAAACATGCCATTGGTCAGGATGCGGAGACTATTGGTTCCAGAAAGATAACGGTGAATGGGCTGCCAACGGTTTTTGTCAGTGCTGGACAGAAACACAGAATATGACGTTTACTTTTGTTTACAAAACCGAGGATATATCCTTAATTAAAGATTATGGTTCTCTTGATTATAAAGTAAACAATCATGCGCAACTGTACTATATGCCCGATGGCAGCAACTCTGTCAGGGTTGATTATGATGATGCGACGGTCACTATTCCAAATCTGTTTGAAAAGCAGCTTACCCATGATTTTAACGGCTATACCGCTCACTATAAAATCACGGTGAACGAAGCCAAATTGGTGCTGACAAACGGTTCACCATTAACAATTCACGATGCTATGACCGATACATTGGCGTACATAGGCGGTTCGCTTGTTATTACAACCGAAAATGCAAACGGCCACACAAGTGTCTTGCAGCAAGGTGTGGATTATACCGTCACTTATGATGGTACAGGAAATCAAACGGATTCTGCGGGTAAAAAAGTGCATGTGCTGGATATTGTTATTCTAAAACCGCAACCGGTTATGTATATCCTTGATTATGATACGACACTCATTATGCCGGAGCATATAACAGGCGGTGTTAAGTATAGTAACTCCGCAAATATTACGCTTTGGGGCAAGGATGTTACGAATAACGCTGTCGAAAAGGTGTATGCCGATATTAATATTGCCGCCAAGAGTTATGCCGTCGAAATGTCTAAGACTTGCGCACTGACCAACAAAGCGCTTTCGGGAGCAACATTTGGTCTTTACAATGCGCAAGGCGGTTTGATAACTTCAGGTGTGACAGATGCTGACGGAAAACTGGTATTCCGTACTAATATCATAGAAGGCATCGTTTTGCAAGAACATAAGTTGTACTATTTGCAGGAAATTCAACCGCCACCGGCTTATCAATTGGATGATACAAAGTATTGGTTCTGTTTCTGCAGTGATAAAGGCAATACTTGTGTCGAATGCAACAAGCTTATGATAGATGTGGAGGCTGTTCGTATTCCGTTTGAGCAAATTGGTCTTATCAATATTGTTAACTATCCTGCCAATGTAGAATTGCCCGCCACAGGCGGTATTGGCACGTACATTTATATACTATGCGGACTAACGCTTGTGATTGGGCCGCTTGTATACGGATTCAGCTTGAGGCGCAGATATGGAAGGAGGTCAAAAAAATAAGTCCTCCCCAAATGGCGTAAAATCAAATTTATGCGCCTGACTGATTCCAAAATAATATAAAATTTATTTTTAGAAAGGAAAATCATTATGAAAAAGTTTTTATCCATCATTATGGTGTTGGCAATAGTTCTTTCTTTGTGTGTTACCGCTTTTGCGGCAGATAACAAAGGTTCTATCACCATCACTAACGCAACCATCGACGAAACCTACGCAATCTACAAAATCTTCGATGCAACTATCAGCAAGGATGCCGGTGGAAACACAAAAGCGGTTTCCTATAGTATTACAACCGACAACCAATTCTTTGCCGCTCTCTTCGGTGCTGACGGCAAGACAGAAAACCTCTTCTTTGTGTACAATAGCAACACAGGCTCTGTTACAAAGAAGGAAGGTGTCAACGATGCAGAACTGATAAAGTATCTGACCGAATTAGTTGAAAACGGCACTTACGCCACTGCCGCTACACCTGTCAAGGCTACCAATGAAGAAGTGAAGTTTGAGGATCTGCCCTATGGTTATTACTTAATCACCAGTTCTTTGGGCACAACTGTAACTATCAACTCAAATACTCCTGACGTTAAAGTAATTGATAAAAACCAGAAGCCCGGCAGCGGTTTTGATAAACTGATACAAAACGGTGTGGATGTTAACGGAGATCCCATTTGGGCTGAATCTAACTCCGCTAATATAGCTGACGAGGTAACTTACAAAATTTCTTTTGAAGCAACCAATTACGACGGCGAAAACAAGATCAAGTACTACCAGATTCATGATGAAAAGGGCGAAGCAATCTGGGCAGAATTTAACAGTTTTGAAGTTTATGTTGACGGTGTGAAACTTGAGAGAGGTTACTATCTGTCTCAGGGCGGAAATAATACTGATAACTGGGAATATTTCGGCGACTGGACCGGTACAGAGAAGAATCGTAACAACGCACAGTGGTACCTGGTACATCTGGACTATGACAAGTTCCGTATCACTATTCCGTGGTTGGAAAATCACACTCTTTCCAATGTTACCAACGATGTTGGAGAAATCACATCTTATTCTGTGAACTTCCCCGAGAATGCCGAATCTAAATTTGATTCTCCCGTTCAGGTAGAGATTATCTACAAAGCGGTAGTTGAAGCAAATGCTGCTATCGGTGATACAACCCATGGTAACCGTTACAACAAGGCTTATGCTTCTTGGACAAGTGAACACGAAACTGATTCTACCAAACCTGAAGAGGTTGTAACCTATGTTTACGGTATCGGCTTACTTAAAGACGACATTGCTACCCGTGAGAATTTGGCAGGTGCTAAGTTCCGTATCTACAAGGATGAGGCATGTACTCAGCCACTCAATGTAATTCCTACAAAGATTGACGGTGTTTACATCGTTGATAGTTTAGGTACCGCTGCGGAAAATATTAGCGGCATTATGCAAGAAACCACTCGTAAACTGTACGAGGCATATCTGGCAGAATATTTGAAGGATGATAACGGTAATACTATTGAAAAGAATAACCTTGTTGTCTCACAGGCTAACGGTAAGTTGGCTATCCTTGGTCTTAAGGAAGGCGCTTACTACCTTAAGGAAGTAGAGGCTCCCGACGGCTATAACGCTCTGACTCAGCCTGTTAAATTTGAGGCAGGTAAAGATATCCGCCCATTCAGCATATTTGCTGACGAGAACGGCAATGTTGCTGATATTCAGGAAGAAGATGGTGTACATACCGAAAATCGTTACGACCTGACACATACTGTTGTTCACAACAGCAAGGGTGTTGTGTTGCCTTCTACAGGCGGTATGGGAACTTTCTGGCTTATTACCATCGGCACTTTACTTGCTATTGGCTTTGCTGTGTTCCTTATCACTCACAAAAAGATGTCTGTTTATACTGACTAATTTTTGACTTACAAAAATATCGGGTGGGAGGAGAGAAGTTCTGCTCTCCTCCCGCTAAAACTATAACAGAAAGGAGATGCCTATGAGAAAGCATAAGACTGTAATTATTTTAACCGTTGGTTTTTTGGTAGGTATCTGCATTCTGTTATATCCCGCATCCAGTGATTTTTGGAACAGCAAAACCCAAAGCCGAGCAATTACTGACTATGAATCTGTTTTGGATACCCTTGATGAAAATGACTACAATGCTCTTTTTGAAAGTGCCCATGCTTACAACAAGGCGTTGTATGAAACGAATTATCCGTTGATAGATTATAGAAAAGTGCCGGGGTACTACGACACTCTTCGCATAACCGATAATGATATGATAGGCTATTTGAAGATTGAGCGTATTGGCGTGGAACTTCCAATTTACCACGGCACATCGGACGATGTTCTTAACAGAGGTGTAGGTCATCTGGAAGGGAGCAGTTTGCCTGTGGGCGGAGAAAATACCCATAGTGTTATGTCTGCTCATAGGGGATTGCCCAGTTCAAAACTGTTTACCGAACTTGACCGTGTAGAAAAGGGCGATACCTTTCAGATTGTAATACTGAACCAAGTTCTGACATATCAAGTTGATTTTATAAAAGTAATAGAACCTAATGATGTTTCGGATTTGAATATTATTGAAGGCGGTGACTATTGCACTCTGTTTACCTGCACACCCTATGGCATCAATACACATAGGTTGCTGGTACGGGGCGTAAGAATTGAAACAATCAAAGAAAAACCTATGATTTATGTCTCCAACGAGGCATTTCGTATAGAACCGCTATTGGTAACTCCTGCGGTTGCGGCACCTATGCTTTTGGTGTTACTGATTCACTTGCTTGTTAAGTATAGAGAACCGCCTAAAAATACGCAACAAAAGAAAAAAGAGGAAGGAGGTACAGAAAGTGACCCGTAAAATCACAACCTTTTGTGTAACAATATTACTGCTTTTAACTTGTTATTTATCGGCTTTTGCAGAAGAATTCGACCAAAGCAAAACCGGGTCTATATCTGTTACGCTTATCGAACAAAAACAACCGATTGTTGGAGCAGAACTTAGTGTCTATTATGTTGCAACCGCTTTATTGGATGCAGACAGAAATTTGATTTATGACTATACTAAAGAATTTAAACAGATTGATACTGCAATTGATGATACGTCACTTGCCGCAAAACTGGATGCGTTTGTATCTTTGCACAGTGTACCTTCTGTTAAAATAACAACCGATACTGACGGCACGGCGTTGTGCAAAGAACTTCCTTTAGGACTTTATTTTGTCAAGCAGACAGGTGCAGTAGAAGGCTTTTCACCCTGTACGCCCTTCCTTGTAACAGTTCCTAATGAAAAGAATGGTGTATATGTGTACGATGTAAACGCTTCTCCAAAAACAGAAGTCGAAAGACTCACTTCTATCACCATAAAAAAGGTGTGGAATACCGATAAATCCACCGAGGCAACTCAAAGTGTTACCGTTCAGTTGCTTAAAAGTGGAAATGTAGTCAAGACGGCAATTCTTGATGTTAAAAACGATTGGCAAGTAACTTATGACGATATGCCTGTAAGCGATGCTTACAGTGTCAAAGAAGTAGACGTGCCGAAAGGGTTTACTGCAACTTATAAGCAAAACGGTTATATTTTCACAGTTACTAATACTTCGACTTTAATACAAACCGGTCAGTTGATGTGGCCGATTCCTGCGTTGGCAATGGGCGGTATGCTTTTAATTGCGGTAGGTATTGTGCTGTTACAGAAAAAGAGGAAAACAAATGCGTAAATGGATAGGTGTAATATGTGTTTTCCTTGGTGTTGTTTGCATACTGAGTTCTGTCGGCTTGATAGTATACAATAGGTGGCAAGACAAAAATTCAAAAAAGACAGCTCAATCTCTTCTTGAGGATATACGAAGTATAACCGATGAGAAAACACCCGGACCTGAATATACAGAAATGGCTACCATTAAAGTGGACGATTATGACTGTATCGGCGTTCTTTCGGTTCCTGTATTAGATTTAGAATTGCCTGTTTTAACAGATTGGAGTTATGCAAAGTTAAAGAAAGCACCGTGTCATTACTATGGGTCATATTACGAAAAAGATTTTGTTATCGCCGCTCATAATTATAAATCACATTTTGGCAGATTATCCGGTTTACAAGCGGGAGATATTGTTGTGTTTACCGATGTGGGCGGAACGGCGCACTACTATGAAGTTGTGATTTTGGAAACTCTGCCAAAAACCGCAACAAAAGAAATGATTACAAGCGGATTTGACCTTTCGTTATATACTTGTACATTAGGCGGCGGTAGCCGTGTTACAGTGCGTTGTAACGCTGTTAAGGATAGTGACTGATATAGGATTTTGTATCAACAAAGCATAATAAAAACGGAACGAAATCGTTCCGTTTTTTATTTAAAAAACT
Source organism: Eubacteriales bacterium (assembly GCA_045612565.1). Lineage (GTDB taxonomy): Bacteria > Bacillota > Clostridia > Oscillospirales > QAKW01 > RGIG9041. Next base: position 66,964 of record JAZKZG010000094.1, read on the forward strand.
TATAGTAATCAACGCTACCCACGCTTTTTAGGCTGTGAGCATCGGAGCCACAGGTGAGAGTTACACCTTTATCTCTTGCGTAGTCAACAAACCATTTCTGAAAATCATAGAAAAAGCCGTCACGTTGCCGTTTTTGCAAAAGCGTTTCGTCTTTTGGGTGTATACCGGTAAGATCAATAACAGCGTTTTTGTTGGCGCATACTTTTACAAGTTCTGATGCGCCTTCTTTCATTATATTAATATGCTCTTTTTTAGCGTTAAACCAACTGTAACTGTTTACAGCATTTGAGTGTGCTGCAAAAAAGTGACCGACGATTGCAGGAAAGTCCGCCCGTTTTATTGCATTTATCTGCGATTCGTACATTGTTTCAAGTATCTTTTCGGTTCCGCCCGTCGCCTCCTCGCACTTTGTGTAATATCCGCTTTCATATATAGTTTCAATACACGCGCTGTATGTCACTTCAACACATTTTAGCGGTAAAAGCGGATGATAGTTAAGCGTCAGCGTCACCGCATCAAGCGTGTCCTTTGTCTTTTGACTAAAAATATCCGCCGATGAATGACCCTCGGTATCAAGAATATCTGCCTCGGTTGACAGCAGTATTTTAACATCGGTGTCAAGCGCGGCTATCTCATCGCGCAACTGCAAAAAAATACTCTCATCGCTGTCTTCGTACAGCGTCATTGATGCGTCACTCACTTTTTTGTGAAAGTGCGGTGTTAAAATTATCTGTTCAATTCCGCGCTCTTTTGCTGTCTTTGCAATATTGGCAACCGTCATTTCGGGTTTGCCGTCGCAAAGATGCGTGTGCACGTGTGCGTCGGTTTTGTCAAATGTAATTATTTTGTTAAGGTTTGTTATCATAACAGTGCACTCCTGTACGGTTCTGTTTTTAAAAGTGTATCAAGCATATCTCCCACGTTTTCGGGCTTGTGCGCATCAGAGCCATAGTAAAACTCGAGCCCCAATTCAAGCGCACGCTGTGTAATGTACTCGCTTGGGTACATTTTTGTTAAATCCCCGCTTGCAAAGTGTGGATTGATTTCAAGACGCAGTCTGTTTTGCTTTATTGCAATCAGCGCTTTGTCAATGTCATCTGCAATGTTATTTTCTAAAAAACCGTCGTCTGCCAAAGGAAATCTGTCAGGGCGTGAAAACACCCATTTGTACATATCAATGTGAGCAATCGCATCAAAATATCCGCTTTTTGCCGCCGATTCGGTATTTTCCATCATCGCGCGTGCGTATTCGGTTTGTGTTTTTACTTTGCTGAATATGTCGGCATTTTTTATTGCGTGGAGATGCGACGAGCCAATTACCCAGTCAAACTTATTGTTGCAAAGCACCGCTTTGACCTCGTTTTCAATAGACGGGTGCCAATCAACCTCAATTCCGACACGCACAGTTATAATGTTTTTGTACTGCTTTGCGAGTTTACGTGCTGTTTTGCAATACTGTGCCACTTTGCCGTGCGGTATGCGGTCACTTGCGCTCGAACACAAAAGCGGCATATGGTCAGTTATGCAGATTTCTTTAATACCGCGTTCAAGTGCGCGTTTTACAAATGCGTCAAACCCGGTGTCATCATTTATTATCTGAGGATGTGTGTGATAGTCGTGCAAAATCATTTTGTTATCATCTCCGCTTTAAAGTCATCGTCGCAAAGTTCAAAATCGTCTTTCAGACCCTCTGTGTAATATACCGTGTCATCGGTTATGAGTATCATCTCAAAATCGTTTTGTCTGTAAAGATCGGTCGCCTTTTCAACACCCATAACATATACCGCTGTCGAATATGCATCGGCAAGGGTATCGTCGGGAGTTATGATTGTAGACGAGATAATGCCACTGTCGGCAGGTGCGCACGTTTCGGGGTCGATTATGTGGTGATAGCGCACACCGTCTTTTTCAAAATACCGCTGATATCCGCCCGAGGTTACAACTGCCGTGTCCTCAGCCGATATACTCGCAATAATATCATCGGTTTTTATCGGGTGCTGTATGCCCACCTGCCACTTTGTGCCGTCACTGTCGCGACCAACAAGACATACGTTTCCGCCAAGCGATATTGCGGCACTCGTCACTCCGTTTTGTTTTAAAAGCGAACGTACTTTACTTGCGGCATAGCCTTTGCCCACCGCACCAAAGCCGATTTTGTTTTCTGCCTTTGCCGCCGTTATCTGCGCGTCTGTCGGTACACTGTCCTGCCATAAATCATAAACCGCCTGATGACCCACATAAAATGCACCGCCCGTCTGTTTGCTATATTCTGCACATTTTATCGTCAATTCCTTGAACTCCGCAGAAAGATTTTTTGTATCCCCACGGTTATAGGTGTTTGTCTGCGAGTCTTTATTTGTAAGCGACAGCATCTCATCAATTCGCAAAACCTCGGTCTCGATTTCTTTTGTGAGGTCATTACCGTAAACAGTTGCGCTCATGAATGTGTCCATAGCAAAAAAGTCGGTACTGTAGACAGATTGCCTACAGCCCGACATTAACAAAACTATACATATTAATATAGGTAAAAGTTTTTTCATCGTTTCGAGTCCAGATAGTCTTGCAAAATTATTTTTGCAGCAAGTGTATCGATTGTGTTTTTGCGCTTTTTGCCGCGAACATCGGTGATGTTCATATACTGTGCCGCCGCCATTGTTGTCATACGCTCGTCAAACAAAACAATTTCGGTATCGGGCAAAAGATTTTGTAAAAGTTCTTTGAATTTCAGTGTATGCTCCACCCTGAAGCCTGAACTTCCGTCCATATTTTTGGGAAGTCCCAAAACAATTTTTTCGGCACCGCGCTCATGATAGATTTCTGCCACCTTCTCGGCACACTTTTCGGGGTCGCTTTCTACAACGTTGCCCACCGATGATGCCAGAAACTCGGTCTCGTCACTAATTGCAACGCCTGTGCGTCGGTTTCCGTAATCAAGTCCTAAAATTCTCATAAATCCAAAAGTTCCTTTGCGCCGAGTGCGTTATTTTTTGCCATAGTGCGCTTTTGGTCAACGCTCGTTTTAACGGTGGCAACCACCGCGTCGATGTTTTGCATAAGGCTGTCAAAGCACAAAACCGCCTCATCTTTATCAAAGTTATCAAGTGATATGATATATTCGCTTATTCCAAGGTCTTTACAGAGCGATTTTACCTTGGGGTCATAGTCTACCGCAATAAACGGCACATCAAATATGCCCGAAAAGATGATTGCATGTAATCTTTCAAGCACCGAAACTTCGCACTGTGAAATGAGTGACAGTGTCTGCTCGTGTGCGAGTTTCTGGGTGATAAACGTATGTTCACAGTCAAGACGCGACGAAAGGCGTTTGAGCGCGGGAATATCCTGGTCATAGTGTACCGGGATAAGCAGGGGAGTGAAACCGTATTTTTTGCTAACTTGCGACACAAACTGTGAAAACTCAGTCAAAAATGTGTCACTCATATTTAAAAATCTGAGGTTTATGCCAAGGTATTTTTTGTCTTTTTCGAGCGTGTATGCGCTTGTAATCATCGAGCGCTCAAGCGTAAATGTCTCGTCAGCCGACAAAAAGATATTTTTATTGCATACACCTATCTTTTTAAGGTAGTCAACCGAGCCTTCATCACGCACCATTATTTTGTCAACTCTGTCAAGAAGTTGTACTGTGCGCTTTTTGTGACAGTTGCGTTTTATGGGACCTACGCCGTTGCTGTAAAGCATTGTTGCGGGACACATTTTGAGTGCTTGTGACAATATATAAAGATAATAGAAAATCGAACGTGACGATGTCGAATCCTGAAGTATTGAACCGCTTCCGAGTATAAACATACGTGTTTTTTTCATAAGCTTTGAAATCTTTAAAATATCAAAGCGGTGTACACACTCTATGCCTTCGAGATGCGGTTTGCTTTTTATATCTGTAGTAATAAGTACGCTTTTGTTTATGTCGCAGGTGCTTTTAAGGTTTTTAAGTATCGCCTCAAGCGACATATCATCGCCGAGGTTGTGTCTGCCGTAGTAACCGCACACCATTACGTCATACGGTTTTGTTGCTTTTATTGCATCGTTATATGCGGTGACGGCATCGTTTGCCATGCGGTGTACCGAATAGAGATTTTTAACAATCTGATATCCGCCTTCAACAAGTTCAGCGTAGTTGTGCGGATTTGAAAGCATATCGTGAACAAGACTTAAAATTTCGCTGTCATCGGGATATGGACAGCCGCGGCAGGTAAAGTTTGTGTCGATACACACCGCCTCGGTCTCTTTGCTGTAAAGACCGATGTAGCCGCTGTTTCCAAGAAGTATGGTGGGTACACGACAAGCCATTGCCTCGAGTGCGGCACGCGAAATACCTATAAACAGGTCGGCGATATTACAAAATCTGTAAATATCGGTCTGCGGACCTACAAGACGGATAAAATCTTTTGTTGTGGCGGCGTTGATGCCCTCTGCCTTTTTAATAAATTCATTATAACGTGTACCGCCGCCGACAATAACGATGCGGCAGTCGGGGTTATTTTCATAAATGCGCTCTGCCATACACAAAACGCGGTATACGTGGTCACCTGCCACCTCGTCAAGACGCGAAACGCAAAGCACTACTTTTTTATCGGGTTCAATGCCGAGTTGCTTTTTGAGTTCGGGGTCGTCGCGTTTGCAGAATGTATTAAGATTGATGCCGTTTACGGTGACTGATATGTTTTCGAGCGGGTAACCGTAACTGTTTGCGGCATAGGTTTTGAGGTCCTCACTTACCGCAATTGCCCTGTTTCCCCACTTTGAAAATATTCTCTGGAAAAATCCTGTTTTAAAGTTAAAATGTACGGTGGTTACAAGCGGTATGCCAAACTGCTTACATACAATGTTTGCGGTATAGTTGGATATGCGAGTGTGTGAATGTATAACATCAGGGCGGTTTTTCTTTACAAAATCGCACAGTATTCTATATGAATTATAAAGGCTTACAGGGTCCTTTTTATTAAGGGGTGCAACAACGTGATTCACCCCGTTCTGTATTAATTTGTCAGCATAAACACCGCCTGCCGAAAAAACGGTGACGTTATTACCACTACGTGCAAGTTCACACGCAAGTTCATATATGTGCGTTTCCGCACCGCCGATATTAAGCGACATTGTAAGTAGTGCGATATTCTTTGGCATATTTACCACCTATACTTGATTTATATCTCATTGTATTATATAATAAGCATTAATCATAGTCAAGTAAAAAATATATTATAAACTATGACATTGCCGAGAACTGAAAAATCACTCTGAATAAATTTTAAAAAACTATTGACACGACAAATGTGTCGTGTTATAATGTCAAGTACCTGTAAGCAGGGCTTATTTTTTTGTGCAAAAAAATGTCCTGTTAATTTAAGCAGGGAGGCAAAATTTTTAACAGGAGGTGCCGAATAATGCGCGTAAAGATTACACTTGCTTGTACAGAATGTAAGCAAAGAAATTACGACACAATGAAAAACAAAAAGAACGACCCCGACAGACTTGAAATGAACAAGTACTGCAGATTCTGCAAAAAACACACACTTCACAAGGAAACAAAGTAATTTTTGTTCATTAAGTAAAGGAGTCGAAAAAATGGCTGAGAAAGTTACAAAAGAAAAACGCAATATCTTTAAAAGAATTGGCGGCTTTTTCAGAGAGGTTAAAGTTGAAGCCCTCAAAAGAATCGTCTGGCCGACACCCAAACAGACTCTCAATAACTCAATAGTTGTTATTGTTACTGTTCTTGTTGTGGGCGTTGTTGTATGGCTTCTCGACTTTATTTTCTCATCAGGACTTGATTTTGCGCTCAATAAACTTCCTTCAATTTTAGGTTGATTTACTACGCAATTTTAAGGAGAACAGAGTTATGTCTGATACTGCACAGTGGTATGTAGTACATACCTACTCGGGTTACGAGAACAAGGTTGCGGCAGACCTTGAAAAAATCATCGAAAACCGTAAACTCGGTGATATGATTTTTGACATAAGGGTGCCCACCGAAAAAGTAATTGAAAAAAACGACAAAGGCGATGTCAAAGAATATGAGCGTAAGGTTTTCCCGAGCTATATTCTTATAAAAATGATAATGACCAACGACACATGGTTTATTGTGCGCAACACACGCGGTGTTACGGGTTTTGTCGGTGCAACCACCACTCCGATTCCGCTTTCGGAAGAAGAGGTTAAAAAACTCGGTGTCGAAACAGTTGTGTTCACAGACGAATTTACAAAGGGCGACAGCGTTAAAATCGTTGATGGCGGCTTTGCAGATTGCGTCGGTGTTGTCGAAGAAGTTTATCGCGACACAAAACGTCTTAAAGTTTTGGTTTCAATGTTCGGCAGGGAAACTCCTGTCGAGTTGGCGTACGAACAGGTTACGCCGGCAAAATAGGCTAAGGTTTTTGATATAAACTGCGTTTTCGCGTTTATATAGCGGTGAAGGTTTCATCGCGAGTGGGAGGAGAGAATGTCTTTCCGCTATTTTACCACATTTTTTTAGGAGGTGTTCAAGTTGGCACAAAAGGTTACAGGTTACATCAAACTTCAAATTCCCGCAGGTAAAGCCACTCCCGCACCGCCTGTTGGTCCGGCACTCGGTCAGCACGGTGTTAACATCATGGCATTTACTAAGGAGTTCAACGAAAGAACAAAGAACGATATCGGATACATTATCCCTGTCGTAATCACTGTTTATCAGGATCATTCATTTTCTTTCATCACAAAAACTCCGCCTGCAGCTGTTCTTATTAAAAAGGCAGCAGGTATCGAGAGCGGTTCAGGCGTACCTAACAAAACAAAGGTAGCTAAGCTTACAAAGGATCAGGTAAAAGCAATTGCAGAGCAAAAAATGCCCGACCTTAACGCAGCAACAGTTGAAGCCGCAATGAGTATGATTGCAGGTACCGCAAGAAGCATGGGCGTAACAGTCGAAGAATAATTGTTTCTTGTCAGGTGGGAGGAAATTTCCGTAATAACCACGAATGGAGGATTTAACAGGTGAAAAGAGGAAAAAAATATCTCGAAAGCGCAAAACTCCGTGACTCTGCAAAACTTTATGAGGTAGCAGAGGCTATGGACCTTGTTATCAAGGGCGCAAAAGCTAAATTTGACGAAACAGTCGAAATACACGTAAAACTCGGTGTTGACTCACGTCATGCTGACCAGCAGGTTAGAGGCGCCGTTGTTTTACCGCACGGTACAGGTAAAACCACCCGTGTTCTTGTTTTTGCTAAAGGCGACAAAGCAGACGAAGCAAAAGCAGCAGGCGCTGATTATGTTGGCGCAGAGGATCTTATCCCGAAAATTCAGAACGAGAACTGGTTTGAGTTCGACGTTGTTGTTGCAACTCCCGATATGATGGGCGTTGTTGGTCGTCTTGGTCGTGTGCTTGGTCCTAAGGGACTTATGCCTAACCCCAAGGCAGGTACCGTTACAATGGACGTTACCAAAGCAGTTAACGAAATCAAAGCCGGTAAAATTGAGTACCGTCTTGATAAAACTAACATCATCCACTGCCCGATGGGCAAGGTTTCGTTCGGTGTTGAAAAACTCACAGAGAACTTTGAAACACTTATGGGCGCTATCCTTAAAGCTCGTCCTTCAGCAGCAAAGGGTCAGTACGTTAAGAGCTGTGTAATCGCTTCAACAATGGGCCCCGGTGTTAAAATTTCTACTGCAAAAATGCAGTAAACTGTTGACATACCATTTTGGGTGTGTTATACTAAATTAGTTAAAAATACTTCGCAGACAGCAGGTGCGTTTAATCACGCTTAAAATTAGCCCGCCGAGGAGATGTTTTATTTAAAAAGCATTATTATGCTCCCGTCTCAATGTCTGCACGGGAGCGTTTTTTATTTCAATTCGACCAACATTTTGGTCGGTGAGAAAAATAATACGGAGGTGAAACTAAAGTGCCCAGTCAAAAGGTTCTTGAAGCAAAACAACAGGCAGTAGCTACAATCACCGAGCAACTCAAGGGTTGCACAACAGGTGTATTTGTTGACTACAGCGGCATCAGCGTTGCTGATGATACTGTTCTTCGTAAAAATCTCAGAGAAGCAGGCGTTAAGTACACAGTTGTTAAAAATACTCTTACAAGATTTGCCGCAAAAGAGGCAGGTATTGAGGGTCTTGACGATATCCTTAACGGTACCACCGCTCTTGCAGTATGTGACGACCACGTTACTGCAGCAAAAATCATCGGTGAGTTCGCTGAGAAAAACGAAAACTTTAAAATCAAGGGCGGTATTATGGAAGGTGCAGCTATCAGCGTTGCTGAAGTTGAAAAACTTTCAAAAATGCCCAACAGAGAGCAACTTCTTTGTATGCTTCTTTACGCTCTCAATGGCAACATCTCGGGTCTTGCCCGTGCTCTTCAGGCAGTTGCAGATCAGAAGAACGAAGCTACCCCTGCGTAATTTATACGCACACTAAACTAATAAAAAAATTATTTTTGGAGGAAATTTACAATGGCAGATATTGCAAAGTTTATTGAAGATATCAAAGCTCTTAACGTAATGGAGCTTGCAGACCTCGTTAAAGCAATCGAGGAAGAATTTGGTGTTAGCGCAGCAGCTCCCGTAGCTGTAGCAGCAGCAGGTCCCGCAGCAGCAGCTGCAGAAGAGAAAACAGAGTTCGACGTTATCCTTGCTGAAGTTGGCGACAAGAAAATCAACGTTATCAAGGTTGTTCGTGAGCTCACAGGTCTTGGTCTTAAAGAAGCAAAAGATCTCGTTGAAGCAGCTCCTAAGGCTGTTAAAGAAGGCGCTTCAAAAGATGATGCTGAAGCAATCAAAGCTAAGCTTGAAGAAGCTGGCGCAAAAGTTGAACTTAAGTAATTTAAGTTATCTTTTCAAAATGGGTGGTTTATCCACCCATTTTTTTGTGTCCAAAAAGCCAATCAGTTCGCTTGGAATGCAACATCAATCAAATATGTACACGCACCGAACTCTCCCTAAAAGTGACAGACTGTTTTGCTGTGGGCCACAATTTGAAAACGTTAATATTTGTGTTTTATATTGCAAATGATGGTTGTCTTTGTTAAAATGAAATTAATACAACTGAAAGGAAAAAAATTATGAAAAAATTGTTATCGATGCTCATTGTTGCGGTAATGCTCTTTGGAATGATTCCGTTTGCATTTGCTGCAGATGTTGCACCCGCATCAATCAAAGTAGACGAAAAAAAGACTGTGTCTGTTGACAGATACACTCCAAACAACGTCTTTGAATTTGTTGCACCCAAAACAGCAACTTATTTTATCTATTCCGAGTCAGAAGATATTGATACTTATGTTTCTGTTTTTGACAAAGACGGAAAACTCGTTGTATCAAATAACGGCTACACAGATGCCAACTTCGGCGTACATTATTACCTCGAAAAAGGCGAGAAAATAACAATCAAACCCAGATGTTATTATTCTGCCAGAAAAGCACAGTTTACAATGACTGTTACCGAGGTTAAAGCCCCCACTGCAATCGTTGTTGAAAAAGACAAAATCACAGTTTATCCCGGTCAGTACATAAATACCGATCATTCGTTTGCACCGATTGGTTCACTTTACGAAGATGTTACCATTACCTTATCAAACGAAGAAGTTGTGGGCTTTGACGAAGAAGGTTACCTTTGCGCAAAGAAAGTAGGTAGCGCTGTTCTTACCTATACAACTGAGAGCGGTCTTAGCAAAAACGTTGAAGTGACTGTTGCAGATTGGCAAAAACTCGACCTTAACGTAAAAAAATCAGGCACTTTGACAGATGCCTGTGTTGAATATGCTTTCACTCCCGCAGAATCGGGATATTATACTTTTGAATACGCATCATCGGAGTACCTCTATTACTACATAAAATCAGAAGAGGGTTGGCACGTTAATGAAACTTACACCGATGATAGAAGCGAATGTGTATATCTCGATGGCGGTGTAAACTATGTTGTAGGTGCATCTTTGGAATACAGTGACACAGCAGACTACAGCATTCTTGTTAAAAAAGCAACTCCCGCTACAACAATCGAAATCGTTAATGAAAAAGGCGATGTTATGCCTATAGAGTTCAGTTCGGAACTCTATCTGAGTGGTGTCGACGGCTATCTTGCCGATGAAGTTGAGTGGTCGGTCGATGATACAACCGTGGCACATGTAACAACTATGGAAGACGGCAAAAATGCATACATCTCTTTTGTTAAAGAGGGTATGGTTGTTGTAACTGCAAAAGTTGGTAATGTCACAGAAGAAATCTTTATAACAGGTAAAAAATCGCCCGAACTCAAACTCAATGAGGCTAAAAAAGTAACCGTTACATATGATACCTACCAAAACTGCTATACATTTACTCCTGCAAAGAGCGGTTGGTACACTATCGACGCTCTTGATATAAGTATCGGCGTATACAGTAACGGTAACTTCTATGACGGCTACGATTACTGTGAGGCATATTTAGAGGCAGGTAAACAGTGTAATATTACACTCTCTACATACTCTGAAGAGATAGAATCCGAAATTAAAATCACCGAACTCAAAGATGCCACAACATTCAGACTCGGCAATACCGAGCAGGTTAAAGCATACAGCGGCAAGGAATTATATCTTGACTTTGTAACAAACGGCAGACTTAACGGCGAGATAAAACTCGATATCACAGGACCTTCTGATAACTACTACGCAGACTGTTTTACAAAAACCGCTTTTATTACATTCAATGAAGTTGGCGAGTATACAGTTACTGCAACTTGCGGCAACCTTAAAGACAGCATCAAAGTAAAGGTTGAAGCACCCGAAAAACTTGAGTATAAAGTTAAAAAACAAATAAAACTTACAAAAGACAATCCTATACATATGGTTGAATACTTCCCGACAGCTGACGGCCTTAAGAACCTTAAAGTGACAAGTGATGTTTCTATCAATGTTGGTTACGATGAGTATGCGAGTCAGTACGGTGATGATATTGCTGTAAACATCGATTGCTTTGAGCAGCGCCCCGAACGCTTTACGATTGAACTTGACGAAACTGATGAGGCAACCGTTACAATCGAGATTGCAGAGCCGATGTTTGCAACCTATATGATTCCGATTGTTAAAAATTATGTAATCACTGTCGGCACAACCGATTGGATTGACGAAATATTTGTATTTTTACCCGGCTACGAAAACGAACAACTCACATACACATCATCAAACGAAAAGGTTGTAAAATTCAACGAAAACAATCGCGCTGTGGCAGTTGCCAAGGGCAGTGCTACCATAACCGCAACATCAGAGTACGGTCTTACTGCAACAACTACTATCACAGTGGTTGATGACAACTATGATTGGGCTTTTGAAGTTGGCGTTGACAAACCCGAAATAAATGTTGAGGTAGGTAAGAGCGATACGATTACAGCAAAATTCGACAGCGTTTCCAAAAAGACAGTAAGTTATGCATCGTTTGACCCGTCTGTTGCTGTGGTTGACGATAAAGGCCGCGTAACAGGTGTTTCGGCAGGTTCAACATACATAATCGTGTCGGTTGATAACGCTATTACAGGCTGTGTTGTAAACGTCAGCGCTCCCAAGATGGTAGATTCAAGCAAGGTATTTACTGACGTTAAAGCAGGAAAATGGTATTCTGATGCTATTGATTATGCCTATAGTTACGGATTTATCAAGGGTATAACCAAAACAACATTCGAGCGCAATACCGAAGTAAACCGCGGTATGTTTATTACAATTCTTGCACGTATCGCAGGTGTTGATACAGGCAAAGAAGCAAACAAAACAACTACAAAGTTTAGTGACGTAAAGAGCGGTAAATATTATACCGCCGCAATCAAGTGGGCAAACGAAAACGGTGTTGTTGCGGGTGTTTCAAAAACAAAATTCGGACCCGAGACCTCAATCAGCCGTCAGGACCTTTGCGTGATGGTTACAAACTTTGCAAAATATATGCATATCACCCTTAAAACACCTAACAAAGAGACAAAATTCAAGGACGATACATCAATTGCAAAATATGCAAAAAATGCCGTGAAATCATGCCAGATGGCAGATATCGTAACAGGATATAAAGACGGTTCGTTCGGTCCCAGAAAGACCGCAACCCGTGCCGAAGCCGCACAGATTCTTTATATCTTCCACCGCGACTACGTTGCGTAAAAACTGAATTTAAACGCAGTGACTGATGTCACTGCGTTTTTTATTTTGTGTTGTTTTTTAAAAATGATATGATATAATTAAAATGTATAATCTTTTTTCAGGAGGTTCTTGGATGAAAAAACGAATTATAAGTTTAATATTAATTGTGGTAATGATAGTTGGACTTTTGCCAACTGTTGCTTTTGCTACCACACCGGTTTTTGCCGATGACTATGAAAGCTATCCTTCGAGTGATAAAATTCCCGAACTCAAAAAGACAGCTTGTATTGTTTCGTCAAAAGCCAGAAACAAAGAAACAGGAACAAAACTCAATATTGAGTGGGAGGGCCAGACATGGCAGTTCACCGCCGGTGTAAACGCTTTTGCCTCTTTTGACGAGGCTTATAGGGCGGCTGACCTTGCTGCCCGTGGACAGACACCGCAGGTTATTCTCTCTGCCGGTACATATCCCGAACTTCGTGTTAAATCATCTGTTGAAGTGTTCGGTGCAAACTGGAACGACAACCCCAACGTTGTAAACACAACAGATCCGACAAAAACATGGGAACTCAATTCTGCATGGAGTGTTAACCCCACCATCTGTAACGATATCGTTATCGACGGCGCTGCCTCTGGTGAAATTACTATCCTTGGTATGCAGATCGCTCACAGATTTTACGATTCGTTCCGTCCCCAGAGCAGTACCAAAACTGTTTTAAAACTCATCAACACATATTTGTATCAGACCGACACATCAACTCCAATTCTTGAACTTCCCACAGGTCGTACGTATATAATGACACGTTATGCGATGAGTTTCTGGAACCCCAACTCACACAACACAGGCGCATCTGCTGCAAACAATATCGACGAAACACATATCATCAACTTACGCGTTGGCAAACTTGATATGGAAAACAACAACAACCGTCTTTTTGACGAGAAGATTTCGCCGACATTCATCATAGACGGTTTTTGTGCCGACTATTCAAAAGTAAATCTTCTCCAGTTCTCATGGCTCAAATGGGCTCCGTATAAAAACGCTAAGATTGCTCTCAAAAACTCATACATTGCTCGATTTGAGGGTAAAGGTCGTGAGGCGCGTTATGACTTCTGCGGCTTCTACACAGATAAGGCTCCCGATGCCGCGCTTGGCGAGTTTGCAGAGTTAGAAATCACAAACAACATTTTCTATAACTCGTATGCATCAAACGGCAATCCCGAACTCAGAATTATGGGTAATGAGTATTCAAAGGTAACTTATGAAGATAACCTTGTTATCAATACCGTTGGTACAAAAGAGAACTTTATTATCTGGTACAACACACCTAGTGGTGATCTCACCAACTTTGCTTCGTTTAAAAACAACACATTCCTTGGTTATGAAATTAATGTTGGAATTGGTGACAGCAATACAAAGATTGATATGACAGGTTGCTATATCAGCCCCACCTGGTCATCAAACTACAAAAACGAACAAAACAACGTTCTTGCAACAGGCAATGTGGATTATGACTATTATTATGTTGATGGTGCAAGAACAATAAGATCCGAAGAAGGCTTGGAAAAAAACACCGTTACAAGCGGTAGTTGCGGTGAAAACGTAAACTGGTCATTTGACGACACCATAGGTGAACTTACCATTAGCGGTACAGGTGAAATGGCCGATTATTCGCTAAGTGACCAGCCATGGAATTCGATTAAAAGAAAAATCAATACCGTTGTTATAGATGACGGCGTTACAACAATCGGCGCCAATGCATTTTATGATTGTGACGAACTCATAATAGTAATAATCCCCGACAGTGTAACATCTATTGGTGATCGTGCGTTTAATCGCTGTACTCTTCTTGAGATGGTGATGATGGGTGACGGTGTGACAACAATTGGTTCAAACGCATTCTCAAGTTGTATTGCACTTACATCGCTCACA